>BTRB01000073.1:0-8787 GCA_036986175.1 Gammaproteobacteria bacterium
AGCCTCGATCGCACGACGGGTTTCTGCAACGCCCTGGTTGGGCACTTCGGTCAGAAACCCACCATCGGCCGGATTGCTGACTGCAAAAGTGCTGCCATCATCCGCCTCTACCCAGGCGCCTTTTATATATGCTTTTGATCTTAATAAAACAGAGTTGTCCAGCTGGAGGGGATTGTTGGCTAACTCTCGCATTTTCTATCTCCTGGGATTACCTGTTGACACAAGTCGTTACATTCCAGCCTTCCTCCGGCAAAGTCAACGAAAAGGGATATTTTCCTGTATGCGAACCGCTCAGAAAATTGTCCATAAGTTGATCAAAATCGAGTACCCTGTACACCAATGCTCTACTATTCATGATTCTTCACGGGACAACATTCCTGGAGTAAATCGTAATGTCCTTGAGCGAAAATCGAAAGCGACTCGAGAGCAATTCACCAGCCGGCGGCGGCTATCATGCCTCCGCCATCGAAATCGTCCGACGTGAGGATTTCTCGGATGTCACCTACTTGCTGGAAATACACCATCCGATGATGGCAAAAGCCGCCCGGCCCGGGCAGTTCGTGATTGTCATGTCGCATGAGGATGGTGAACGGATTCCCCTGACCATCGCGGATTTTGACCGTGAAAAAGGCACGATTACCCTCGTCATCCAGGCTGTCGGCAAGACCACCAGGCAAATGCAACGCGATTGCCATACGGGCACCGAATTGAGCAGCGTGACCGGCCCGATGGGAGAACCCAGCCACATCAGCAATGCCGGGAAAGTCATATGTGTAGGCGGTGGACTGGGTGTAGCACCGGTATTTCCGCAAGCGCGGGCATACAAGGAAGCCGGCGCCTATGTTATCGGTATCGTCGGCTTCCGGGACAAGGGGCTGGTTTTTTGGGATGACAAGTTCCGTGCGGTCTGCGATGAATACATTATCTGCACCGATGACGGTTCGGCAGGCATCAAGGGCCTGGTGACAGACGGCATCAGGATGGCGATTGAAAAGCACCCGGATATCGCTGAGCTGCTCGCGATTGGCCCGCCAATCATGATGCAGGCTTGCGCAGAGACCACGCGGCCATACGGTATCAAAACCACGGTCAGCCTGAACCCGGTCATGGTTGACGGCACCGGCATGTGCGGCGGTTGTCGTGTCAAGCTTGACGATGGCATGAAGTTCGCCTGTGTTGACGGGCCGGAGTTCGATGGCCACAAGGTGGATTTTAAAGACCTGATGAACCGGCTTGGGCGTTTCGGAAAAGACGAAAAGCTGGCCGTTGAAAAATGGACTGCAAGCTGCAAAGCCAGGATTTGAAAATGCCCGCAAAATTCAGCAGAAAAAAAATGGCCAGAAAAACGATTAGAACCATCCCCCAGGAGCGTACCTCCATGCCGGTACAACCGCCGGCGGGGCGGGTAAAAAACTTTGCTGAAGTTGCCATCGGTTACAGCCTGGAAAACGCCCTGCTTGAGTCAGAACGCTGCCTGATGTGTCCAAAACCAGCCTGCGTACCTGCTTGCCCCGTGAACATCGATATCCCGGGCTTTATCCAGAAGATTGTCGACAAGCAATACCGTGGCGCCTACGACGTTCTCAGCGACGCCAACCTGCTGGCAGCGATTTGTGGCCGGGTTTGTCCCCAGGAAGACCAGTGTGAGGGTGTGTGTCCGGTCGGCGATTCGCTGGAGCCGGTCGCAATCGGGCGACTTGAGCGCTGGGTTGGAGACCAGGCCATTGAGAATGGCTGGACCAATATTCCCTATATTGAACCCAACGGCTACCGGATCGGCATCGTCGGTTCAGGGCCGGCCGGCATCGCTTGTGCGGCAGATATGGCCAAAGCCGGTTGTGATGTCACTGTATACGAGGCGTTCCACAAGCCTGGTGGCGTGTTGCGCTATGGCATTCCCGAATTCCGTCTGCCCGACTCCGTAATCGCGGCGGAAATCGACAAACTGACCAGTCTGGGTGTCAAAATTGAATGCAACACCCTGGTCGGGCGGCTGTTCACTATCGAACAAATGACCGATGAACTGGGCTTCGACGCCATTTTCATCGGCACCGGTGCCGGCACGCCCCGCTTTATGAAGATCAAGGGTGAGTATCTGAACGGTGTTTTATCCGCCAACGAGTTGCTCACACGTTGCAACCTGATGCAGGCCGGGGACTTCCCGCGCCACGATACACCGCTGGGCCTGGGCCGGCAGGTTGCCATCATCGGTTCGGGCAATACCGCGATGGATGCGATGCGTGTGTCACTGCGTATGGGCGCTGAAAAAGTATATTGCATCTACCGCCGCACCATCGGGGAAAGCCCTGCCCGCTTTGAGGAAATTGAGCATGCCGAAGAAGAGGGTGTCGAGTTCCACTGGTTGAGCAACCCGCTTGAAATCCTCGACGATGGCAAGGGTAACGTGCGCGGCATGCGCTGTATCCGTATGGAGCTGGGAGAACCGGATGAGTCCGGCAGACGGCGCCCGGTGCCGGTTGAGGGCAGTGATTTTGAATTTGCAGCTGACACGGTTGTCTACGCCATTGGCACCAGCGCAAACCCGATCATTGGCCAAACCTCGAATATCAAGCTCAACAAATGGGGTTTCATTGAAACCGATGACGATATGGGCACGTCATTGTACGGTGTTTTTGCCGGCGGAGATATCGTCACGGGTGGTGCAACCGTGATCCTGGCGATGGGTGCCGGGCGCAAGGCGGCGCAGGCAATGAAGAAATATCTCGGCATCCGGGATACCGACGTAGTTTACATGGATCAACGCGTAAGCCCGAAAAATACATTGTTCGGGGTACCGCGTCAGGAAAGGAATTTCACAAGGGTAAGGGCCGTATGAATACTTCGCTTAAAGATCACCCCAACATAGATGAACCCCCGGAAAACTTCCATGGCAGCGAGGCCGGCGACGGCAAAGCTGACACCGTGGCTGTACGGCTCCGGCCGAAAAAGGCTGCTTACAAACGCCGACCTGCCATCGTCATCGATGAACACACGGTTGAAATAGTCAGTGACTCCGGTGAGGGTGCACAAAAATGCGGGCAATCTTTTGGCTCCATTGCAGCACGTATGGGTGCCGGGATCTGGACGGTGGAGATTATTCCCGCGGAGATCCAGCCGCCAGCCAGGAGTATTGAAGGCGCCAGCGGCAACCGCATCCGGCTGGCTTCGCATCGGGTGACCAACGGCGGTGATGAAGCCGACCTGATAGTCGCTTTCAATGACCAGGTCATGCTGCGCCGTTCGCGTGAGCACGAACTGAAACCCGGTTGCACAGTACTGCTTGAAAACAAGTGGAAAACCCACGCGGACCCGACCATCGCCGCCATGTACGCTGATGCGATGGATGAAATGCTCAGGGGTGGTTTTAATGTTCATGAAATCCCGATGGAAGAAGAATGCTTGCGCGTGGTCAGTGATCCACGACGCGGGAAAAATATGTTCGTGCTGGGATTGCTGTGCCATATCTATTCCCTGGACCTGCAAATCGCGCGGGACCAGGTCGCCTTCATCTTCAAAAAGAAATCCGGGGCCATCGTTCAAGCCAATATTGACCTGCTGGAGGCCGGTTATGCGTGGGCTGCCGAAAACCTGGGCATTCGCTATCAGATACCACCTTCAAAGGTCACCGAACCCCAGATTGTCGTTAACGGCAACGTTGCTCTCGGTCTGGGTGTAGTTGCTTCCGGCATGGAGATCTGTTCGATGTACCCGATCACGCCTGCAACCTCAGCGTCCCACTACCTCAGCGAGGTATTCAGCAGCGTCGGCGGACTGGTACACCAGGCCGAAGACGAAATTGCAGCCTGCGCATTTGCAATCGGCGCGTCCTACGCAGGGAAATGCGCGGTAACCATTACCTCGGGTCCCGGCTTTGCGCTAAAACAGGAAACGCTCGGGCTCGCGGTCATGGCGGAAATACCGCTGGTGGTTGTGGACGTGATGCGCGGCGGACCCAGCACCGGTCTACCGACCAAGACCGAGCAGTCCGATCTGTTATTCGCATGCTTTGGTGGCCACGGCGACAACCCCAAGGTGGTGATGGCCACCTCGGATATCGAGGATTGCTTCTATTCAATGATCACCGCCCGCAAGATTGCGGAGACTTTCAATGTCGTGGTCGTAGTGCTGTCTGACGCCAACCTGGCATCGGCCCAGCAACCATTTCCGCGGCCCGTTTACAACCAGGACTGGCATGCCCCACCCATTGATCAGAGTCCGATCCCCGCAGATGCACTAGCCTACGACTGGGACGTACGCACAGGGATCGCCCGCCGTTTTATACCCGGACAATCCGGCGGCATGCACACACTGACCGGCCTGGCGCATGACCGCGCAAGTCACGTAGCCTACAACAGCGAAGCCAACGTGGATGGGATGAAACACCGAAGTCTCAAGCTGGCAGCACTGCAAAAGACGCTGAAGACGCCCGTCGTTTACGGTGACGAACAAGGTGATCTGCTGGTGGTCGGATGGGGCAGTACCAGGGGTTCGATCCAGGAGGGTGTAGACCGCCTGCGGGAAAAGGGCCACAAGCTTGCCTCCCTGCACTTGAAGTTCATCCAGCCCATGGCCTCCGGCATCCGCGAAATTCTCGGACAATTCAAACAGGTGATGACCATTGAGAATAACTGGTCAGACAACCTCGAAACCGAACTCATCGACCAGGATAACCGCCGTTATACCGAACTCGCCCTGATACTACGCTCCAGGTTCCTGGTAGACGTCGACTGTTATTCCGAAGTCAGCGGCCAGCCACTCAAGCCTGGAACCGTCGAGCGGGTCATGCTGGACAAACTGCAAACACTGGAGGCGCAATCATGAGTACTGCTGTTTCTTCGTGCGTGCTGGATTTGCTGGACGACAATTACGTTCTCGAGGATTACCAGAGCGCGGTTCCGCGCTGGTGTGTCGGCTGTGGTGACCACGGCGTGCTTACAGCCATACAACGGCTGTGTCGTGACGAGAAATTACCCCCTGAAAAGACCGTGTTTATCTCTGGTATCGGCTGCTCCAGCCGCTTCCCGCACTATATGAATACTTACGGTTTTCACGGCCTGCATGGCCGTGCGCTGCCGGTGGCCCAGGGCGTAAAGATCAGGCGCCCGGATCTGAATGTATTTGTGATCATGGGTGACGGTGACTGTTGCAGCATCGGCACGGCGCACTGGATTCACGCGGTACGTTACAACATGAATATGACGGCCATCGTGCTGGACAACGGCATCTACGGCCTGACGAAGAACCAGGCTTCGCCGACCTCGCCGCTGGGGCAGGTCAGCAACACAACGCCTAGCGGTACCCACCTTGAGCCCCTCAACCCTATCAGCGTCACGCTGGGCATCCGCAACGCCTCTTTTGTAGCCCAGGCTGCAGACTGGATACCCGATCTCACCCACGACATCATCCAGCAGGGTTTCCGCCACAAAGGTTTCTCTTTCATCCGCGTGCTGCAGCGCTGCCCGGAATTCCTGGAGCACCGCTATGACGAGTGGGTTCAGGACCCCGACCGCATGTTGTTGCTCAAGCACGAGAATGGTCTCGACATCAGCCCTGAGCTGGGGAGGATCTACCATAACCATGAAGTACACGACCCCTCCAACCGCAACCGGGCTCGTGAAATCGCATCGGGTGGTGATCCCATACCTGTGGGTGTGTTGTACAGGAACACCGAGCTACCTTGTTACGAAGATTGGCAGGTTCCGGACAAAATGAATACCGCTGAAACAGTTTCAGGCTTTCTCTCGACCGAATTTGACAAGTTCACCATTCACCCCCCAGGTGCAACGGTGTGAGCCCCGGCGCTGCAAACCTGGCCGCATTTTACCTGCTCGGCGACCGCTCAGGATTACCTGCGGAGCAGGCAGAAAGCAAACAATTCCGGCCGGCCCTGTTTGCCGGCTACCGTGACCTGTCCCGGCTGCGCTACGATTTCCCGTTGATTCTTGCTGCCGGCCAGGATCATGAATGGGTCCGGTCTCTGGCCGATACCATTGACTTAGCATTGCAAAAAGTTGCACCACCAGGCATCGAGGGTGAGGAAACGCGGCGCCAGGTGCTCAGCCTGGAACAGGAAATCAGGACCCTCGTAGCCCGTGGACAAACAGGAACCCTGTCGCAGTTATGGGACAAGGCCAGGCAAAAACTGCTAAGCGAAGTAAATGAGTCGGTGGCCAAAGGCCTGCTTGAAAATCTGGATCAAATATACCGTGAACTTGATTTCGATGGTGAAGTCATTGACTGTGATGCCCGTCTTCCTTCCCGGCTGATCAGGCATGCCTGGCATCAGAGCCAGTGGGTCAAAGCGACGCATCTGCACTCAAGGATCAACCACCTGGTACACAGGCTGTCGGATATCCTCCGTGCTGATTACATGCACTCGGGCAAGGCCCGTGGTGCCAGACACCTCAAAAGTTCGCTTGGCTCCGTTGACCATACTGTGTTTGATTTCCAGGCCATGGCCCGTATTCTGAAATCTGTCCCGGTTGGCCAGCCACTGCCGAAAAAACGCCGACAGCGGATCAATGAAGCCATCTCTGTACTCAAATCCCAGGGGTTCGTAGCTGCCAACGGCGCCGGAACTCCATTCGGATTCGCATATGAAGACTGCAGCAAGGCCCTCGCTGCTTTCCGGGAGCGTTTGCCGGAAATGGCAGCGCTGGTGAAGGCCATCAGCATAGCGGAACTGGAAATTGAGAACCGTTACGACGAATCGCAACATGACTCTTTTTACAGAGATTTTGACGAAGATCGCCTCGGTCCCGGCGACCTGGCGCTATTTCCTTCTTACCTGGTATACGTAAAGGATTCAGATGATGTCGCCAACACGCAGGCCATCCTCGGACTCCTGCGCACCGGGTTGCCGTTCAAGATCGTGGCCCGGGTAGTTAATATTGCCGGTGAGGTGTCGACCGCTTCGGGCCAGTTGTCCTTTGGCACGCAAGGTCAGCAACTGGCAGGCATGGCGATGGGGCTGAACAACGTTTTCGTGATGCAGTCGGCCGCCTCTTCGCTTTACCGGCTACGCGAGTCCGTCATGCCTGGCCTATCCAGTGATCGACCGGCCCTGTTTAGTGTCTATTCCGGCGCGCTGAGTGAAAACACCCCTTACCTCGCGGCCGCCGCGGCGACCGAGTCACGTGTATTCCCGAGCTATACTTACGATCCGGCGTCCGGTATGGACCTGGCTTCCCGTTTCCATCTTGACGGCAACCCCCACGACGAACATGACTGGAGCCGGCATACATTCCAGTACGAGGATGCCGGGCACAATACCCAATCGGAAGAGACTGCCTTTACCCCGGTCGACTTCATGGCCAGCGACGGGCGCTTCGCCAGCCACTTCGCCAGTGTTCCAGCCGAACACTGGAACAGCGACATGCTGCCTGTCCACACATTCCTGGAAATGGATTCGAAATCGCGGTCTGGCAAGATCCCCTACATTCTGCTGATCGATGAGAACGACGTTTTGCACCGGGCGGTCTGTGACGACAAACTCATCAATGCAGCGCAGCGCTGCCGGGAACGCTGGCACAGCCTGCAGGAACTGGGTGGTATCAACAATTCTCATGCCCGGCGGGCGTTGGTCGCTGCCAAGGAAGCCCGGGAAAAGGAAAGGAAGGAAAAGGAAAGGCTGGCCGCACAGGCGCCCGCTCCTGATAACGCGGATGCTACAGTGGCTGCTCCAACCGAGATTGTAGCCACAGAAGCTCCACAAACGACACCTGCGATAGAATCTGCGGTGGAAACATCACCACCGGAAATGGCGGGGGCTTCCTCTGATGACCCCTGGATTGAAACCATTCGCTGCACGACATGCAACGAATGCACCGAACTCAATGGTCTGATGTTCGCCTACGACGATGACCAACGTGCCTACATCGCCGACCCGGATGCAGGTACCTATCGTGAACTGGTTGAAGCCGCCGAGACCTGCCAGGTGGCCATCATCCACCCCGGCAAACCCAGAAATCCTGATGAGCCGGGCCTGGAAGAGCTGCTGGAACGCGCCGAACCTTTCATGTGACTTTACTGCTATTTTGTTGCAATCAGCAGCAGCATGGTATTGTTTAAGCCGAGATCAGGAATCAGCATCAAGGCAAACATGAAAGCATGAACAATCACCAACCAGGCATACTCGAACTGATCCCTCAACATGGGAAATACCTGTTTTACGATCAAGTCCCCGGCGGTAATGCTGTTGATTGTTTACGACAACTCGCAGAGGTTGCCGACGGTGTCGGAATCGTCGTCGGCCTCGGCCATTCGCTGGTACTGGAACTCGGGGCAGAGGTACCCGGCTTACGCAGTTTCCCGGCGCGCTCCGGTGCGGGCATTGACATCCCTTCCACACAGGCTGCACTCATGTGCTGGCTGCGTGGTGACGACCCCGGCGAGTTACTGCACCGCGCACGGCACATCAATGCCATGCTCAGCGAAGGCTTTGTGCCGAGCGACTGCGTTGATACTTTCAAGTACGGAGCGGATCAGGACTTGACCGGCTATGAGGATGGCACGGAAAACCCAACAGGTCAGGAAGCCACAGATACAGCTTTTGTGTCTGGAACAGAACCCGGATTTGACGGATCGAGCTTTGTCGCCATGCAGCAATGGCAACATGATTTCGATGCGTTTTCCGCTTTGACGACAAACGAAGCTGACAACAGCGTGGGTCGGCGACTGAGCGACAATTTCGAACTTGAGGACGCACCCGAATCAGCGCATGTAAAACGAACGGCACAGGAGAGCTTCGACCCGGAGGCTTTTATATTACGGCGCTCCATGCCCTGG
>BTRB01000074.1:0-8698 GCA_036986175.1 Gammaproteobacteria bacterium
CTGGCCGGCTGGCGACCGGCGTTTTCGAAGGCATCCATTTCAGCATGCAGTACGGTGCTGCCATTTTGAACGCGGCGGTTATGTCCCCTGCCGATGATCCTGTCGTCGTGAACGATAACTGAGCCAACAGGTATCCCGCCTTCGCGCAAGCTTTTTTGGGCCTCATCAAATGCTGATTTTAGAAACTGATCCATGTGCTGTCCCGGTTCATTGAGCGTGTAGATATTACCCCGAAATAGAAATAAGATGATCCATTCAATATTTGGTTGTAATGAGGCAGGCACATGAGTTCTTTGTTGATCAGGCACGGCACAGTCGTCACCGCCACGGACAAATACCAGGCTGATGTTTATATCGAAGGTGAAACTGTCTCCATGATCGGGGCTCAGCTTGATGTCAGTGCCGACCGCGAGATAGATGCCAGTGGCTGTTACCTGTTTCCGGGCGGCATAGATGCCCATACACATATGGAACTGCCATTCATGGGCACGCATGCCAGTGACAGCTTTGCGACCGGCACGCTGTCCGGCTTGCACGGCGGTACCACGACCATCATTGATTTCGCCATCCAGACCCAGGGCGATACGCTGGAAGCGGCCCTTGAGGCATGGCACATGAAAGCCGATGGCCATGCTGTGGGTGACTATGCTTTCCATTGTGCGGTGACCGATTTCAACGACGCTACGCGCAAGGAAATCCCGCATGTCATCAAGGAACACGGGATCAATTCATTCAAGGTTTTTATGGCCTACAAAGGTGCTTTAATGGTGGATGACCGGCAGATGTTTGAACTGATGGAGGAACTGGTCGAGCACGGCGGTATTATCACCACCCATTGTGAAAATGGCGATATGGTTGATCGAAATATTGAAAAGAACCTGGCAGCAGGCAACACCTCACCGCAGTATCACATGCTCTCGCGGCCCGCTATCTGTGAAGCCGAGGCCGCCGGTCGGGCTATTGATTTGGCCCAGCAGTCCGGTTGTTCCTTGTATATCGTGCACACCACCTGCGAAGAATCTCTGAACCGGGTCAAGTTGGCCACGTTACGCAATCAGAAAGTACATGTCGAAACCTGTATCCAGTACCTGTTGCTGGATGAGTCTTACTACTTCAAAGATGGCTTTGAGGGCGCCAAGGTAGTCATGAGCCCGCCCCTGCGCAAGAAGAAGGATCAGCAGGCACTATGGGCCGGCATCAACCAGAACCTGATACAGCATGTGGCCACCGACCACTGCCCGTTCTGCATGGATCAGAAGGCCATGGGCAAAGACGATTTTTCCAAAATCCCCAATGGCGCGCCCGGTATCGAAAACCGCCTGGAACTGCTTTACAGCGAAGGCGTTAACAAGGGCCGTATCGGGCTGAACAAATTCGTCGAGATGTCCTCGACCGGTGCAGCGAAAATCTTTGGCCTGTTTCCACGCAAAGGCACGATCGCGGTGGGTTCCGATGCAGATATCATCATTTTTGACCCCGAAACCAGACACACCATTTCCGCTGATACCCACCATATGAACGTGGACTACAATCCCTATGAAGGCTGGGAAGTTCAGGGCAAGACCCGCACAACCATCCTGCGGGGCACCGTAGCTATTGATGCAGGCAAGGCGCTGGTTGGCGAAGGTTTCGGCAAATACCAGAAGCGCCCGCCGTTTAACCCCAAACATTGAAGAGAAGATCATGTCCAGAATGGTGAAAACCGGCATTATCCAGATGGCCAACAAACTGCACGGCGATGAAAGCGTGGCAGCCCACCGCGAAGCAATGATCGAAGCACACATCCCCTTTATCGAAGAAGCGGGGAAAAAAGGCGTGCAAATGCTGTGCTTCCAGGAAATATTTACCGGACCTTATTTTTGTCCGTCACAGGATAGTAAATGGTACGACGCAGCAGAAGCCATTCCTGATGGCCCAACGACACAATTAATGTGCGAATATGCCCGTAAGCACAACATGGTGATCATTGTGCCGATCTACGAGGAGCACATGACCGGGGTTTACTACAACACCGCAGCGGTGATTGACGCTGACGGCACCTATCTGGGCAAGTACCGCAAAAACCACATACCGCAAGTGGCAGGATTCTGGGAAAAATTCTTCTTCAAGCCCGGCAACCTGGGCTACCCGGTGTTTGCTACCGCCTACGGGAAAGTGGCTGTGTATATCTGTTACGACCGCCATTTTCCCGATGGTGCGCGGTGTCTCGGCCTGAACGGTGCAGAAATCGTTTTCAATCCCTCTGCCACGGTAGCTGGGCTATCCCAATACCTGTGGGAACTCGAACAAACAGCCCACGCGGCCGCTAACGGCTATTACATCGCAGCCATCAACCGCGTAGGTGAGGAGCCACCCTGGAATATTGGCCGGTTCTACGGCTCCTCCTATTTCGCCGACCCACGCGGCCAGATTGTCGCCCAGGCCAGTGAAACAGAGGACGAAATGGTCATCGCTGATCTGGATTTCGACCTGATCCGCGAAGTTCGCAACACCTGGCAGTTTTACCGCGACCGCCGCCCGGAGACTTACGGTGTCCTGACGGAACTGTAAGCATATGGCCCAGGACCAGGATACCAGGCATCTGAATTTCGATAGGGATCTCAGCAATCCGGATATCGCACCGGTACCGGCAAACCAGCAAACCTGGAAAGCCATCAGTTTCTTCACGCTGTGGGTGGGCATGGCGGTCAATATTCCGTCTTACATGATTGCAGCATCGCTGATTGACGGCGGCATGAGTTGGCAGCAAGCCATGTGGACGGTACTGCTCGGCAACCTGATCGTGTTTGTACCCATGTCCTTGTCGGGCCACGCGGGCACAAAGTACGGCATACCCTTCCCGGTATTCGCACGGGCATCATTCGGTATCAGGGGCGCCCACATCCCGTCATTGTTACGTGCCATCGTGGCCTGCGGGTGGTTTGGTATCCAGACCTGGATCGGTGGCGCCGCCATCTATACCATCGTATTAATTATTTGGCCCGGTGTTGCAGACGCACCCACGATGATGCCGGACTGGGTCGGTGTCAGCCTTGCCCAATTCGCCTCTTTCATGCTGTTCTGGGCAATGAACATCTGGTTGATCTGGAAGGGCATCAACTCGATCCGTATACTTGAGCACCTCGCAGCACCCTTCCTGTTGCTGAGTGGCCTGGTATTGCTCGCCTGGGCTTATCAACGCGCCGACGGCTTCGGGCCGATGCTGCAGGCCGGCTCCAAATTCCAGGATTCTGCGGAATTCTGGCAACTGTTCTGGCCCAGCCTGACCGCCATGGTGGGCTTCTGGGCGACACTCACGCTGAACATTTCCGATTTCACACGCTATGCCAACAGCCAGCGCGCGCAGGTGGTCGGGCAGTTATCCGGTCTGCCCAGCACCATGACCCTGTTTGCCTTTATCGGCGTGGCGGTAACCAGCGCGACCATCATCATCTTTGGCGAAGCGATCTGGGACCCGGTCGTACTGGTCAGGCGTTTTGAATCCCACACGCTGGTATTCTTTGCCATGATCGCGGTCATCATTGCCACCATTTCAACCAATGCCGCTGCCAATGTAGTCGGTCCCGCCAATGCGTTTTCCAACATGATGCCGTCAAAAATTGACTTCAAACGCGGTGGTTACATCACCGGCGTCATCGGTATCCTGATCATGCCCTGGAAATTGATTGCGGACCCCAGCGGCTATATCTTCACCTGGCTTATCGGCTACTCCGCCTTGCTCGGCCCTGTCATCGGGATCATCCTGGTAGATTATTTCCTGGTCAGAAAGACCCGCCTCAATGTCGCAGACCTGTACCGTCACGATGGCCGTTATGCCGGGGTAAACCGCATGGCCATCATTGCGCTGGTCATTGGGGTGCTACCCAATATTCCGGGGTTCCTGGCCAATGTCGGTCTTTATTCCGGTAGCGGCAGGATCGTTAACCTGTACAATTATGCGTGGTTTATCGGACTTGGAATCTCAAGCGTGGTCTATTACCTGTTAATGAGGAAGCGGGCCTGATGGGGGGAGATATCCGCAGCGGACGGATCAGCGCTGCTGAGATCAGGCAGAATTTTTCTGACCTGCATGCACCGTTAACTGAATTACAGGCGGTACAGGAATCTGCACGCTGCCTGTTCTGCCATGACGCACCCTGTACCGAAGCCTGTCCGACAGGCATCGACATTCCCGGCTTCATCCGTAAGATTGCCAGCGGCAATCTCCAGGGTGCAGCCATCACCATACTGAATGAAAACATTATGGGCGGAACCTGCGCCAATGTCTGCCCCGTCGAAGAACTTTGTGAGCAGGTCTGTGTACGTAATACAGCAGAAGAAAAACCGGTTGTAATCGGCCAACTGCAGCGCTACGCCACGGACACCCTGTTTGCTACCGGACAGCAACCGTTCGCGCGGGCGTCGGCAACCGGAAAAACCGTCGCCGTGGTTGGTGCAGGACCGGCCGGATTATCCTGCGCCCATCGATTGTCCCTGCTCGGTCACGACGTGACGGTATTCGAGTCCCGCGCAAAGCCGGGCGGACTGAACGAATATGGACTGGCGGCGTATAAAATGCTGGATGAGCGGGCCGCGAAAGAGCTTGCGTTTATTCTCGACATTGGCGGAATCAATGTGGTAACGGGAAAAAGCCTGGGTGCCGATGTTGACCTCGGCGAATTGCGGCAAAAATACGATGCTGTCTTTATCGGTCTTGGCCATAATGCGGTCAACGCGCTTGGCCTTGAAAACGAGAACGCTGAGGGGGTCTATAGTGCCGTCGATTTTATCGAGCACATACGCCAGGAGGACCTAAGCAGCCTGCCGATAGGCCGTAACGTGGTTGTTATCGGTGGCGGCAACACTGCCATTGATATCGCTGTGCAAGCTAAAAAGCTGGGGGCAGAAACCGTCACCATGGTTTACCGGCGCAGTCCGGCACAGATGGGTGCAACAGCCTATGAGCAGGAAGTGGCACAAACCAACGGTGTGCTGATTCGTACCCATGCGCAGCCGTTGCGCATCCTCACCGAAGCCGCCACCTTGAGTGCAGTAGAGTTTGAGTACACCGAACTGAACGAAAACGGCCAACCTGTCGGTACCGGAGAGTCCTTTACATTGCCCGCCGACCAGTTATTCAAGGCGATTGGCCAGACACTGGATACAACACCATTGGGCACCAGCGAAGCGCTGGAACTCGCATCAGGCCGTATTCGCGTGGACCAGGGTCAGCGCACCAGCCTGACGGGCGTGTGGGCCGGTGGCGATTGCACACCGGGTAACGACCTGACAGTAATCGCAGTGCAGGATGGCAAGGTCGCCGCGCACAGTATTGATGAGTATCTGAACCATGGCTGATCTGAGCTGCAACATCGCCGGTGTTTCCTCCCCCAACCCTTTCTGGCTGGCTTCTGCCCCGCCCACCGACAAACGCTACAACGTTGAGCGGGCTTTTGCAGCCGGCTGGGGCGGCGTGGTGTGGAAAACGCTGGGTGAAGACGGTCCGCCGGTGGTCAATGTCAGTTCACGCTACGGGTCCGTAGACTACAACGGTCAGCGCATGATCGGCCTCAACAACATTGAACTGATCACCGACCGCCCCTTACAGGTCAACCTGGATGAAATCACGGCTGTGAAGCGGGCCTGGCCGGACCGCGCGCTGGTCGTTTCATTGATGGTGCCCTGTAACGAACAGGCATGGAAAGAAATACTGCAGAAAACGGAGCAGACAGGCTGTGACGGAGTCGAGCTGAATTTCGGCTGCCCCCATGGGATGAGCGAACGCGGTATGGGTGCCGCTATCGGCCAGGTCCCCGAATATATACAGCAAGTCACCGAGTGGTGCAAAATCCACACCAGCCTGCCGGTTTTTGTCAAACTGACGCCTAATATTTCCGACATCAGACGCCCGGCACGCGCTGCCCGCGAAGGCGGCGCGGATGCTGTCTCACTGATCAATACAATCAATTCCATTGTCTCCATAGACCTCGATTGCATGGCGCCAACACCCGCCGTGGCGGGTAAAGGTGTCCATGGCGGCTATTGCGGGCCGGCAGTAAAACCCATTGCACTCAGTATGGTGTCCGAGATCGCGCGTGATCCGCAAACGGCCAATTTGCCAATTTCAGGGATCGGCGGAATCAGTAGCTGGCGCGATGCGGCCGAATACATATCCCTGGGATGCGGCAGTGTGCAGATATGTACAGCGGCCATGCGCTACGGCTTCCGTATCATTGATGACCTGGTCGATGGCCTCAACAACTGGATGGATGAAAAGGGCTACAAAGGCCTGGATGACTTCCGTGGAGCCGCTATACCCAATGTTACCGATTGGCAATACCTTGACCTTAACTACAAGACCGTTGCCGCGATCGACCAGGATAAATGTATTGAATGCGGGCTGTGCCACATCGTTTGTGAAGACACGTCACACCAGGCGATTACAGCCGCAAAAGACAAAAACGGCAAGCGTACCTACACGGTCATTGATGAGGAGTGCGTTGGTTGTAATCTCTGCTACCTTGTTTGCCCGGTACCCCAATGCATCACCATGGTCGAAGTGGACAACGGCCTGCCCTACCTGAACTGGACAGAGCATCCGAATAATCCGCTTAAACAGTAGTCAGCGTTTGGCGTCCCGCCGCCAAACAACCGGAAATAACTCGCCGTGTACTGATTCACAATCAGTGAGATTTATTTCCGGCAGTGTTGACATCGATATTTTTCCGTCGGCATAGTTTTTTATTGGGTTTTAATTCAAAATGGCAGGTTGTCAATCAGTGCAATCTGAACAATCAATGGACTATTAATCATGAAGACAATTATCAAGGCTGCGGTAATCGGGCTTTTGCTTCTTGCATCCAGCAATGCTTTTAGCACGCAGTCACCAAAAGCACAGGCAGATAAAATACTGCCCTACCCGATTTACCAGCACCAACTGGACAATGGCCTGAACGTGGTTACGGTACCTTTTGATTCGCCGGGTTTAGCCGCGTTCTATATCATCACACGTGTCGGGGCTCGCAACGAAGTGGAACCCGGTGTTACCGGATTTGCACATTTCTTTGAGCACATGATGTTTCGCGGCACGGATAAGTATCCTAAAGAAAAATACAGCGCTGCCTTAAAATCCACCGGCGCCGCCGCAAATGCAAATACCACCCAGGACAGAACGGTCTATCACATGACCGGTAACGCGGAAAAGCTTGAGTTGATGTTTGAACTGGAATCTGACCGCTTCCTGAACCTCAAGTATTCAGAGCAGGAATTCAAAATAGAGGCCGGGGCTGTAAAAGGCGAGTACACCAAAAACTTTGCCAGCCCTTACAGCCAACTGAATGAAAAGCGTGCCGAAACGGCCTTTACCACCCATACCTATTCACACACGACGATGGGTTATTTCAAGGACATCGTCGACATGCCGAATCAATACGCATATTCGAAAAAGTTTTATGCCCGCTATTACCGGCCTGAGTACAACACCGTCCTGGTCGTCGGCGATGTGACCCCGGAGCGAGTGGATGCACTTGCTGAAAAGTATTTCGGCCAATGGCAGCGCGGCAGCTATGTATCGGTAGTACCTGAGGAGCCCGAGCAGACCGAAACACGCTATGTGCATTTGCAAAACGGCAGCATACCTCCTTTTTTCAGCATGAGTTATAAGGGCCCGGCCTTTAGCGACTCGAAGATCGATATGCCGGCACTGGATGTTTTGGCGTCTGTCGTTTTCTCCAGAACCTCGGATCTGTACAAGAAATTGGTGATTGAGGAGCAGAAGGTCCGCTTTATTAGCGGCGGCGCGTTTGACAGCCGCGACCCGAATCTGATTACCATCCAGGTATCCATGGTAGATAAAGAAGATATGTCCTATGTTATGGGTGAAATTAAAAAGGCCATTGCCAGCGTAAAAACCGAAGATGTCGATGCCGCACTGCTGGAGCGAACCAAGTCCAAGCTGAAGTATGAATACGCCATGAGTATAGACACACCCGGGGCGATTGCGCGGTCACTGAGCCACTATATCCAGTTGACCGGTGACCCTGAATCCGTCAACCGGCTTTACGCGCTCTACGATAAAGTCACGGTTGAAGATATCAAAATGGTCGCCAACAAGTATTTCAAGCCGGAACACCTGACCGTCGCCACTATCTCGGATGATGAATTGGGAGCAATGAAATGAGATCTCTACTACGCAATGCCACCACCGCGCTGACGCTCCTGTTCGTGGTTCAGGCCCAGGCAGTTGCTGCACAGGCCATCGACGTTGTTGCACTCCAGCAACAGAATTCCAACAAGGTCGTATTCAAAATTCGTTTCGACAACGGTTCGATTGCTGACCCGGCCGGCAAGGAAGGCCTGACTTATGCTACCGCTTCGTTGATGGCGCAAGGCGGTGCCGGCGGCCTTGGTTATGCCGACATACAGGACAAAATGATGCCCTGGGCCGCTGGTTATTTTGCGGCAGTGGATAAGCAAGTCACCACGTTTACGTTCCAGGTACCGGTTAATTTTGTCGACGAGTTTTACCCACTGGTAAAAAATGTCCTGTTGGCGCCGGATTTTAGCGAGCAGGACTTTAGCCGTGTGATGAAAGCGCAGCAAAACTATGTTGACCAGATGGTCCGCGCCTCGTCCGATGAGGATTACAGTAAGTTCGCACTCGAGGACCAGTTGTTCCGTGGCGGTAATATGCAATACCTGGTTCAGGGAAAATCAGCCA
>BTRB01000075.1:0-8446 GCA_036986175.1 Gammaproteobacteria bacterium
GAAGTTGAAGCAGTTGATGCAGCGCCTGAAGTTGAAGCAGTTGATGCAGCGCCTGAAGTTGAAGCAGTTGATGCAGCGCCTGAAGTTGAAGCAGTTGATGCAGCGCCTGAAGTTGAAGCAGTTGATGCAGCGCCTGAAGTTGAAGCAGCTGATGCAGCACCTGAAGTTGAAGCAGTTGATGCAGCGCCTGAAGTTGAAGTAGTTGATGCAGCACCGGCTGAGCCGGGTGTTGTGGAAGATACAAAAACCAAACCTGAAGCGGGAGAATAATCATGGCACGTGAATTTCGTCGTAGAAAATTTTGCCGGTTCACGGCTGATGGGGTTTCAGAGATCGATTACAAGGATCTCAATACTCTGAAACAGTATGTAGGTGAGTCCGGTAAAATTGTGCCAAGCCGCATTACCGGTACAAAAGCCAAGTATCAGCGCCAACTGGCAACTGCTATCAAGCGGGCGCGCTTCCTGGCTTTGCTGCCTTATACCGACAATCATTGATCACCAGGGAGAACTATCATGGATCTTATCCTGCTTCAAAAAGTACAAAACCTGGGTGACCTCGGAGACCTGGTAACGGTAAAAGCCGGCTTTGGCCGGAATTACCTTGTGCCAACGGGTAAAGCTGCACCGGCAACCAAAGACAATCTCGCTCAGTTCGAGGCCCGCAGGGCCGAATTGGAGGTGGCGGCCAAAGACCGGCTCGGTCAGGCAGAAGCAAGGCAGGCCGGGCTCGCAGAATTGGTCGTTGAAATCACCGCGAATGCCAGTGATGAAGGCAATTTGTACGGTTCAATTGGCCCGCGTGAGGTTGCTGCGGCAGTTTCAAAACTCGGCCATGAAATCAACAAGAGCGAAGTCATCATGGGCGAAGGCCCGATCAGAACGATTGGTGAATTCGAAGTGGTTGTGCAATTGCATGCCGACGTCGAAAGCATCATTAAGGTCATCGTAAACCCGGAATAAGCATTTTTTGTTGCGGCAAGGTGCCGCAGCATCTATGCTCTGAACTGCGAACCGTCAGCGCGCGGTTTGCAGTTTTTTTTTGCCTTGTTTACGAATGAAACCTGCTCATGCCTGCACCCAATCTAGCCATCGTTAAGGATCCCAAAGTACCGCCGCATTCACTGGAAGCCGAGCAGTCTGTGCTCGGTGGATTGATGTTGAGTGATGATGCATGGGACCAGATCGCCGATGTCGTTACTGAAGTGGATTTCTATCGAGAAGACCACCGGCTGATTTTCCAGGCTATCAGCGATTTGCATGAATCCAGCCAACCCTGCGATGCGGTGACGGTAACCGAGTGGTTTGAATCACACGGCAAAATTGATCAGGTGGATGGCGGTAACTATATCTCGCAACTTGCCAACAATACGCCGAGTGCCGCCAATGTCGTCGCTTATGCCGATATCGTTCGCGAGAAAAGTATACTGCGAAGCTTGATTGATGCCGGCTCTGAGATCACTTCCAGTGCTTTTTCCACTGACGGAAGAAAGAGCCAGACCTTGCTGGAAGAAGCAGAACGCCTCGTGTTTGCTATTGCAGACAAGGGCAGCCGACGTGGGACAGGTTTCGTAACAGTTCAGGAAACACTCAAAGAGGCGATGGCAAAAATTGAGGAACTCAATGCATGTGAAGGTGAGATTACCGGTATTCCGACCGGTTACCAGGATTTCGATCGCCTGACAGCAGGGCTGCAACCTTCGGACCTTATTATCGTGGCAGGCCGGCCAGCGATGGGCAAAACCACCTTCGCAATGAATATTGTCGAAAATGCCGCCATAAAACACGGTAAGTCAGTCGCTGTGTTCAGCATGGAAATGGCATCTTTGCAATTGGTTATGCGCCTGTTCTCTTCCCTGGGCCAGATTGAACAAAATCGCATACGTACCGGCACGCTCGATGATCTGGACTGGCCGAAACTGACATCGGCCATGAACCTGTTACACAAAAGTAAGATATTTATTGATGACACCCCGGCTTTGTCTCCCGCAGAGTTGCGTGCGCGAGCACGCCGGCTAAAGCGTGAACACGATATTGACATGATCATCGTGGATTATCTTCAGCTGATGGCCGTACCGGATACCCGGGAGAATCGTGCCACCGAAATTGCGGAAATTTCCCGTTCACTAAAAGCCATCGCCAAGGAGCTTAAAGTCCCGGTGGTTGCACTGTCTCAGCTAAACCGTGCGTTGGAGCAACGCCCGAACAAGCGGCCTTTAATGGCCGATCTCAGGGAGTCGGGTTCTATTGAGCAGGATGCAGACCTGATCGTATTCATTTACAGGGATGAGGTCTATAACCCGGAAACCAGCGAGAAAGGCAAAGCTGAAATCATTATTGGCAAGCACCGAAATGGTTCAACCGGTACGATCCAACTGGCATTTCAGGGTCCCTGGTTACGCTTTGTTAACCTGGCCCCCGAGAGTGCCTACCAGTATGATCATTAGTAAGTAACCGGGTTCGCCCGTGTTTAATGCCTGGTCATTTTTCGTTTTCAGTCAGCTCATACTTGCGCAAGTAACCACGCAGCTGGTGGTAAGTCATACCCAGGAACTCAGCCGTTTTCTTCTGGTTAAAATGACACTGCGCCAGGGCGTTTTTAAGCCTGCGAACCTCTTCTTCCTGCATGCTTTGCTTCAGGTCGTAAGGTTCGCCAGGCAGCGGCGCAGATTTGGCTTGCTCCTCTGCTGATTTTGTGCCGGGTCGCCAGGGCGATTCAAAAGGGTCGAAAACGATATCAGAAACAGGCTGGTCCTCATCCTGACACCGGTATACCGCCCGTTCCACAACATTTTTCAATTCACGGACATTGCCCGGCCACGCGTAGTCCAGGAGTGCATTGCGTGCCTGCCCGGTGAACCCGTTGAATGTATTCATACCCAGCTCCCCGGTCATTTTTACCGCGAAATGCTCAGCCAGGTTCATGATGTCGTCCCGGCGCTCCCGCAGAGGCGGCACGGTGATGACATCAAAAGCCAGGCGATCCAGCAGGTCCGCACGAAATTTACCCTGTTCAGCAAGCACCGGCAGATCTTCGTGGGTTGCTCCTATAATGCGTACATTGGTGCGGATGGTTTCGCTGCCGCCGACGCGTTCGAACTCACCATATTCAATCACGCGAAGAATTTTTTCCTGCACGCCGGATGAGGTGCTGGAAAGTTCGTCCAGAAACAGGCTGCCGTCATTGGCCAGCTCAAACCTTCCGAGCCTGCGTTTGGTCGCACCAGTGAATGACCCGGCTTCGTGCCCAAACAGTTCTGTTTCGAGCAAGGATTCCGCCAAAGCGGCGCAGTTCAATTTTATAAAGGGAAAATCCCAGCGCCCGGAAAGAAAATGGATACGCGCGGCAATTAGCTCTTTGCCCGTGCCGCGTTCGCCTATAACTATTACGGGGCGGTTCAGCGGTGCAACCCGGGATACGTGCTCAATTACTTCCAGAAACGCCGGAGATTCACCGATTATTTGTTGATCCTGCGGCTTGCGCATGTACCGATAACCCCAACTTGTAGTGGTTATGACCGGTACATATTGTAAGTAATCTACTAAATTTATGTCATAGGCTGGAGGTCACGGGCTGGTTCTGCTAAAAGAATGCTTCAAACAGGGAAAATCGATTGGCAAAAACAAAAACATCTTTTTATTGCACTGCTTGCGGAAGTGAGCTACCCAAATGGGCCGGGCGATGCCCGGACTGCGAAGCCTGGAATACGATTGAAGAGTTTCGTCAGGCGCCTGTTGCCGGCGTGTCCCGCAAGACAGGATATGCCGGCGGCGACAATCAGCAAGTGATTAAACTGGCTGAAGTTGCAGACCAGAAGGTCACAAGAATAAGGGTTGGGATTAACGAGCTGGATCGCGTTATTGGTGGAGGAATTGTGCCGGGGTCTGTCATCCTGATCGGCGGCGATCCTGGAATCGGCAAATCAACACTGCTGCTACAGGTCCTCGCCGGTTTGCTGGACCAGCTTAAGTGTTTGTATGTGAGCGGCGAGGAGTCCCTGCAACAAATCAACATGCGTGCAAAGCGGCTGGGCCTTGATGTGGGTACTTTACGTTGCCTGACTGAAACCAGTGTTGAGCAGATCCTGACGGTTGCTGAGAAGGAAAAACCGGGTCTGCTGGTGATTGATTCCATCCAGACCTTGTACTCGGAGCGGGTGCAGTCTGCGCCGGGTTCGGTGACGCAAGTCAGGGAATCAGCAGCAGGGCTGGTGCGTTACGCCAAGCAAATGAATTGTGCCATGGTGCTGGTTGGTCATGTCACGAAGGACGGCTCGCTGGCCGGGCCACGTATCCTGGAACACATGGTTGATGCGGTATTGTATTTTCAAAGTGATGAAGGTAGCCGCTACCGCGTTATCCGGGCATTCAAAAACCGTTTTGGTACGGTCAACGAACTGGGTGTGTTTGCCATGACCGGCCATGGCCTCAGGGAGGTCAGCAACCCGTCTGCAATTTTCCTGTCCGGCCATTCTGAAGCAGCTGCGGGAAGTGTTATTACGGTTACCCGGGAAGGTACCCGTCCGATGCTGCTCGAATTGCAGGCCCTGGTAGATGAAAGCCACCTGGCCAACCCGCGCCGGGTCACCGTAGGTTTGGATCAAAGTCGTTTGTCCATGTTGCTGGCCGTTTTGCACCGCCACGGTGGGGTCAGTCTCGGTGACCAGGATGTATTTGCCAATGTTGTCGGCGGCATACGGATAACAGAAACCGGTGCAGATTTACCGCTGATACTGGCCATACTTTCCAGTTTTCGTGATCGTGTCCTGCCCGGGAAAACCGTGGTTTTTGGAGAGGTGGGCCTGTCCGGGGAAGTGCGTCCGGTTTACAACGGCGAAGAGCGTTTGAAAGAGGCTGCCGGTCTTGGTTTCAGCCGTGCGATCATTGCCAGGGCCAATCAGCCAAGGCAGCCGATTGAAGGTATGACCATCGTTGCCATCAACAATCTTGATGAGGCCATTGCTGCGGCTTTTTAAGTTCCGGATTCAGTGATGTTGAGCCACGCTGGGCTTGACCAGAATCTTGTGAATGACGTTATCCCGGATGTCCACGATGGTCATGATGTGCTCACCAATCCGGATACTGCATTTACCTTCAGGGATGGTTTCCATTTCTTCGATCAGCAGGCCGCCGAGGGTATGTGCCTCGGCAAACGGTAGCTTCCAGCCGAGAAGGCGGTTCACCGTGCGTACGCTGGTGGAACCATCTACAAGGTAGTTGCCGTCATCCAGGCGGCGCATTTTGCGCGATCGTCCGTGGCCTTCCGGCGTGTATTCGCCAACGATTTCCTCCAGGATATCATCCAGCGTAACCAGGCCCTGGATATCTCCGTATTCGTCAACTACCAGTGCCATGCGCCGTTCTTTGCTCTGGAATTCCAGCAGTTGCCGGGTCAGCGATGTGCCCTCCGGTGCGAAATAGGGGCGGCGGACGGAACGTTCCAGGTCTTCAAAGCTCAATCCGCCCAGCGAAAGCTTGGAAATAACGGTGCGAATGTGCAGCAGGCCAACCACGTTGTCGATGTTCTCCCTGTAGACGGGAAGACGGGTATACAAGGTTTGCGTTAGTTCATTCAGGATGTCTGCCCAGTCATCATCCAGGTCAATGCCGACAATTTCACCACGTGGCACCATCACGTCTTCGACGGAAGCGTATTCGAGGTCCAGGATATTTACCAGCATGCGCTGGTGCTCATTGGAAATGTGCCCGCCTTCGGTCACCAGTGTGCGCAGCTCCTCCCGGTTCAGGCGCTCGAGCGCTTCTACATCAGTTTTCACCCCAAATGGCTTAAGCAGAAAATTGGCAAAAGAGTTGATCAGCCAGACGACGGGATTCAGTAGTTTCAGCAATACCACCAACACATACGATGCCGGGAAAGCAATTCTCTCGGGGTGAAGCGCTGCGACAGTCTTGGGTGCGACTTCGGCGAATATCAGCACCACCACCGTCATGACCAAAGTAGATACCCAGATACCTTTGTCACCAAACAAACGTATGGCGATGACGGTAGCAATGGATGCTGCCAGGATGTTGACCAGGTTGTTGCCCAGCAATATCACGCCGATCAGGCGGTCTGGCCGGGTCAGCAGTTTTTGCGCCAGACGTGCGCCACGGTGTCCGGTGTTAGCCAGGTGTTTCAGTCGATAGCGGTTGATAGCCATCAGGCCGGTTTCCGAACTGGAAAAAAAGCCGGACAGTACGACCAGGATGAAAAGCACTGTATAAAGCGTGCTTAGCGGGATATCTTCCAAAGTGGAGTCATTCTCCTTTCAAAAATCAAACATGCCAACTGCGTTGCAGGAAAACTTCCAGGATCAGCTTGCTGCCAAAATAGGATAACAGCAATAGCGCAATCCCTGCGAGCGTCATGCGCACGGCGACGCGCCCACGCCAGCCCAGCTTCCAGCGGCCCCATAACAACAGTGCAAACACCAGCCAGGCAAAAATTGACAACACGGTCTTGTGGGCCAGGTGCTGTGCAAACAGATCACTAACGAAAAACAGACCGGTGAGCAAAGAAATTGTCAAAATGGCAAATCCGGCCTTGATAAGATGGAACAGCAATTCTTCCAGTGTGACCAGCGCTGGCAGGGTTTGTACCAATTTGTTGTAGCGGTGGTGGCGCAACATATAGTCGATCAAGGCGATAAATACGGCGTAAACGCCGGCAATACTGAGTATGCCAAAGGCAATGATAGAGGTAATAATGTGTACGGTTATATCCAGCGAGCCCTGCGTGATTTCCAGTCCTGGAGCAACCAGCGTAATTTCTGCAATCAGGATCAGCACGGCCAGCGGCAGCGTTACCAGACTGGCATCAAACAGGTTCTTGCGCATGGATAAAGTCCCAAGCGGTATGGCAACGGTAACCAGTGCGCTCAGGGACAGAACGTTCAGAAGACTGACATGGGGTGCTATCGGCATCAGCCAATGTTGCGCCTCAGCCCAGGTGTGAAGCAGCACGCCAGAAAACGTTAACACTGCTGCGATAGTGCGCTTCTGATCGGGCCCCCGGGCCACGGCTGCGTACAGAAGAAATACGGCTGTCAGATAGAAGACCGAAGTAATCAATAAGATCTTGTCATGCATGGAGATTTCTGTGCTGTCGGAACATGGTCACCCGTTATAATACCTGACTGCTGAATTGTGGAGTAAATAATGTTTGACAACCTGACGCAGCATTTGAGTCAGACCATGCAAAAACTGCGTGGCAAGGGGCGTTTGTCCGAAGACAGCATCAAGGAAACCCTGCGCGAAGTCCGCATTGCGCTTTTGGAGGCTGATGTCGCGTTGCCGGTAGTGCAGTCCTTTATCGGGCAGGTTAAAGAGCGGGCATTGGGTAAGGAGGTCATCAGCAGCCTCAAGCCGGGAGAGGCGCTGATCAAAATTGTCCATGACGAACTGGTGCGGGTCATGGGTGAAGAAAACGAAGTCCTTGATCTCAAGGCAAGCCCCCCCGTGGTCGTGTTGCTGGCCGGATTGCAGGGCTCAGGCAAAACCACGACGACGGCCAAACTGGCAAAGCATCTCAAAGAGCAACTGAAGAAGAAGGTCATGGTGGTCAGTTGTGATGTATACCGACCCGCAGCAATCCAGCAACTTCAGACCCTGGCCCAGCAGGTAGATGTACTTTTTCACCCGTCTTCGGCGACTGACAAGCCGGTTGATATTGCGCAAAGTGCCATCGGTGCAGCACGCAAGCAATTTGCAGATGTGCTGTTGGTAGATACCGCCGGTCGTTTGCACGTTGACGCGGACATGATGGATGAAATCCGCCAGTTGCACCATGCTTTGCAACCGCACGAAACCCTGTTCGTGGTGGATAGCATGACCGGCCAGGACGCTGCCAATACCGCCCGGGCATTCAATGAAGCACTGGCACTGACCGGCGTGATTCTGACCAAGACAGATGGTGATGCCAGGGGTGGTGCCGCGTTGTCGGTCCGGCAAGTAACCGGCAAACCGATCAAGTTCCTGGGTACCGGTGAGAAAAACGATGCACTGCGGGCATTCCATCCACAGCGCGTTGCTTCACGCATTCTGGGCATGGGTGACGTATTGTCACTGGTTGAGGACGTTCAACGCCACGTTGACCAGGAGAAGGCAGAAAAACTTGCCCGTAAAATTAAACGTGGTAAAGGCTTTAACCTGGATGATTTCCGCAGCCAGCTGGAACAGATGCAAACTATGGGTGGGATTGGCAACCTGGTGGATAAGCTGCCGGGTATGGGAAAGTTGCCGGACCAGGTCAGGAATCGCGTAAATGACAGGCAGACGGGTCATATGATCGCCATCATCAACTCAATGACCCCACAGGAAAGGCGTTTTCCGGATGTCATTCGCGGCTCGCGTAAAAAGCGGATTGCGCTGGGATCCGGTACCAAAATTCAGGATATTAACCGCATGCTCAAACAATTTTCTCAAATGCAACGCATGATGAAGAAATT
>BTRB01000076.1:0-8414 GCA_036986175.1 Gammaproteobacteria bacterium
TTGCTGTTGTCCAGCAAGATAAACTCACGGTTGATGTCAACGGTGCGGATACCAATGCCTTTTACATTGATCAGTTCATCAATGTGCTTGAATTTGCCGTTCGCGTTACGGTATTCCACGATGGCCTCCGCCTTGTTCAGGCCGACGCCTTTAAGCGCCTGGGCAATATCCTCGGCGCTGGCAGAATTCACATTGACGGGCTGTGCAGCCCAGGCCCAGATAGAAAACAACCCTGTTGCCAGAACCGTGACCAGTGATTTCATAGTTATCAATTTCATATATACCCCCTGTAATGAGATGACCAAAATGGCTTTGCCTGTCCCGCCGACGCGGAACACCTATAGGCTACGCAAAGGCAGTGGCGGAAAATAGGGGTGATTCACCCGCAGTTGTGTAGGGATTTGCTGATAATTGATATTGCCTCTCATGAATTGAGAATGTTCTCTGTTCTAATTCCGATCAACGGAAAAGGAGAAGTTGAGATGCAAGTGGATTTAGAACTGCTTGGCAAGACAATTACCGGTGTAGTGGCGTCTCCTGGCAAGGATAATTTGCCGCACAGGATCTGGATGTTGCAGTTTTCAGATGGTAGCCATGTCGAGTTCGTTTCACCGACTGCGCGAAGACGCTTGAACAGGGCTACAGGTGGTCACAAACGGCTTATCAATCAGTATCCCCCACAGCCCGGATTGGACCTGAATGCTGCCTAGTCAGGTTATCCACAAAAATTGTGGATAACCCTGTGTGCAAGGTTGCACAGGCATAACCAGCGTGTGCAACTCTCTTAATTGATCAAAAATTGCGCAGATTGTTAAAATATATAATAAACAATGACTTGTAGCTGCGATGCGGTCACATAAAGCTTGCATAGCACTACTCCACAGTGCTCTCAAGGACAATCAGCCACTTGTGTATAAATAATTCGAATTGAATAGAGAAAGGTGCAGTAAACCGTTGATTTGGGGTTATGCCCTACACTTTATTGAGCCCGACAGATTTCGCTGCTCCATGCCTCCAGTTGTTCGAGAATATTCCGGGCCCGGTTATTCCCTTTATTGGCCTTTCTTGCCGCCGAAATTTCCATGGCAAATGTCTCCGGATTCAATTGCCTGGCATCAGTGGGCTGCATGAGTCGCTGCAGGCGCTGTGTTTGCCATCGCTGCTGCTCGGTCGGTGACAGACTGTCCGGAAAATTCCGTGCACGGTAGCGAAATAACATCTCTGCCAGTCTCGGATCCTGGAAGGCCCATGCATTTTTTGTCAGCCCGGCCGGGTTGGTCAGACGAACCTCATCCATCAGCCTGCGGTCAGCGGATGAAAAAAAGCCACCGGTGTAAAGCATGTGATCCGGATCATGATCTGCACCAGGCGGACGGGGTTTGAATACATCCATTACTTTGTTACGTATGGGGCGCAAAGCCGCTGTCAGCATTTGTGCATGTGCAAAACAGCGTTGCGGGTCCAGGCCAATACGCTTGCAGTCCACAGCTTTTAAGGTCGTTGCAGGCGCCACCATGGGCACGTGATTGGTGTGCAGTGCCTCAAGTGGTATGCGTTCTACACCCGCTGGAAGATCTTGTGCCGCCGTAAACACACGCTCGGAAATTTCTTCCGCCGTGGCCTGCAACAGCGGCTCCGGGTCAGCCATCAGGTCATAGACGATGAGCGACTTTTTACGCACAGGATGAACGCACACCGGCAGTACCAGGGTGGTGCAACCACGGCTGGGGGGAATATGGGATGATGTGTGTAAAACCGGCCTGGGGTCTGCCGGGTTCAGCATTTGCATCACGGTGTGCTGGTCGCGCATTTTCAGCGCCCAGTCAAACAAACGTGGCTGAGTGTTGCGAATCAGTTGGGCCAGGCCAATGGTCGCGTTAACATCGGCGAGCGCTTCGTGCGCACCCGCGTGCGATATTTTATTGGCCGCACTGAGATGCTCAAGTTTGAAACTCGGCAAGCCGCCCCCGCGCTCCGGCCACTCGATACCTTCGGGCCTCAGGGCATAGCACATTCTGGCCAGGTCGATCAGGTCCCAGCGCGAGTTATTGTTTTTATACTCCCGCTCATAAGGGTCAAAAAAATTACGGTAAAACAGGTTGCGGCTGAATTCATCATCAAAACGAATGTTGTTATAGCCCACGCTGCAGGTGTTGGGCTGCATCATTTCTGCATGGATACTTGCCGCAAATTCAGCTTCGGTGAGACCCTTGTCGCGGGCATCCTGCGGTGTGATTCCGGTAATCAGGGCGGCGATCGGGTGGGGTAAAACATCGACCGCCGGCTGGCAGTACCAGTCCAGTGGATCGCCGACAGGTTCGAGTGCCACATTGGTTCGAATCGCTGCAAACTGCGCCGGACGGTCCAGCTGCGGGTAAGCGCCAAAGGTCTCGTAGTCGTGCCACAGAAAGGTCGGTTCCGTGTTCATGCTTCTGTCTTCATGCTGATCATGTAATCATGGGGCTACACTAGCGCTAATGATAGAACAAATTGACCGATGAATGATTCAATAAACAGCACCGAAGAGCTTCTGCAGCTCATGGACCTCGAGACCCTTGAGGACAACCTGTTCAGGGGTGAAAGCCGTGATATCGGCACACCGCGGGTGTATGGCGGGCAGGTGCTGGCACAGTCGGTGATCGCCGCGAGCCGCACGGTAGACGAAGGCAGAATTCATTCTCTGCACGCTTACTTCCTGCGGGCCGGTGATCCCGGTGCACCGATTGTCTACGACGTCGATCGCAATCGCGACGGCCGCAGTTTCAAGGCCCGCCGGGTCGTTGCTATCCAGCATGGCCGACCGATATTCACCATGGCGGCCTCGTTCCAATTGGAGCAGGAGGGTCTGGATCACCAGTTTGAGATGCCGGACGTGGCGATGCCCGAAGATTTGCCTTCCGAGTTTGATGTGTCGCAGGCCCGGCTGGATAAAATCCCGAATTTTTTACGCCGCTGGTTTATGCGTACCGGACCCTTTGATTTTCGCCCGGTGCAGGCGGTGAATTTTCTCAATCCAAGTCCCCGGCCACCCTTCTCGAATATCTGGTTCCGCCTGAGCGACAAGATAGATACGCCGGATCTGATGCACCGCGCGTTGATGGCCTATGCTTCTGATTTTCACCTGATTGGAACCGCGACCTTGCCTCACGGCATTTCCTATGTTTCGGGTGAAGTGATGATGGCCAGTCTTGATCATGCGATGTGGTTTCATCGTTCAGCCCGGGTGGATGAATGGTTGTTGTATTCCTGTGACAGCCCCAGCAGTTACGGGGGCCGGGGGCTTGCCCGGGGCTTGATCTATGACCGGCAAGGCCACCTGGTCGCAAGCACCGCCCAGGAAGGTGTCATCCGCGTTGGGAAACGTCCTGCAGACAGGCATAAATCATGAACGGGCAACTTGGCGAAAATATTGAGACGGCCACATTTGGCGCAGGATGCTTCTGGGGGGTTGAAGCGAAGTTCCGTGAGCTGCCGGGTGTGCTTGATGCCACTGCCGGTTATATGGGAGGGCAGGTTCCACAGCCCGGTTATGCGGCGGTTTGTACCGGCGCCACCGGTCATGCAGAAGTTGTGCAGATTCGTTTTGACGCGGAACAGGTAAGTTATGACGCCTTACTGGACCTGTTTTTTGCAATGCACAACCCAACCACATTAAACCGCCAGGGTCCTGATATTGGCAGCCAGTACCGATCAGTCATTTTTTTCCACTCCGCATCACAGCGCGAAGCCGCCCGCCAGGCAATTGCGGATCTGGATGAATCCGGTCGCTGGCAACAACCGCTGGTAACACAGTTGGTAACAGCGTCTGAGTTCTGGCCTGCCGAGGAATACCACCAGCGGTACCTGGAGAAAAACGGCCTCGATTTCTGTTCAATTTAGAGGCCCAACGCGGTTTGTGGCATAATTATCTGCGTTCTGGCTCAGGGAATGAGATGAAACACAGGCGGTACAGGTGGTGGCGGATAGCTGGATTGCTGGTGATAGCAAGCATTGGCTCCGTGCAATTGTTACACGCCGATATTTACAGATTTACCGACCAGGACGGTATCGTCCATTACACCAACGTCAAGCCAACCAACGGGCAGAACGTCAAGACTTTTTCGTTTCCCTGTTATGTTTCTGATCCCACCTGCCAGCAACTGGACTGGGAACGTATTCCGCTGGACCGGCAGGCATTTGGTGAAGTAATCGAGGCTGCTGCACAGGTATTTACCGTCGACGAATCACTGATTCGTGCCATTATCCATGCAGAATCCGCTTACCAGCCGGAGGCCATTTCACCGAAAGGCGCACAGGGTTTGATGCAATTGATGCCTGCCACCCAAAAAGAGCTGCGCATCGAAAATGTATTTGACCCCGTCAGCAATATTGAAGGGGGTACCCGTTACCTTGCCCGCCTGATGAAAGAATTTGACCAGGATATAGAATTGGCTGCGGCTGCCTATAACGCCGGTCCGGGCGCCGTGCGCAAGTATGGTGGCGTGCCACCTTACAAAGAGACCCGTGAATACGTCCGTCGGATCAAGATCCTGTACAGAAGATACCGCACGGCTGATACGTGAGTGATTGACCTGCAGATTGCGGGTCAATAGCGCAAACTCGCCTGCTGGACCGCCTCCAGTTCATTTAAAGCCGCAATCAATTCCTCGCAAGGCTTGACGGTCCAGTCCTGCCCCAGTTCGAGGGATACGCGTGCACGCGGGTTGCGGTAATGGATATGTACGGGTGACGAACCATTCTGATAGGGACTGAACGTCGCGGCCAGGGCATCGCACAGATCCTCGTCAGGCCCGGAAACCGAGATGCTCACGGCCTGGGCAAATCGCGCCTTGGCTGCTGCCAGGGACATGATATGGTTAGCGGTTATCCGGTGACTACCGGTGAAGTCATCCGCCACTACATTCCCTTCAATGACGACAATTTCATCTTTTTCCATCAAGTCGGCATAGGTGGCAAAGATCTCGTTGGACAAAAATGCATCAGCCCTGCCGGTATGGTCTTCTATGGCAATGAAATATCCACGCGGCGTACGGCGCTTCAGGGGGGTGACCAGAGCTGCCAGCGTCATGGCAACGCCCCGCCTGTTTTTGCTGTCCTGCAGTACGTGTTTGTGCACATTGCCCAGCACGCAGGTGGCAAAGTGTTTGATATCGGGAAGGTGGACCTGGACCGGGTGACCGGTCAGGTACAAGCCGAGGGAGTCTTTTTCTGCCTGCAATTTTTGTAACTCGGGCCATGCGCTTATGTCGGATAGTTCCCTCTCACTGCTAACTGCTACAACGGCTGCTGTGCCGAACATGTCGCTCTGGCCCGCTTCTGCATCGCGCTGCAGTTGCTCGGCGGCATGCATGCAACGGGGCAGGTCGTGCAGTAAGCGTGCACGGTTGTGGTCCGGGTCAAGGGTATCGAGCGCACCGGAGCGGACCAGGGTTTCCAGCGCCCGCTTGTTGGCTTTTTTCAGATCCATGCGATTGCAGAAACCATCCAGACCGGAATACGGTCCGTTTGCTTCGCGCTCCGCCTCGATAGTGTCAATGGCTGCCCGGCCGATGCCCTTGATCGCACCCAGTCCGTAGCTGATGGATTGTGGGTCGGTCATTTTGAAAGCGTAGGCAGATTGGTTGATATCCGGCGGCAGGACATTCAATGCCATCTTGCGGCACTCGCTGATGAAAGCTGCAATCTTGTCCGTGTTGTCCATGTCTGCCGACAGCACTGCCGCCATGAAGGCTGCCGGGTAATGTGCTTTTAAAAAGGCTGTCTGGTAGGCAATCAGGGCATAAGCAGCAGAATGGGATTTGTTGAAGCCGTAGCCGGCGAAGGTCTCCATTTGGTCAAAAATATAATTAGCCAGGTCGTCGGAAACACCGCGTTCGGCTGCGCCGTCGACGAAAACCAGGCGCTGTTTGGCCATCACCGCAGCTTTTTTCTTGCCCATTGCGCGGCGCAGGATATCTGCGTCACCCAGCGAATATCCAGCCAGTACCTGGGCGATCTGCATCACTTGTTCCTGGTACAGGATGACCCCGTAAGTAGGGCGCAATATGGGTTCGAGGTCGTTGTGGGGAAAGCTGACCACGGCGCGGCCGTGTTTGCGTTCGATATAATCGCCGACCATGCCCGATTCCAGCGGGCCCGGTCTGAACAGTGCTACCAGGGCAATAATCTCGTTGAAATTATCCGGTTGCAGTTTACGGATCAGGTCTTTCATACCGCGGGATTCAAGCTGAAAAACTGCCGTTGTACGGCAGTCCTGCAATAGTTCATAGGTTTTCGCGTCGTCCATTGGAAGATCTTCCAGCACGACAGGATCCTTACCCTCATCACCCAATTGTTGATTGATGGCTTTCAATGCCCAGTCAATGATGGTCAAGGTACGCAGCCCCAGGAAATCGAACTTGACCAGGCCAATGGTCTCGACATCATCCTTGTCAAACTGGGTGACCACGCTGCCGCCGCCGGCTTCGCAAAACAGCGGTGAGAAATCAGTCAGCGGCGAGGGCGCTATCACCACACCGCCGGCGTGCTTGCCTGCATTGCGGGTCAGGCCCTCCAGTGACATGGCAAGATCCAGCAGTGCCTGCGTGTCTTCCTCATCGTCATAGCGCTTTTTGAGTTCAGGCTCCTGCTGCAGCGCTTTTTCCAGCGTAATGTGCAGTTCCATGGGCACCAGTTTGGCGATGCTGTCCACGAATCCGTAACCGTGTCCCAGCACCCGCCCGCAGTCGCGTACCACGGCCCTGGCCGCCATGGTGCCGTAGGTGATGATCTGGCTGACCTGGTCGCGGCCGTATTTTCCGGCAACATAGTCAATCACCAGATCGCGTTTCTCCATGCAGAAATCAACGTCGAAATCCGGCAGTGAAATACGTTCAGGGTTCAGGAATCGTTCGAACAGCAGATCGAATTGCAGTGGATCAAGGTCGGTGACTTTCAGTGCGTAGGCGACCAGTGAACCGGCACCGGAGCCACGGCCCGGCCCGACCGGAATATCGTTGTTTTTTGCCCAGTGGATAAAGTCGGCAACAATCAGGAAGTAACCCGGAAAGCCCATGTCGTTGATGACTTTGAGCTCAAGCTCCAACCGCTCACGATAATCATCGTCAGTGAAATCGTGCGCCGGAGCGTGGGCATTGAGACGTTCCGACAGGCCTTTCAATGAGACACTTCTAAGGTACGTCTCGATACTTTCGCCGTCGGGTGTCGGGAAATCAGGCAGGTAGTTAGTACCAAACTGCATTTCCAGATTGCAGCGCTTGGCCAACTCGGATGCGTTTTCCAGCGCCTCCGGCAAATCGGCAAACAATTCAGCCATCTCTGCGGGGCTTTTCAAGTACTGTTCATCTGAATAGCGTACTTGCCGGCGCTTGTCAGACAGCAGGCGGCCGTCATGAATACATACCCTGGCTTCATGGGCTGAAAAATCACCGCGCTCAAGAAAACGGACATCATTGGTGGCGACCACCGGCAGATCCAACTCAGCAGCGAGGATCAATGCATGGCGCTCGTGACGGTCTTCCTGATCACGCGCGGTGCGTTGAATCTCAATATAAAAACGCTGTGGAAAATCCCTTATCCAGGCGTTGGCATATTGGCGTGCCTGGTTAGGGTGCTGGTTGATCAGTGCCTGGCCAATATCTCCCTCCCGGCCTCCCGACAGTGCAATGAGCCCGGCCGCATGCTGTGTGATCCAGTCGCGCCGCAAAAATGGCACACCGTGGTACTGGCCTTCCTGGTAGCCCTTGCTGAGCAATTTACACAGGTTAAGGTAGCCTTGCTGATCCTGGCACAGCAATACGATGCGGCTGGATTGGTCCGGTTCGTCCGGATTGCTGACCAGCACATCCGCGCCGGCGATGGGTTTGATACCGGCCGCCACGGCTGCCTGGTAAAATTTAACCAGTGCAAACATATTGAACTGGTCGGTAACGGCAACCGCCGGCATACCCAGTTCTTGCGTCCGTTGAACCAGTTGCTTAAGCCGAAGTGTGCTGTCCAGCAGGGAAAATTCGCTGTGCAGGTGCAGGTGGACAAATGGCTGGGGCATGTATTCTGTTTTTCTGTCAAGAGTGATTTCGAGGACTCATTATGCCGCCGCCAGAGCACGATCGAAAGAGGTTTTTGTTACCTGCTCAAGGTCGTATTTATCAAGCTCGAAAAATTTTCCGCAGATTACGCAGATTACGCAGATTATTTTTGAATCAATACCTAATTTAATGTCAGTGCTGTAATTTGAGTGCAACAATTTTAAAGACAGCCCACCCAAAAACCGAATTCTAGTACTCTTTAAATCGCTCTTGCCCTTTAATCTGCGTAATCTGCGTAATCTGCGGATATTTTCCTCTTTTTAGTCGGTGTGTATGTGTTGAGAAATACACTGCGTCTGTGGTATCTTGCGCGCCCCTGGTGAGTGC
>BTRB01000077.1:0-8362 GCA_036986175.1 Gammaproteobacteria bacterium
ACAGATAAATCCATGAGCTTCCAGGAAGCCATCAACGCAGCAACACAGGCGGCAGGTCAGCAGTCATGAATACTAAAACACCGGTGAGTACTGAAACACAGGCATTGAATCTTGTACCGATGGTGGTAGAACAGACGCCGCGTGGCGAGCGGGCCTATGACATCTATTCACGCCTGCTGAAAGAGCGGGTGATCTTCCTGGTCGGACCGGTCGATGACCACACCGCGAACCTGATTATTGCCCAGTTTCTTTACCTTGAATCAGAAAACCCGGAAAAAGATATCAGCCTGTATATCAACAGCCCGGGTGGCTCAGTGAGTTCTGGCCTGGCCATTTACGACACCATGCAGTTTATCAAGCCGGATGTCAGCACCATGTGCGTTGGCCAGGCTGCCAGCATGGGTGCCATGCTTCTCGCCGCCGGCGCCAAGGGCAAGCGCTACTGCCTGGCGCATTCACGGGTGATGATTCATCAACCGCTGGGTGGCTACCAGGGCCAGGCCAGCGACATCGAAATTCACACCCAGGAAATCCTCAAAATACGCGCAGAATTGAATGAAATATTGGCCAGGCACACCGGTCAGTCCGTCAAGACCATTGCGCAAGATACCGACCGCGATAATTTCATGGGTCCGGCAGAGGCTAAGGAATATGGCTTGATTGATGAAATGCTTGAGAGCAGAAAAGGTGACGCGGGCGTTAAAAAATAGTAAGATTTTCCGCAGGATGCAGGATAAAGTGAATGAGTGATCAAGATAGCAAGAACCCCGACGGCAAAATTTTGTACTGTTCTTTCTGTGGCAAGAGCCAGCACGAAGTGCGCAAATTGATTGCGGGCCCGAGTGTTTATATATGTGATGAGTGTGTTGAATTGTGCAATGACATCATTCGCGAGGAGCTCGATGAGGTCAGCGCAACCGAGCACGAGCAGCTACCGACACCCAAGGATATTCATGCGTTTCTGGATGATTACGTCATTGGCCAGGAGCACGCCAAGAAGGTTCTTTCGGTTGCCGTTTACAATCACTACAAACGTCTTGAACCGCAAAAATCCAAAGATGAAGTTGAGTTAACCAAGAGCAACATCCTGCTGATCGGGCCGACCGGCTCCGGCAAGACCTTGCTGGCTGAAACGCTGGCCAGGATGCTCAATGTTCCGTTTACGATCGCAGACGCCACGACGCTGACCGAAGCGGGTTACGTGGGTGAGGACGTTGAAAACATCATCCAGAAATTGCTGCAAAAATGTGATTACGATGTCGACAAGGCGCAGACAGGCATTGTTTACATCGATGAGATCGACAAGGTTTCGCGTAAAGCAGAGAACCCTTCCATCACCCGCGATGTTTCCGGTGAGGGCGTCCAGCAGGCCCTGTTGAAATTGATAGAAGGCACCATTGCTTCAGTACCGCCCCAGGGGGGCCGTAAACACCCGCAGCAGGAATTCCTGCAGGTGGATACCGGCCAGATCCTGTTCATTTGTGGCGGTGCATTTTCCGGTCTTGAAAAGGTTATCCTGGCCCGTTCCGCTGCTTCAGGTATCGGTTTTTCAGCACAGGTACGCAGCCGGGATGCAGATGAAGATATCGGCAAGTTGTTGCTTGATGTAGAGCCTGAAGACCTGGTCAAATACGGACTGATCCCGGAATTTGTGGGCCGTTTGCCGGTGGTAGCCACGTTGCGGGAGCTGGACGAAGTTGCGCTGGTGCGCATTTTGGTCGAGCCGAAAAATGCCCTGGTCAAACAATACCAGCAGCTTTTCATCATGGAAGGCGCTGAGCTGGATATCCGCGAAGAGGCACTCAAGGCGATCGCCCGGCGTGCCATGGCCCGTAAAACAGGCGCACGTGGATTGCGTACTATCCTGGAGAGCACCCTGCTCAACAGCATGTACGAGCTACCCTCGCTGGAGAACGTTTCCAGGGTGGTCGTCGATGAAAGCGTCATTGACGGTGAGTCCGAGCCGTTTATTCTCTACGAGGATATGAGCGTAGCCGTCGGCGAATAATACCCAAACCGACGTCATACCGGACTTGAAATTGGACCCCGGATCGAGCCCGGGATGACGGCTGAAGCAGCATTGATTTTTCTATTCCGGTACCCATATTTCTGTTTGTCTACTTGAAGGGCGGCTCGCCCTGAATTACATTGGTTTTTAATTCCCGACTATCTGATGAGGAATATGATGGCTAACCCGGATACGCCCAGCACGAAAGCACCCACACCTGCCAAGAACGAAACCCGGCAACCCACGCCGGTACTGTCGCTGCGGGACGTGGTTGTCTATCCTCACATGGTCATTCCGCTGTTTGTCGGGCGCGACCGCTCAATGCTGGCGCTCGACCAGTCGATGAATGTTGATAAGCGTATTGTGCTGGTTACCCAGCGTAGCGCGGATATTGACGATCCGACTGAGGCGGACCTGTTTGATGTCGGCACCCTGGCCACCGTATTGCAACTGGTGCGACTGCCGGACGGCACAACCAAGGTGCTGGTCGAAGGTGGCGAGCGGGTAAAAATCAAGAATTTCCACGATGAGGACGGCTATTTTGAAGCCTGGTGGGAAATGCTGCCCACGGAAGACAATTGCACCGAGCGGGAACTGGAAGTCACCATGCGCTCGCTGGTTTCGTTATTTGAACAGTACGTCAAGCTGAACCGGAAAATCCCACCCGAATTACTCACCACGCTGGCCGGAATTGATGATCCGAGCCGCCTTGCAGATACCGTTGCGGCCCATCTTACTATCCGGCTGGAAGAAAAGCAGTCGCTGCTGGAATTGGGCAATGTTGCAGAACGCATGGAAAAAGCGATGGGCCTGGTTGAGGGTGAAATCGAGGTATTGCAGCTGGAAAAGCGTATCCGTGGCCGGGTCAAGACCCAGATGGAGAAGAGCCAGCGCGAGTATTATCTCAATGAGCAGATGAAGGCCATCCAGAAAGAACTGGGCGATATGGATGATGCGCCCAACGAAATGGATGACCTGTCCCGCCGTGTCGAGGAAGCCGGCATGAGTAAGGAGGCCAAAAAGAAGGCCACTTCCGAGCTCAAAAAGCTGAAGATGATGTCGCCGATGTCAGCGGAAGCCACGGTGGTCAGGAATTACATCGACTGGATGCTCAATGTGCCCTGGAAAAAGCGCAGCCGTATCCGCAAAAGCCTCGAAAAAGCCGAAGCCATTCTGGAAGCAGATCACTACGGTCTGGAGAAAGTCAAAGAACGCATCCTTGAATATCTTGCCGTACAGCACAGGGTAAAATCCATAAAGGGACCGATTTTGTGCCTGGTGGGTCCGCCGGGTGTCGGCAAGACCAGTCTCGGGCGGTCAATCGCCCGTGCTACCGGGCGAAAATTTGTACGCATGTCGCTCGGCGGTGTACGTGATGAAGCGGAGATCCGGGGTCATCGCCGTACCTATATTGGCTCTATGCCCGGCCGCGTATTGCAAAACATGGCCAGGGTCGGCACCCGTAACCCGTTATTCATGCTGGATGAACTCGACAAGATGTCCATGGATTTCCGTGGTGATCCTTCCTCGGCGCTGCTGGAGGTACTGGACCCGGAGCAGAATCATGCCTTCAATGATCATTACCTTGAAGTGGACTTTGATCTTTCGGACGTCATGTTCGTGGCCACCGCCAACACGCTGAACATACCCAGTCCACTACTGGACCGCTTGGAAGTCATACGCATTCCCGGTTATACCGAGAATGAAAAACTGAATATCGCCAAGAACTACCTGTTACCCAAACAGATGGAACAACATGGCCTGCACGAAGATGAACTGCAAATCAGTGACCAGGTGCTGGTCGATATTGTGCGCTACTACACCCGTGAGTCCGGTGTACGCAACATGGAGCGCGAAATTGCAAAGATCAGCCGTAAGGCGGTCAAGCGGATGTCACTGGGCAAGAAGCTCAGCAAGGTGACAGTCACCTCACGCAACCTGGAGTCGTTGCTCGGCGTAAGACAGTTCCGTTATGGAATTGCCGACGAAAATAACGCAGTCGGGCAGGTGACCGGCCTGGCGTGGACCCAGGTGGGTGGTGAGTTGCTGCAGATCGAAGCCATGCAGGTGCCGGGTAAGGGCAGGTTAATCCAAACCGGCCAGCTCGGTGATGTGATGCAGGAATCCATACAGGCTGCCATGACCGTGGTGAGGAGCAGGGCGGCGCAGTTGGGGATTGAGCCTGATTTCTACAACAAGTTTGATTCCCATATTCATGTTCCCGAAGGCGCTACGCCAAAAGACGGCCCCAGTGCCGGTGTCGGCATGTGTACGGCGCTGGTGTCCGCGATAACCAAAATACCCGTGCGTGCAACGGTCGCCATGACCGGAGAGATCACCTTGCGTGGCAAAATATTGCCCATTGGGGGTTTGAAAGAGAAGCTGCTGGCAGCCCACCGCGGTGGTATCAAACAGGTCATCATTCCTGCGGAAAATGAAAAAGACCTGGCGGAAATCCCCAGGAATATTCTGCGCAAACTGGAAATTCATCCGGTGTCGCAGATTGACGAGGTACTGGAAGTTGCGCTGGTTAAAATGCCGCAACCGCTGGGCGATACCGGTACGGCGAAAGCACCGTTGAGTGACATCCCCGAAAAGGAAGTCCGGCCCCACTAAGTTTTTGCAGGGCTTTCTTCCCACCCATGGGCGGGAGCGGTGGGGTTGATTCCTTCTGTAGCAATTTATTTTCACATCGCTGAAAAATAGTGTTGTCAGTCAAATGAGTCGCTTGGGTGAAACTATTAATGCAAAAAATCGCCTCAGGGTCTTTTTCCTGTTGCGTCGTAGCTGAGTCGTGTATTAACATGGCTACTCGGCTTGCAGGCCTTGATTTGCAAGGCCTTGGGGGAGTTTCTATGACTTTCGCAGCTAGCAGATTTTCCGGTTTGGGTCAGACCTGGATGGTCTGCTCAAGTCTTCATTACCAACAACGTCAATTGAATAATATGGAGTGCATAAATGAACAAGTCAGACCTAATTAATTCTATTGCAAACGCTTCCGGGTTGAGCAAAGCAGACGCCGGCCGGGCGCTTGACGGCTTCACATCTTCCGTTACCAGCGCATTGAGAGCGGGCGGTACCGTATCCATGGTTGGTTTCGGCACGTTCTCTGTCAAGCATCGCGCCGCACGTGCGGGCCGCAACCCACGTACGGGTGAAACCATTCAGATCAGGGCATCAAACAATCCTTCCTTCAAGGCTGGTAAAGCCCTCAAGGATGCCGTAAACTAGCGCGCCTTCGAATGGGGGTGCTTAGCTCAGTTGGGAGAGCATCGCCCTTACAAGGCGAGGGTCGGCGGTTCGAGCCCGTCAGCACCCACCAACGTACGTGGAGTGGTAGTTCAGCTGGTTAGAATACCGGCCTGTCACGCCGGGGGTCGCGGGTTCGAGTCCCGTCCACTCCGCCATATATAAGGAAAGGGCGCCTGCCAGGCGCCTTTTTTCTTAGCGGATTTTAAAATTGGAAAGGTTGCCAAACCATGGTTCTTCAAGCAATTCGTGAAAGACTGACTGGGATTCTTGCATTCGTCATTATGGGAATTCTGATCATTCCCTTCGCGCTGGTGGGCGTCAACCAGTACTTTACCGCCTCCGACTCCAACCTGGTTGCCAGAATCAATGATACGGATATCAGCAGCACTGATTTCAACCGGGATTTTTCCGAGTACCGCCGGCGTATGCAGTCGATCCTGGGCGAAGACTATGACCCCATGAAATTCGACCAGTTGAGCGTGCGCCGCAAGTATCTCGACAGCCTGATCGACGAGGAATTGATCACGCAGGCCGCACAATCCATGGGGCTTGATGTGGATGACGAAACGCTGGCTGCAGAAATCCGCAAAATACCCGCTTTCCAGGTGGATGGTCAGTTTAATTCCGATGTGTACGAAAGCAGGGTCTATGGCCAGGGCCTCTCACCCAAGCAATTTCAGTCGCGGCTGCGGGCACAAATCGCCATTAGCCAATTACCCAGGAATATCACAACAAGCAGTATTGCAACACCTGCTGAGTTGAGAGAATTCATTGCCCTGCACGAGCAAAGCAGAACCTTCAGCGCGGCCATGGCGCCCACCGTCATCCCAGCAGAGATGCCGGCGTTTGGCGAAGATGAAATACTGAACTGGTACGAGTCACACGCTGACAGCTACCGGTCGAAAGAGCAGGTCATTATTGAATATATTGAACTGGATGCAGCACTTCTGCCCGCCGGTCCGCCGCCTGAAGAAGATTTCCTGCGCGAGCAATTTGAGGCCCAGAAGGGGCGTTTTATCAAACCCGAGCAACGTCGTATTGCGCACCTCATGATCGAAATTCCCGCCGGATCGGATGAGGCTGTCAAGGAAACTGCCAGGCAAACCGCAGAAGAACTGTCCAGGCGCGCCATTGCCGGTGAAGATTTTGCCGTCCTGGCACAAGAGTACTCGCAGGATCCGGGCTCTGCTGCTGAAGGCGGAGACCTCGGTTGGGTTGAGCCGGGCGTGATGGTCAAAGCGTTTGAGAACGCCATGTATGAATTATCGCCGGCTGCCCCGATTTCGGAGGCGATTGAAACGGGTTTCGGCTGGCACGTGATCAAGTTACTTGAAATCCGCGAGTCCACCGGCATGAGTTTCGAAGAAGCCCGCAGCCTGCTGGTCGCAGAGTATAAAGAAGACAAAGCGGCGCGGGCCTTTCTTGAGCAGGCGGACCGGCTGGTAGATCTTATCTATGAAGATCCGACCACGCTGGAAAGTGCAGCGCTGGTGCTGGGTCTCCCGGTGAAAAAAGCAGGACCTTTTACCCGCGATGGCGGGCAGGGCATCGCTGCGAATCGTGATGTTATTGAAGCGTCTTTTTCGGACCTGGTGCTACTGCAGCGCTCGGTTAGCGACCCCGTTAATCTTGATGAGAACCGCCTGGTGATGATCAGGCTCAATGAATACCTGCCGGTGGCGTTAAAGCCGCTTGATGAAGTGCGCAATGAGGTCATTGCAACGCTCAGTGCCAAACTGGCGCGTGACAATGCTCAAGCCCGGGCTGCGGAACTGCTGGCCGCGTTGCAACGCGGTGATAGCAGCTTCGAAACACTGGCTGCTGAAGCCGGGATGGAATTCAGCATCTTTGCAGCCACCAAACGTGATTCGGCGGTACCGGATGTGACCCTGGTCCAGGAGATTTTCAGTCTCCCGGCGCCGGCAGAAAACGCCAGCGTCCAGGTGGTCCTGCCCAGCAGTAATGGATTTGCAGTGGTTGAACTGGAATCAGTGGTCAACGGCGGGGCTGATGCGGGTGCAGTGCTCGCCAATCAGCAGTATGAGCGGGTATTGTCCAACAGCCGTGCCAGCCAGGAAGCCTTTGCATTGCTGCGCCAGTTACGCGTGGCCGCCGACGTCAAAATATACGAAGACCGTATCCAATAGCCTTACCCGTCTCCACCAAGCTCGGCCATACCCAGTATATTGTAGCCGGCATCAACGTAGGTGACCTCACCGGTCACGCCGGCTGCCAGGTCCGAGCACATGAAAGCCGCCACATTGCCGACATCTTCCGGCGTGACGGTGCGCCTCAACGGGGCGGTTCTCTGCACGTGATCGAGCATCTTCCTGAACTGTGATATGCCTGCGGCGGCCAGCGTCTTTATCGGGCCGGCTGAGATGGCATTGACGCGATGTCCTTCAGGGCCCAGGCTTTGCGCCATATAACGCACGTTAGCCTCCAGGCTGGCCTTGGCCAGTCCCATGACGTTGTAACTCGGCATGGCCCTGACAGAGCCCATATAGGTCAGGGTAAGCAAAGCACCGTTGCGTCCGGCCATCATGCTGCGTCCGGCCTGTGCCAGTGCTACAAAGCTGTAAGAGCTGATGTCATGCGCAATCTGGAAGCCTTCACGGCTGACAGCTTCCATGTAATCACCAACCAACTGCTCACGCGGGGCGAAACCCACTGAATGCACGAGGATGTCGTAGCCATCCCAGTGTTCGCCCAGCTGCGCGTAGGTATCCGCAATCTGCTCGTCATAAGCCACATCACAGGGAATGATGATATCCGACTCACAGTGATCGGCGATTTGCTCTACGCGTGATTTGAGCTTTTCGGTCTGGTAAGTAAAAGCCAGTTCGGCGCCTTCGCGGTGCATGGCCCCGGCAATACCCCAGGCAATCGAACGTTTGCTTGCAACCCCGACAATCAGCGCACGTTTACCTTGCAGAAATCCCATGGATATCCCTCTCATCAATCAAAGGCTTGCAGGTTAACATAAAAGCCCCCCAAGACGCGTAGGGTGGGATCAGCGCGGAGCGTGGTTGAAATGCAAGCGTTCGGCGGCGCCGTGCTCGATGACCTGCCGGCCGTCGAACGCCAGCGCACCGTTGACCC
>BTRB01000078.1:0-8328 GCA_036986175.1 Gammaproteobacteria bacterium
TCCAGAACTGATTACAGTATGAACAGCCCGGTGATGGAGTACTTGTCTCAGAATACCGAAATCAGCGAAGTGATTCTTTCCGGCGGTGATCCGCTGATGCTCAGCGATCAAAAACTGGCAAGCCTGATTACTAACCTTAACCAGATCCCACATGTCCGCTTACTCCGCATCCACAGCCGCCTGTTATCGGTTCTGCCAGAGCGGATTAACGAAAGCTTGCTTGAGACTTTGCGACAGTTCAACGGGCAAGTCGTATTTGTCACTCACATCAATCATCCCAATGAAATATCAGGGCCAAACCAGGCAGCCTTTCATCTGTTGTCTAAACAGGGGTACAAGCTGTTTAATCAGTCTGTTCTGCTCAAGCGGGTCAATGGCAGCTCCAAAATACTGGCAGAATTATCGAACAAATTATTTGCAAGCCATATCATTCCTTACTATCTGCACCGCCTGGATAAAGTAGAGGGTGCTGCGCATTTTGACCTGTCACCGCAGGAATCCTGCAGAATATACAAACAATTACGCGACCGGTTACCTGGCTATCTGCTGCCTGTAATGGTGGAGGAAATTTCAGGTCAAGCGTCTAAAACACCGGTACACTGCGATTAAAACCATAAGGTTTAGGACACCAGGTCTTAATGCTTTCAGTAATCAGCGGCGGGCGTTAGGCGTTTGCGCGGTGGATCATAGAATACGCCCGGGACAGCGTGTGCCCTGGCCATGACACGGCTCCATTTCAGTTCCTTCTGATAATAGATTTCAACCAGGAATTCTTCGCCGGGCTCGCCGTAGGGTGTTTGCAGTGAAGCCAGCGCGATGCTGGCCTTTGCGGAGGGTGACCAAATGGCCGAGGTGACGGTACCGACAAACTTTTTCCTGGTCGTATACACAAATGAATCATTGGCCGGTTTGTTGCCGTCGATATCAAGTTTGACCAGCTTGTAACGGTGGCCACACTGCTGCTCTGCAAGCAGGGCTTTGCGGCCATTGAAGTTTGGCTTGTCAAAATCCACCAGCCAGCTCAGCCCGAGTTCGAAGGGCGAACGGGTATGGCTGGTGCGAACCGTCTCGTGCGCAGGCATAAAGTCGTGGCCAGCCTGGATAAAACCCGCTTCGACACGCAACATTGCCAGTGCTTCGTCACCCATCGGCTGAATACCGCGCAAACGGCCGGCTTCGAACAGGCGATCCCACAAGGCTTCAGCGTAAGGGGGTTCTATCCACAACTCGTAGCCGAGGTCACCGGTAAAACCGGTTCGCGACACCATCAGCTGTGTGTCTTCAAAGGGGAAATGCCCGATACCGAAAGGCTTCATGTTTTCGATGCCGGCGAGTCCCATTTCCCTGAGCGTGGCGCAACTTGTCGGGCCCTGCAGGGCCAGTGCCGCAACCTGATGGGTTTCCTCGGCTACCGAAACGTCAAAGCCCATGGTGTTGGTCAACAGCCAGTCGAGGTGGCGTTCCTGTGAGCACAGGCGGTATTCGCCTTCGCGGATATGGAATATCGTACCATCGTCGATAACCTGGCCAGCGTCGGTGCACCAGACACAGTAACCGACACGACCGGGTTTAATCTTCCCGACTTCACGTGTCACCAGCCTGTTCAGGTAGGGTAGGGCGTCAGTGCCGCTAATGCGGTACTTGGTCATCGGGGTCAAATCAAATACTGCGCAGGTGTTGCGGGCGGCAAAATATTCCATGGAAGAGCAGTAATAGGCACGGGGTGACAGGTAGTCTGCCCAACGGCCCCATTCTTTCAGCTCATTCAGCGGTTCCTGGCGCGAATAGAACGGGCTGGGAAATGCCTTGATCCGGTAATGAGCCTTGGCGGAGAAATCAATGGGTTTGATCGTGCCGTTTTTGCTGAGCAGGCTCATGAGCGTAATTCCTTGCTGGTCGCTTTTAGTACGGCGCTGGCTGCATTTCGGCCTGCACTGCCCATTACACCGCCACCGGGATGGCTGCCTGCCCCGCACAAAAAGAGTCCATTGACCGGGCTTAGATATTGTGCCGCATGGGGTACGGGACGCAGCATCAGGAACTGATCCATGGCCAATTCTCCATGGTGCCAGTGTCCGCCGGTGATACGGAATTCACGCTCAATATCAACCGGGGTCAGCATTTCCTGATGCACAATCTGCCGGCGTATGCCAGGTGCATATTGTTCCAGCAGGTCAACAACCAGGTCAGTAAATACAGTCTTTTCTGTATTCCAGCTTTCTTTGATCTCATAAGGTGCGTATTGCACTACCGCGGACAGCACATGTTTACCCGCCGGCGCCAGGCTGTCATCGTGCAGGCTGGGGATGGTGATTTCCGCAACCGGCCTGCTTGAATGCTCGCCATATTTCGCGTGGTTGAATGCACGTTCAACGTATTCAATATCCGGCGCAATCAGTAAGCGCTCACCGAGCTGGCTTTTCTCCAGCCCTTCGAATTCCGGTAAGTCATCGAGTGCCAGGTGTAGTTTGGCCGCGTTGCCATGCATACGGATATTGTTGATTCTGCGTACGAAACCGGCCTCCAGGTTGTGGGCGCCAAGCAGACCCAGGAATGTTGTTTTGGGGTCCGCGCTTGAAATAACTGCTGTGGCAGCGATTTCCTCTCCACCGTGTAGTTCAACACCAGCAACACGATCACCCTGCAAGCAGATGCGGGAAACCGTGGCGGACGTCCTGATGCTTGCACCCTGTTTGCGTGCAGCCACTGCCAGTGCATCGCTGACCGCGCCCATTCCGCCTTTCGGCATGGCCATGCCCTGCAGGCCGCTGAGGCGGTGCAGTGCAGTAAACACGCTGTTGTTGGAACGTGGTCCCAGGTTGGTGCCGAGTACACCATCCAGGCTGAGGGCACCTTTGAGCAAAGAGTGCTCGAAGTTTTCCTGCAGGATGTCGTAAATATTGACTCCTGCGATGCGCAGGAATTCGCGCATGTCATCGCGGCCCAGCATGCGGATATCCAGAGCCGTCTTTGCCAGGCTCAGCAGGTCGCTGCGATTTTTGTTTCCAATCCGGGGTGGGATACGGTTATGCAGGCGGCCGATGATACCGGCAAAGCGTGTCATGAAACGCTGGTACTCTTGCATTGCCACCTGGTCGGCTTGTGTGATGTCTGCACCGTGTACCGACCCACCGGCGATCACCAGGTGGTTGCCGTCTTCAGCCAGTGCCACCGTTTTTATGTCCCGTTGTGAAAATGCCAGGCCTGCCGATTCCAGCGACAGCTCTTTACGCACGTTTTTGTCGAGCATATACAACAGATGTGCACCGGCCGACACCCTGTAGCCAGGTGTGAATTCACGGGTTATTGCAGCTCCGCCGACCTGTTCAGCAGCCTCCAGCACGGTCACCTGTTTACCCGCCTTGGCCAGGTAGGCCGCACAGGTCAGGCCATTGTGGCCAGCACCGATAATGATGCAATGTGAGGGCTTAGTCATCGAGCCAACCCTCCGGTACCGTATTGGGTTTGTGGATATCCCTGAGAATTTCCCGCGCCGCATTGGCACCCGGAGCCGCCATCACGCCGCCGCCGGGGTGGTTTGATGAACCGCACATATAGAGGCCTTTTACAGGTCCGCGGTATTGGGCGTAGCCGGGTATCGGACGGTTGAAAAACAACTGGTCCAGGGTCAGTTCGCCCTGGAAAATATTGCCTTGCGTCAACCCGATCTCGTCTTCGAGTTCCCGTGGCGTGCGGATTTCTGCATGCAGGATCAGGTCTTTGAATCCGGGCGCATAGGATTCGATCCGGTCAATGACGGTCTGGCCGAACTGGTCACGTTGCTCGTCGGTCCAGTCCTTGCCATGTACTTTGGGTGGTACGTATTGCACGAACACCGACATGAAGTGCTTACCCGGCGGGGCCATGGTCGGGTCGGTTAATGAAGGGATGAGCATGTCGATATACGGGTCTTTCGACCAGCTTCCATTCTTCCAGTCATCGTAGGCACGTTCCAGGCGTTCAACGCTATCAACCAGGTGCATATCCCCCTTGATCAGTTCCGGGTTGTTCTCCAGTGCGGTGAAGTTGGGCAGGCCATCCAGTGCTATATTCAGCTTGCCGGATGAACCACGGATCTTGAAGTTTTTTACGTTGCGCAGAAAGTCAGGGTCGAGGTCATTTGCGTCCATACATTCAAGAAAGGTGCGTGGAAACGTCATATTGGAAACCACGACATCCGCGTGATATTCATTGCCGTTTTCCAGTGCAACGCCGGTCACCTTGCCATTTTTAAGCAAAATCTGCTGCACGCCGGAGCCGGTCATCGTTTCGCCCCCGTGGTCCTTAAAGCAATCATCCATCGCGCTGGCGATAGCGCCCATGCCGCCACGCGCAAAACCCCAGGCGCCCATGTTCCCGTCAACATCGCCCATCGCATGGTGCAACAGCACATAGGCTGTTCCGGGTGACATGACACCCATTGCGGAACCAATAATGCCACTGCCGGCCTTGGCAGCCTTGATCAGTGGGTGTTCGAAATATTCATCCAGGAAGTCAGAAATACTCATGGTGTAAAAACGCATCATGTCGTAAATCACGCCTTCACCCAGCTTCAGCAACTCCTTGCCCATATGGAACATTTCCACCAGGTCGCGGGGTCTGAATGAGGTCGGGTCCGGGGCGGTGCGCAACAGGAACTGCCGGATAAACCGGCACTGGCGCATGATGTCGCGGTCATAGCGGACTTTGGCATCGGCATCCCGGGGGCTGAGGCGGGCCATTTCCCGGCGTGACACGTCAGCATCAACGTATGAGCCCAGGTAATTTCCGTTCTGAGAAATGGTGGCGCTGCCGCCGTAGGGCACCACTTGTAATCCATATTTTGCCAGGTTCAGCCCGCGATACACTTCAGGTCGCAGCAGGCTGCAAACATACGAGCAGTTGGAGTACATCCAGTCTTTGTGTATTTCCTGGCTGACCGTAGCGCCACCAATATATGTGTTCTTTTCAAGCAGCAGAACATCCAGACCGGCCTTGGCCAGAAATGCGGCATTGGTAAGGCCGTTGTGGCCTGCGCCAATGACAATAGCGTCATGTTTTTTCAAAATACGGCCCTTTTGTCTGAATTCCGGGATTCCCTGCCTGGAATCGTAGCCATCCTGATTTTTTTAGACCGGTATAGGTTCGCATACCTTGCCCTGCCTGTCTATAGTGACTGAATGATTATTCATTCATTGAAAAGCAACTGCGAAGGATTTATGCTGGCAGTGCAACAGCGTGTTGCATATATCAAGCTTGAACGGAAATTCATGTTGAATCATGCCGCAACAAAGACCAGGACGAAGCCGCGTACCGCACCCAAAGAGGAGCGCAAAACACAGCTGATCAAGGCAACCATACGTTCGATTGCAAAACACGGCCTGTCAGTCACTACCATGGCGACCGTGGCCCGGGAAGCCGGTTTAAGCCAGGGTATTATTAACCTTCATTTTCAAAGCAAGGAAAGACTGCTGGAAGAGACCTTGCGCTTTGTCGTGGATGAATACCGCGCCATTTGGTACAAAACGCTGGAAAGTAGTGGCAATTCTGCTGCTGACAGACTGACTGCGCTGGTAGCCGTGGGTTTTGACAAGCGGATTTGCCAGCGCAACAAGCTGGCGGTCTGGTTTGCATTCTGGGGGGAAAGCCGTTCGCGACCTACTTATCGCAATATATGTGCTGAGCGGGATCGCGAGTACAAGCAGGTGCTGACCGGCTTGTGTGCAGAAATCATCACAGAGGGCGGGTACAAAGCCCGCGCTGATTTTGTAGCCCATGGCCTGGCGGCCATGATTGAAGGGTTGTGGCTGGATTTGCTACTTATTCCGGCTGATGTAACCCCGGAGCACGCAAGGGCAGTCAGCCTGTCCTGGCTGCAGGACGTATTTCCCGGGCATTTCCCAAACAATTGAAGATGGCCAGTTGAGCAACGATGAACAAGCAGTCAATAGCCGCGTTGATTGACGCGCAGCCTGACAGAACCTCATTGGATCAGGCTTTTTACACAGATGCAGATATTTATCAGCGCGACATCGAAGAGATTTACTTCAAATGCTGGCTGTATGCCGGCCACATTAGTGAAATCCCGGCTGTCGGTGACTGGTTCCTGTTTGAGATGGCAGGGGAGTCGGTCATTATTGTGCGCAGCAGTGAGGCTGAGATCAGCGCATTAATAAACGTTTGCCGGCACCGGGGCTCAAAAATCTGCCTTGAGAGCCGGGGTTGTTCGAAAAAACTGGTTTGCCGTTATCACGGCTGGAGTTATGACCTGGATGGCGGACTTTTTTCCGCTGCCCACATGCACGAAAATTTTAACAAGTCTGAAATCAAGTTAAAGAAAATCCATACTGAAATACTGGCGGGTATGGTGTATGTCAATTTCGCCGAACAGCCTGCACCCTTTGAGCCAGTCCGTGAGGCGCTGACCGAATGTCTGCGGCCGTACCGGCTCGACCAGGCTAAAGTAGCCCACAGGAAGACCTACGCCATCAATGCAAATTGGAAGCTGTCGGTCGAAAACTATTCCGAGTGCTATCACTGTGCCCCTTCACACCCAGAATACACCCGTGGCCATAGCCTGGCCAGGCCGGGCGCACGTTCTGCCGCTATGATGGAAGAGGTCATGTGCCGGGCCAAAGCGTGCGGTCTGAGCGAAACAGCGGTGAACCGGGTTTACCTGGATGAACCGGGGTTTGGTACCGGCTATGCATTTGAGCGTTATCCGCTGTGGCGCGGACATATCACCGGCAGTGAGGATGGCCAGGCTGTGGCACCGCTAATGGGAGAAATTGAGGACTATGACGGCGGAACTACTGATTTTCAGGTCGGCCCGGTTACTTTCGCGCTGGCTTATTGCGATTATGTAGTCATCTACCGGTTTACACCGGTTTCCCTGGGCAAGTCTGAGTGTGACGTTAGCTGGCTGGTGAACGGCGATGCTGAAGAAGGAAAAGACTATGATAAAAAACGCCTTACCTGGTTATGGGACGTTACCACCATGGCTGACAAACGCATTATCGAATACAACTCGGAAGGTGTAAGTTCACGTTATTACGAACCGGGCCCGTACTCGGAAATGGAAGAATACACATGGAAGTTCAAGTCCTGGTACCTGCGAGCCATTAGGCCGTAGCAGAAGCAGGCGGCTTCGCTGCTCGCGACCCGACGTTCATTTTTTGCCGAAACCGGGTGACCGGCTTTGATATTTACTGAAGACAGCTTCTTGTCGAAACAGCAGTTTTTGCGAGACCTGGGGTGCAGGGCCCTGTGGGATTCTGAAACCCGGTTGTTTCCTGGCGTAACCTTGACTGAACAGCGGTATTTCTATCCCGCATTGGTCGAGCCGGGAATCGCGTGTTAACAGGTTCGGATTACCATTGGACAATTCCACCTAACTGGTGGAAGCTATCCACTGATTGATTTTGAGGTGTTTTATGGGTGAAGCAGAGCCAGATAGCATGGACAACCTGGGCCGGCAACCTGGCGACCTGACAAGTGTTAACAAGCCCTGGTGATTTTCGATGAGCCGGAACAAAGACTGGGATAACGCGTTTACCGCCACCGGCCTTCACGGTACGGCAAGAGGTTCACCTTCCTATGCGGGCGCGCTCAGTTTTATGCGACGCAAATATACCCGTGACCTTACAGGTGTCGATGTGGCGGTGACCGGGATTCCCCTGGACCTCGCAACGACCAACCGGCCCGGTGCGCGTTTCGGGCCACGTGCAATTCGTGCGGCAACGCCCGGAATCAGCTGGGCACGGCCCTGGCCATGGGATTTCGACCCCTTTGACCGGCTGGCAGTCGTTGACTACGGGGATTGTCAGTTCGACCCCGGTGAGCCCACTACCATCGTGCCTTTCATACAAAAGCACATCGCGGAAATTCTTGACGGCGGGGCAGCGAGCCTGGTACTCGGGGGTGACCATTTTGTGACCTACCCGGTATTGAAAGCCCACGCTGCCCACCATGGTCAATTGTCACTGGTTCAGTTTGATGCGCACTCTGATACCTGGAGTGAAAAAACCAGGCGGCTGGATCATGGCACGATGTTCTACCACGCGGCCATGGAAGGCCTCGTTGATGATAGTCGCTCTGTACAAATCGGCCTGCGCACGACCAATGACGAGCCCATGGGTTTTAACATTCTCGATGCCCGCTGGGTGCATGAAAATGGCCCGGCTGCTGTAGCCGCAAGGGTCAGGGAAGTGGTTGGGGATAACAAGGTTTATCTGACATTTGATATCGATTGTCTGGATCCTGCCTTTGCACCAGGGACAGGTACACCGGTCTGCGGCGGCTTGAGTTCATTTCAGGCACTGGAGATTATCCGCGGGCTTAGGGGCATCA
>BTRB01000079.1:0-8312 GCA_036986175.1 Gammaproteobacteria bacterium
CAGATAACTCCAGGGCCCTGGTCAAGCCTTCATAACCACCCTGCGCTTTGTAATCTGCAAGGCTTAGCGGGTCACTGATACCCGCCCTGGCGAACGTCAACCGGTCCTGGCGTGCCAGCCATTCAATTTCCCCGGCTTTGCCGAGGCACAATTCGTGTTTACAGGAAGCGGGGAAACCCGCCTCGAACAGGCCGGCAACATCCCGTGCAGAAACCGGACCATAGGCAATCCGGCTTCCATCCCTTGCAACTTCCACCAGCGGTTCCAGCCAGAATGCACCACGCGAACCGTTGCGAATAACTTCAATGTCCAGTCCCCTGTTCCGCGCTTGCGAAACTACTTCATCAGCCACGGCATCGGCTCCCAATGCACAGGCGGTGGTATCAGCAGGAACAAAAATTCTCATCACCATTGTCAATACTCACCCAGCAATTCATCAAAGCGGTTTGCGTCAACACGGGCATGGACGTCGTCGCCAATCCGGATCGAGGGTGAACAGGCACAATTGCCCAGGCAATACACTGGCTCCAGCGAAAAGCGGCCATCCGCGGTTGTACCGCCAAAATCAATACCCAGACGTGCCTTGACGTGCTGTTCAAGTGATCGGGCTCCCATGGCCTGGCAGGCTTCAGCCCGGCACAAATGAATGGTCACATAGCCCCGGGACTGGTAGTGGAAATCATGATAGAAGCTGATGACACCATGTACTTCGGCCCGTGAAAGGCCCATGCCACTGGCGATGGCAGCCACGCAGTCTTTGGGGATATGGCCCAGGTTTGCCTGGATCTCATGTAACAAAGGCAAAAGCCCACCGGCAATGGCAGCGTATTTCTGTACTGCTGATGAAACCACTGCGGTTGGATTTCCGGCCGAAGAACTCATGCATGCATCCTGTCTGGTACCACCATTATCACGTCTGAATTCACTATAGTAGGCAAGCGGGAAGATACCTGCAAAATCTTTTCCTGGAAAAGATGTTCTTTCGGCAAATTTCCCCAATTTGGCTGCGTAAACAAATATAATTATAACTGGAATTTCAATCCCCCCTGGTCACCATGATCCAATCCTACCAACAAATTTTCAAACAACGCGCTGATGCCTATCAAAAGGCCATGGAACTGCAGCCTGCGGCACGTGAACGTGAATTCCAGCTCGCCGTGGAATCCGCAGATATCCAGCCTGGTGAGACCCTATGCGATGCACCTGCCGGTGGTGGCTACCTGCGTGCCTACCTGCCCGGCTGTATTGAACGCTACCTGGCTGTGGAAACCGCGCCTGATTTTATCGGTCACTGTCCTTTGGGTCAGGCTGACCGGATCGTTAAATCACCGCTGCACCGGATCGATCTGGATGATAGCAGTGTGGATACCTGCATCAATCTGGCCGGCTCACATCACCTGGAAGATAAAGCCCGCTTTTATCGCGAGGCCGCGCGAATACTGAAGCCCGGCGGCCGGCTGGTGCTGGCCGATGTAGAAACGGGTACAGGTGCAGACCGATTCCTGAATACTTTTGTGGACCAGAACAACAGCATGGGTCATGAGGGTGTCTTTCTGACACCAGATACATCCACCGAGGTCGCTGCCTGTGGTTTTGACATACGTTCAGATGAAGTCATCAACTTTCCATGGTCGTTCGAAAGCAAGGATGACATGGGTATATTTTGTAAACTGCTTTTCGGCATGAATCTGACGGATAAAAATGCTGTCATACAGGCGATTGAAGAAATTCTCGGCTTCGTGCCAGGTCCCGGCAAGGTCAACATGGCCTGGAGCCTGCGCTATATCGTGGCGGTGTGTCGCTGAAAACGCTGCCATCTCCGAAATGATACTTTTGGCATTTGCTGATGTATACATCTATGCTTAACAGCAATAGCAGACATATAGAAGCCAGCCTTTGTCCTTAGTCAAAGAACTCAAACGCCGTAATGTATTCAGGGTAACCATTGCCTATATTGTCATGGCGTGGCTGGTGATCCAGGTAGCCGATGCCATCCTGAATAACATTACTGCCCCGGACTGGGTATTCGATGTACTGCTGCTGTTTCTCACCATCGGGCTGCCGTTCGTGGTGCTCTTTGCTTGGGTATTTGAGATAACGCCCGAGGGAATCAAGCGTGAAAGCGAGGTAGACCGATCGCAGTCCATTGCCCGGCAGACCGGTAAGAAAATCAACCTGCTGATCATTGCTGCGCTGGTGCTGGCCATTTCCTACCTGCTGTACGATAAGTTCAGTGCACCAAAGCCGGCGATCAGTTCCACCGCCTCAACCCAATCAGCAAAACCCAGCACTGCGGCCGGCCCGGCTGAGGTATCCATTGACAAGCTGTCCATTGCAGTCCTGCCATTCGTGAACCGCAGTTCACTTAAGGAAGATGAATTCTTCGTTGATGGCATTCACGATGATCTGTTGAACACCATCGCCAAAATCGGGTCGTTGAAAGTGATTTCACGCACATCGGTGATGGAGTACAGGGATACGAATAAGAAAATCCCGGTGATCGCCAAAGAACTGGGTGTCGCAAACATTCTTGAGGGTGGTATCCAGCGTTCCGGTAACCAGGTACGCATCAACGTGCAGCTCATTGATGCAGAAACCGACGAACACCTGTGGGCTGAAATTTTTGACCGGGAACTGACGGCCCAGAACCTTTTCACCATTCAGAGTGAGATCTCGCAAAAAATTGCTGATGCCTTGCGCACGGTGCTCTCGGTGGAGGAAAAGAAACGTATTTACACCAGGCCAACCGACAGTCTGCAGGCCTACAATGCTTACCTGCTTGGACGCCAGCTCATGGCGACTCGCAAAGTCGCCAAGCTTCAACAGGCTGTGGAAGAATTTGGCAAAGCTGTTGAGATTGATCCGCAGTTTGCTCTGGCGTGGGTGAATTTGGCTGATGCCAATAGTCTGCTTACGGGTTATAAAGCAATGTCCCCGGAAGCCACAATTCCTGTTATGGAAAATGCGATCTCCCGCGCCATGGCCATTGACGACCAGTTAGGCGAAGCTTATGTTTCGCAGGCTGGCATCTACACATATTATCAACGCCAGGAAGAGGCTGAAGCCGCTTATCGCAAAGCCATTGAACTCAGCCCCAACTACGCCACCGCCTACCACTGGTATTCAGGGTTTGTACTTCGCTCTTCGATGCTACGCACTGCCGAAGCCGTAGAGTTGGCGCAAAAAGCGTTTGAACTGGACCCCAGATCGTCCATTATAAGTGTGAATCTTGCCGGGCTTTATCAGGCTCAGGGACTCTTGTTACTCGCGGAGCGCCAGTACCAGAATTTAATAGAACTTGATCCGGAATTTGTCAATGCCTATTCCGCACTCGGCGATCTGTACTTCGTAGACCTTGGCCAATTTGACAAGGCACTGGTCTTTTATCGTAAAGCGTCACAACTGGATGCTGGCAACCCATCCAATTTGTTGAGACAGCTCGAACTCTATCAGCAATTGGGTGACGTCAAGGCGATGGAGGCTATTCGCAACACCATTGCGGGCATGACGGGTGAAGATTTTTGGCTGGTAGGCTTTGCAGACGTATGGATCAGCGTGGCAAAGAATAATCCAGCCGGTACACGTGAAGCCCTCAACTGGTTGCTACCCAGGATCGATAAAATTCAAAATGTCAAGGAATTAACAGGACCGGTCGAATTGCTTTTGGGCAACAATGATCGTGCCCGCGAACTTTTCGTTGACGCCAATCCTGGCTGGCTGAATCCAGATCAATGGGAACGTTTGATTCAGGAAAATCCCCGCTACCCCTGTATGTTCTCGTGGATCCTGATAAACACAGGTGACGAAGTGATGGGTGCTGATTTATTGCAGCAAACCACGACTTTTCTTGATGTGGCACTGCCAGCGGCGCTTGAGCACGCAGATAGGTGGTCACCGGAGATTTGCTACCTGACCAGTGGTGATACTGAAAAAGCACTGCGCTCTATTGAGACCCAGCTTGCGCACGGCCATCTTTACTGGCGGGACCTGTTTTTTCGATTGCCGATGTATGATCTGATCCGCGATGAACCCAGGTTCCTGGCCGTCATTAAAGAGAGAGAACGGAGAATTGCAATACAACGCGAAGCGGTAGCGCAGTTGGATGCGTCGAAGCCGCCAAATTAAAGATCCGTGAGAAATAAAAAAAGTTCTACCCACATTATGCATAAAACGAGGTGACCCCTGTTTAACCCATCTTGCATAAAATGGTGCCGGCAAGGGGATTCGAACCTCTGACCTACGCATTACGAATGCGCCGCTCTACCAACTGAGCTATGCCGGCTCCGGAGGGCGGCAAGTATAGGCAAATCAGCACGCTGCGACAATAGGTCCTTTGCCTACAAGCTATTCAGCTTTTCCTGACAGATCGTAGCGGTGGTCTGCTCTGGCGCACCATCCGTGCAATACGGAGAATAATGACTCGTTTTTGATTTGGAGGCACAAATCGTGTCTGGATCGCACGTTTATAGAGTTGGCAATAATATTGTCTACGGGTCCGGGTTCAGCTTGCTGGAGGTATTGGTTGCCACTACCGTGTTTTCCGTGGGCCTCGCTGGTCTGGCTACCCTTTTGTTAACCAACATCAATGGGTCTGCACAAGCCAGGCGGGAAGGCCTGGCGGCCATGGCAGCGGCAAGCCTGGCGGAGCAAATTCGTCTGAACCCGGTCGCTCTGAATCACTATTTGAACCCACCGGAAACCATTTCCAGGATCTGTATGGATGGCAACAACTGTTCTCCTGAGGAACAGGCTGACTACGATTTCAGGCTCTGGCAAATTGAGCTTGCGGATGCCATCAAGAGTGCCAGGGGGCTGGTGTGCAGTGATGCAACACCCATGGATGGTGTCGCAGGTGACGACCGTTGCGATGGCGCCGGTCCGCTGGTCATCAAGATATTCTGGAACGGTCCTGATAGTGGGGTCGACCGGGATGGTAATCAGCAGCCCAATCAGCACCGATTCACGCTGGAGGTGTCCTGACGTGTTTCATCGCAGTACCCAGAAAGGCTTCTCACTAATGGAAGTGCTGATCGGTGTATTTCTTTCCAGCTTGCTTGTATCCGGTATCGTGCAGTTGCTGGTAACAAGCGTTTCAGCTTACCGCCTGCAGTTGAACCTGAGCCAACTGGAAGAATCCGGCCGTTTTGCCCGCGACGTCCTGATCGCACACATTACTCAGGCCGGATACCGGCCGAAGCCATGGGAAGACCAGTTCAAGCTGGCCGCCCTGACGAATGAAACGCTGGACGGCAGCTCAGAGTCAGGTGACCAATTGGGTCTGCAGCGCTGGTCCAGCCACAACTGCTATGGAAATGAGAACCCGGTCAAAGACGGTGATGGCCAGGCGGCATTTTATCTACTGCAGGCACGTTTTCGCGTAAACGCTTCTGACAATCTGGCCATCACGTGCCGTTATGGGCCTGATGCCACTCAGTTAACGACCCAGATTAATAATTTCGGCCTGGTTGAGGACGTTGAGTCCATGCAGGTCCTGTTTGCGGAAGATCGTGATGGCGACAAAATCGCAGACGGCTGGGTAACAGGCCAGGCATGGCAGCAGGAGAGCAATATCCGGGCTATCAAGGTCGCTTTGTTGCTATCGACCCGGCAACCGTTTGATCAAACAGCCAACGGACCAATCACCTTGCTTGATGAGACCATGAGTGCACCTGCAGACGGACGTTTACGCAGGGTCAGTTTATTGACTGCCGCCATTCGCAGCCGGCTGAAATGAATTTTTGCCCGTCAGAACGTTACCCGGCAAAATCCCAGGCAGGCATGGTGCTGCTACTGTGCCTCCTGTTTTTGACGGCGCTGACCCTGCTTGGCTTGTCCGCCTCAGCTGATGTGGTATTGCAAAACCAGCTTGCCGCGAACCTGCAGGAATCAGAACGTGCCAAGCAATCTGCACTTGCTGCACTCTCATGGGCGGAAGACTGGCTGCTTGAATTGCAGGGCACGGCCCCGGAACCCTGTTTAACACCCTGCGAAGGTTTCAAACTTCACCCGCGGGGTAATTTGCTGCCACACCCGGAATTCGAGGATCTGTCCTGGTGGCAGACACAGGGATACGAAGCCGGTATTGATCCGCTGACCGGAAACCGGCTGCTAAGCTTTGCGGCCAATAACGCAAACCCGCCCATGTGGATCGTCGAAGTCGTTCATGAAATACCGGCTTCTGACAACGGCTCAACAGACGCTCTGACAGACGCTCCAACAGATGCTCCAACAGATGCTCTGGCCTGGTATCGCATAGTGGCACGCGGAAACGGTCAAACGGACACTGCCATATCGGTGGTTGAAAGCATCGTCAAAAAATCATGGCCAGCAGCCGATAGTACCAACACTGGTAACGGCGGGCGCGTGTCCTGGCGGGAACTACGATGATGAAATTGCTGATCAGGCCCGCCAGGGCCATTGTGCATGGCATGACACTGATCGAGTTGCTTATCGTGCTGGCGGTAATGGGCATACTATTGTCCATCGCCATCCCGGGTTACAGCAGTTACATGTTGCGGGTACACCGGAGCGAAGCCATACGATTGCTTTTGCAGGCCTCGATTTGCCAGCAACGGATTTATGCCGGCAGCGGTAGTTATGATACCAGCCAATGCCAACCGGTGTCTGAACATCAGCGTTACCGGATTAGCTATGCCTCACCGAACGCACAGGAGCAAAGCTACATGGCCATGGCCTCGCCACAAGGCGCACAACTCGATGACCCTTGTGGCAGTTTGTCGCTGGATCAAAACGGAACGAGGGGTATAAGCGGGAGTAACATGAGTGCAGTGAAGTGCTGGAGCGGTCGCTGAAACCATTCAGCGAATAAAATTAATCGACGGTTTTTATGCGCAATTCTTTGGGTAGCGCGAATTCCATACTTTCCGCTACACCGTCAACTTCGGTGACATTCCGCGCCCCTTGTCGCAGTAGTTCCCGAACGACGCCCGCAACCAGGCTTTCCGGTGCAGAGGCCCCCGCGGTTACGCCAATACTGTTTGCCGCCTCAAGCCATTCAGGCCGTATATCCTCAGCACCATCGATGAGGTAGGCCGGTACGCCCCGCTTTTCTGCCAGTTCGCGCAAACGGGTGGAGTTGGAACTGTTGATTGAGCCGACAACCAGCATCAGATCGACATCTATCGCCAACGCCTTGACAGCATTCTGCCGGTTTTGCGTTGCATAACAGATATCGTCGTGCTTAGGTCCGGTAATCGCGGGAAATTTTCTTTGCAAGGCAGAAATTACACCCTGGGTATCATCAACAGACAACGTGGTTTGCGTTACATGGGCCAACTCTTCAGGGTATTTAACCTCCAGAGAGTCCACATCTTCGGAGGATTCAACCAGGTAAATTTTATTATCGCATGGTGGAGCTTTGTACCACTGGCCCAGCGTTCCTTCCACTTCGGGATGGCCCGCATGGCCGATCAATACGACTTCGCGTCCGGCTTTGCAATGTCTTGCAACTTCCATGTGAACCTTGGTTACCAGTGGACAGGTTGCGTCAAAAACCTTCAGTCCCCGCCGCGAACCCGCCTCGCGAACATCTTGTGAAACGCCATGAGCACTGAAAATTACGGTCGCGTTGTCCGGCACATCGTCAAGTTCTTCAACGAACACGGCCCCCAGCCCTGCCAGTCTGTCCACCACGAACCGGTTATGTACGACTTCATGGCGAACATAAATGGGTGCGCCGAACAATTCCAATGCGCGCTCAACGATTTCAATCGCCCTGTCTACGCCTGCACAAAAACCACGCGGATTGGCAAGTCGGATGTCCATCAAACATCTTCTTCAGGCTTTACAGCGGCCGAGAAGAAGAAACCGTCAACCAGTAACAGGATAACCCCCAGCGTAATGGCTGAATCGGCCAGGTTGAACGCCGGCCAATGTGAGTCACGATAATAAACATCAATAAAATCCACTACGTAGCCATGAACTATGCGGTCAGTGAGATTCCCGACGGCACCGCCGATGACCAGGCTCAATGCAGCTGCGGTCAGCTTCTCCCTGGCAGGCAATCGCAGCAGCCATATGATCAGAACCACGGTCACCACTGATGCCAGCCCGGTAAATAACCAGCGTTGCCAGCCGCCTGCGTTACTGAGGAAACTGAAAGCAGCACCGTAATTGTGCGCCAGGGTCAGGTTCAGCCACGGGGTCAGTTCGATCGGGCGGTAGAGCGTCAGAGACTCCATCGCGATCTGCTTGGTCCACAAGTCAAGCGCGACGATCACGACCGAGATCAGCAACCAGGCGAATGCCATCTTATTGCGGAAAAGACCGCGAAACTCTGGCAACTGCAAATT
>BTRB01000080.1:0-8240 GCA_036986175.1 Gammaproteobacteria bacterium
GCCGGCAGGCCGGTTGGCTTGCTGACACAATACCTGATCAACCAGGCTCGCTAGCGGCACTTGTTTGTCCACCGACACTGCCAATCCGGAACCGTGCCAGGTTGATTTTTACTTGCTGGGCGATGCATCGCTGCAGGCGGGCAAATTCGCATGCCGCCTGGCGATGATGGCATGGGAACGAAGTCAAAGAATCTACATAGTAGCGGCCACTGAATCCTCGATCAGGCAGCTGGATGAACAGATGTGGCAACACCCGGAGCAACGGTTTTTGCCGCACGCTACTTTTGATGACCCGAACTCCGGCAAAGCACCGGTAATCATCGGTCCGCTTTCCGCCTTGAAACCGACGGACGTGGTGATTAATCTTTGCCCTGATGCTGTCCCGCAAACGGAGGGGTTCAAGCGTGTTCTGGAAATCGTTCCTTACGCGGAAATGGAGCGGCAAGCTTCCAGGGCGAAATACAAAACCTATCGCGATCTGGGCCTCAAGCCCCAGACGCACGAGATCAGTCAATAATGGAAAAGAGTTACCAACCTGCCGCCATTGAAGGGCGATGGTACCGGTCGTGGGAAGAGGCCGGCTATTTTTCACCCGCTGAGCAGGGGCAACCCTATTGCATCATGCTGCCACCACCCAATGTGACCGGCAACCTGCATATGGGTCACGCTTTTCAGGACACCATAATGGATGTACTGACACGGTTCCACCGGATGCAGGGCAATTCCGCGCTGTGGCAAACCGGTATGGATCATGCGGGGATAGCCACACAGATGGTTGTCGAACGACAGTTGGCAGACGATGGTATTACGCGCCACGATCTGGGTCGGGACAAATTTGTTGAGGCCGTATGGGACTGGAAACACAGCTCCGGCGGCATGATTGCCAGGCAGATGCGACGCCTGGGCGCATCAGTGGATTGGGACCACGACCGTTTCACCATGGATGAAGACCTGTCGCGTGCGGTTATGAAGGTCTTTGTCGAGCTCTTTCATGAAGGCCTGATCTACCGGGGCAAGCGGCTGGTGAACTGGGATCCGGTATTACATACCGCATTGTCTGACCTGGAAGTCATCTCAGAAGATGAAAACGGCTACCTCTGGCATATCCGCTACCCGCGGGTTGACGGTAAGGGCTACATAGTGGTTGCCACCACCCGGCCCGAGACCATGCTCGGCGACACTGCGGTCGCAGTCAATCCACAAGACCCGCGTTACGCAGACCTGGTGGGGCTTGAGTTGGAATTACCTTTGACCGGCCGCAGCATTCCCGTGATTAGCGACAGCTATGTGGACATCAACTTTGGCTCCGGTTGTGTAAAAGTCACCCCGGCACACGATTTCAATGACTATGAAATGGGCAAACGTCATCAGTTGCAGGTAATCAACGTCCTCAACGACGATGCCACCATCAACAACCAGGCACCGGAAGCTTACCAGGGTCTTGACCGGTTCGATGCCCGCAAACAGATCGTGGCAGACCTCGAAGCGGCCTGCCTGCTGGAGAAAACTGAGAACCACAGGCTTATGATCCCGCGCGGCGACAGGTCTGGAGCTGTCATTGAGCCATACCTGACTGATCAGTGGTATGTGAAAATTGCACCACTGGCCAAGCCAGCCATCGAAGCGGTTGAGAACGGCAAAATCCGTTTTATTCCAGAAAACTGGAACAAGACTTATTTTGATTGGATGCACCGGATAGAAGACTGGTGCATATCCCGCCAGCTTTGGTGGGGCCACCGCATCCCGGCCTGGTATGACGCCGAAGGCAATATATACGTCGGTTACGACGAAACCGACGCCCGCAAGCGCGGCGGCATTGATGAAGCTATTTCACTGCAGCAGGACGAAGATGTACTCGACACCTGGTTTTCATCTGCCCTGTGGCCTTTCAGCACACTTGGCTGGCCGGACAAGACCCCACGCCTGGAAAAATACTACCCCACCAACGTATTGGTGACCGGTTTCGATATTATATTTTTCTGGGTAGCCCGGATGATCATGATGGGCCTGAAATTCATGGATGATGTGCCGTTTCGTGAAGTTTATATTCATGGCCTGATCCGTGACTCCCACGGTCAGAAGATGTCCAAGTCCAAGGGCAATGTGCTTGACCCCATTGACCTGATTGACGGCATTGAGTTGGAACCGCTGGTCAAAAAGCGTACCTCCGGCCTGATGCAACCACACTTGGCGCCCGCTATCGAAAAAGCCACCCGCAAAGATTTTCCGGATGGGCTGCAGGCCTTTGGTTGTGACGCGTTGCGCTTTACATTTGCGGCACTGGCCACCAATGGCCGGGATATCCGCTTTGACCTTGGACGCATAGAAGGCAATCGGAATTTCTGCAACAAGCTTTGGAATGCAGCCCGTTTTGTGCTGATGAGTACATCAGATTATGCCATCCAGCCGGTATCCGCATCCAGCGCTGCAGACCGGTGGATAATATCCCGGTTGTACAAGATGACAGGTGATGTGCGTGGACACTTCAATGAATACCGACTGGATCTCGCTGCCAGGCGTTTACACCAGTTTTTCTGGAATGAATATTGTGACTGGTACCTGGAATTGTCAAAACCGGTACTGCTCTGTGGCAGTAGCGATGAGAAAAATGCCGCCCGCTACACCTTATTGCATGTTCTTGAAAGCAGCCTGCGGGTACTGCACCCGATCATGCCGTTCATCACCGAAGAAATCTGGCAACGGCTGAGGAAACCACTCGCACTCAAAGGTGAAAGCATCATGCTACAGGCGTTTCCGGAAGCCGGCGATGCCGATCAGCAGGCCGAGGATGATATAGCGTGGTTGCAGCAGGTTGTGCAGGGTATCCGCAATATACGTGCGGAGCTGAATGTGGCACCCGCCAAACCACTGGCTATCGCATTCCAGTCAGGCCAGCAGTCTGACCGGGACAGACAGCAACGGTTTGCCGCTTTGCTTGAAAGTGTCGGCAAAATCAGTAGCAGCCAGTGGCTGGACGATAACGCCGATACCACCGGGTATTCCGTTGCGCTGGTCGCTGATCTGAAAGTCCTGGTTTCACTACAAGGCCTGGTCGATGTCGAAGACGAGTTGGCGCGGCTCGGCAAATTGCTGGAACGTGAACTGGCCGACCTGAAACGTTCTGCAGGAAAGCTGAAAAACAGCCGCTTTGTCAAGAACGCTCCACCAGCCGTGGTCGAGCAGGAACACCGGCGCCTCGCCACACATAAGACGAAAGTCACCGGTTTTAAGACTCAGATGGAGAAGCTTGAAAAGTTGCAAGAGTGACAGGCCTCGCGAGCAGCAGAATTGCTCGCGAATTATTGCGTATAGAGGAATTGTTACCGGCCGTGGCGTAGCTCCAGACGCATTACTACGGCATCTTCGCGCTTGTCCCCTGCCTGGTAATACGATCGCCGGTGGCCAGTCACTTTAAACCCCCGGTTCTTATACAGGTCCACAGCACGTGGATTGCTCTCCCGCACCTCGAGAAATATTGCTTCACTTTCGAGCCTGGCCACATGGTTGATCGCGTATTCCAGCAACAGGCTGCCATAGCCCCGTTGCTGCCAGTCGGGGTGCACACACAAGTTCAATAAATGCGCCTCGCCGGCAGCCCAGCTAAAAATCGTGTATCCCGCCAACTCCTTTCCAAACTGCAAACCAAAACAGGCGTATCCGACGCGCAGGCAATCTACGAAAACCTTTCGCGACCAGGGAAATGGATATGCGACTTGTTCTATTGCGTAAATCCGGTCTACATCTGCCAGTGTGAGACGGCGGATCAAAGGATGCTGCTTATCGGCGAATCCAGCCTGCATATTGCACCCGTCAGTGGGCAGAAATCATGCCGGACCGGCATAAATCCGCCCACAGCGTTTGGCGTGCTTGTGCGCGGGTTTCCAGATCATGCAACGAAGGTAGCAAAACCAGGCTGGCGGAATTCAGGCTTTCCGGCAAGCTGCTACCAAAAAACTGTGCGGCCAGTTCAGTGCCGAAAACAGCAATCGTTGTAAAAAGATTTTCATCGACGGCAACGGCCGGTTTTACGGTGTCTGCGCCATTGTCCGGCCACGACCAGACAGGAACGCTGCCCAGCGAGCGACTGATGTCATTGGCAAGTTTGCTGGCAGAATCTGTATCAGTGGCGCAAATCAGCAATATCCCACCACTCCCCGGGCCCAGTTTCAGGGACCTGGAACGGTCAGGAACAGGGGCTGCAATTGCAGCCGTCTCACGCAGCGACCAGACGGGAATACCTATGGCATCAAGGTAGGCCAGAGTACTGTGAAATTTCCTGCTTTTAATCATTTATCCAGTGCTTCTTCATTGTCACCACCTGCCTGGTCAGCACGCCGGGATTCGGTGGTGATAACCGGATCTTTTCTTTTCAGCTTCCTGGGCCGCCGTTCACGCTTGATCTTCCGGCTGCGGCGGCCGGAAACCGTGATGATCAGGCCGGATAACACATAGCCAACACCAAAAATCATACCCATGATCGGAGGATCCAGTGCCAACAAAACAATGACCAGTACGGCAAGTAAAATCCATGCTGTCGATACCCTGTCACCATCGGGCCCTGCCTTGAAGCTGAAATAACGTACCCGGGAAAACATCAGTATCCCGAGCACCACGGTTTCAAGAAATACTAACCAGCGCACGGTTTCCCCGGCAATACCATGATCAACAAAGAACCAAATTGTAAAAACCAGTGTCCCGGCGGCGGCCGGACTGGCCAGCCCCTGGAAGTAGCGCTTATCAACAATACTCACTTGAATATTGAAACGTGCCAGGCGCAATGCCGCACAGGCTGCAAACAGGAATGCTGCCAGCCAGCCCAGCTTTCCAGCCAGAACGCTGATTTCACTTAGGCTCGAGAGAGACCAGTTGAAGGCCAGCAGTGCAGGCGCGAGGCCAAATGAGATTAAATCAGCAAGACTGTCGTACTGCTCACCAAAGTCACTTTGTGTCTTGGTAAGGCGTGCTACACGCCCATCGAGCCCATCCAGCAGGCCGGCGACGACAACGGCTATTGCTGCTGCCTCGTAGTTGCCGTTGATCCCGGAAATTATTGAGTAAAACCCGGCAAACAGGGCCGCAGAAGTCAGCAGGTTTGGCAGCAGGTAAACCCCGCGTCGCCGAATTAATTTGTCTGATCCCATCAGAAATTCCAGGGCAAAATGTTCCTGCTGATAATAGCATGCAATAACGTCCGGTCTTTGGGGTAATAGCCCCATTGTGATATAAACCACAGGGGATTACTTCGGAAAAGGAAACGAAGATGTTTATCGCGAAAAGTTTGATGACTGTATTTGTAGCCGCCTTTGCACTGACGGCAATTGATGCTATCGCAAAAGACGTTGTTTACCGTTGGGTAGATGATAAGGGTGTTGTCCATTTCGGCGACCAGCCTGCTGAATCAGCAAATGCTGAAGTAGTCGACATACAGCCAGCTACAACCGTTAACGCCCAACCCGCTAACGATGCAGAAAACACTTCGCCTTATCAACAGCCATCAGAGCCATCACGGGCACAACAACAGCGTGATAAACGCGCGAAGAACCACCAGGAAGCTGCCGAACTGAAGGAGGAAATTGCCGCAAATTGTGAACGAAACCGCCTGATCGTAAGCCGGCTGGAGCCCACCCCCAGGGTAATCGTAACAGGTAAAAACGGCGAGGTTTATCGCCTTGATGACGCTAAAAGGCTGAAAACACTGAATGAAGCAAAATCCTATATCGCCGAGAATTGCAAGTAACCTGGCCCACATTACAGGCTAGAATATCGTCCTCCTCAGCAGCTTGCGGACCAGCGGATACCAAATGAAAGCCAGTGCATTCCACCTGTTCACGACCCGGGAAACACCGGCCGAAGCGGAAATCGCCAGCCACCGACTCATGCTGCGCAGCGGCATGATCCGCAAACTCACATCGGGCATTTACACCTGGACCCCAATGGGCTTGCGCGTTTTGCGCAAGGTGGAAGCCATTGTCCGCGACGAACTGGACAAAGCAGGCTATCTGGAAATGCTGATGCCTGCAGTCCAGCCGGCTGAACTCTGGGACGAAACCGGCCGCTGGGAAAAATTTGGCGGTCAGTTGCTGAAGATTCAGGACCGTGCCGGCCGCGACTATTGCTTTGGTCCGACGCATGAAGAAGTCGTGACTGACTTTGTCCGCAACGAGATACGTAGCTATAAGCAATTACCCGTCACTTTCTACCAGATTCAAACCAAGTTCCGTGATGAAATCCGTCCCCGCTTCGGTGTCATGCGAGCCCGTGAATTCCTGATGAAAGATGCCTATTCCTTCCATATCGACCACGCGAGCATGGACGAGACCTATTGGGAAATGTACGAGGTGTATTCACGCATCTTTACCCGCACGGGTTTGCGTTTTCGCTCGGTAGAGGCTGACTCCGGTGCCATTGGCGGCAGCCAGTCCCATGAGTTCCACGTTCTGGCTGATTCCGGCGAGGATTTAATTGCATTCTCCGACCAGTCTGACTATGCCTCCAACCTGGAGCTCGCCACCGTAGCCAAACCGCCGGGTAACCTGGCCGCGCCCGCCGAAAAATTGCGCGTGGTTGATACCCCGGACGCGCACACGATAGATGAGTTGGTCAGCGGTTATGGTGCAGCCATAGAAAAGACCATTAAAACCCTGATCGTGCATGCAGCCGGGGAGTGTGAAGCTGATTTTGTCGCCTTGCTGGTGCGTGGGGACCGTGTACTCAATGAACTCAAAGCCGCAAGGCTGGAACAGGTTGCAAGTCCACTGAGGTTTGCCAGCGACGAAGATATCCGCAGTGCAATCGGCGCAGGACCCGGCTCTCTCGGGCCTGTCGGCCTTGAGTTGCCTGTCGTTGCAGACCAGGAAGTCGCCTTGATGTCGGACTTTGTTGCCGGCGCCAATAGCGATAACAAACACTATTTTGGTATCAACTGGTCCCGTGACGTGGATTTACCCGTGACAGCCGATCTCAGAAATGCCGTTGCAGGAGATTTAAGCCCGGACGGCCAGGGCAACCTGCAACTGGCACGCGGTATTGAAGTCGGGCACATATTCCAGTTGGGTACAGCATATTCTGAAGCAATGAATGCTGTTGTGCTGGGCGAGGATGGCAAATCTCATGTTTTGCATATGGGTTGTTACGGTATCGGCGTTTCACGCATCGTTGCCGCAGCTATCGAGCAAAACCATGATGAAAGAGGCATAATCTGGCCCGAACCTATTGCTCCCTTTCAGCTGGCTTTACTGCCGATGAACGCCAAAAAATCCCACCGGGTACGTGCAGCAGCGGACCAGCTTTACGCAGAACTGCTGGAGGCCGGCGTAGACGTCTTCTATGACGATCGCAACCTGCGCCCCGGCGTCATGTTCAATGACATCGAACTGATCGGCATCCCGCATCGCGTGGTCATCGGCGAACGAGGCCTCGACAACGGCGCACTGGAATACCGGCAACGCAATGACACGGAAAACTCTGAGCTTCCACTGGAAGGCGCATTGGCAGCAATCCTGGAAAAACTCCAGGCTGGATAGTCTTATTTCCGGCAATTTGTTTTTCCGCAGATTACGCAGATTACGCAGATTAGAGCAAGAGCGATTTATCTTTAGTGCGTTTTCTGCCCAAAAAAGTACGCGAATTCATCGTATGGTGGATTGCTTAAAAATAGCCCTGAACTAAAAATAATCTGCGTAATCTGCGTAATCTGCGGATAACTTCGCTCTTTTACCACCAGACCAGACCAACACATCAATCATCCAGCGGTTCAACGCCCCTGGGCGTACTGCGTAAATGGATGTCTGTTTGCGGGAAAGGAATCTCAATGCCCTTCTCAATGAAGGCATTGTAGATGCCCTTCAACAAATCATGCCGTATCCGGCCCCGCAACTCGGGCCGGTCAATCCATGCCAACAATTCAAAATCAAGCGAACTGCTGCCAAACGCCCGCATGCGTACCCTTGGCGCCGGCTGCTTGACGATTTCTGTGTGATTTAGTGCAACCTCTTCAAGTAACTGGCAAACCTCGTCTACATCACTGCCGTAGGCAACACCAACCGGCACGCGGATGCGTTCTTTCTCCCACGGCCCACCACTTTCGTTGACGATTTTTGCGTTGGCAATGACTGCATTTGGAATGGTCACTTCCACATCATCACGTGTCAGCAAACGGGTTGAGCGCATACCCAAGTGTGTAACCTCACCACGCTCACCGGAATCTAAAACGATGTAATCACCGATTTTGTACGGTGAGT
>BTRB01000081.1:0-8197 GCA_036986175.1 Gammaproteobacteria bacterium
CAAAGATGTTGAGACGGGTATTTCCAGCGACAGCGACCAGGAAATACTCAAAGGTTTGCAGGAAGGGGAGAGCGTTATTATTGGCCCATTCCGGGTGTTGCGAAATTTGCAGGATGGTCAGAAAGTCGAGGAAAAAGACGAAGACGAAGACGAGGAAAAGAAAGGGGATGACTAAGATGGGGAATAATGCAAGCGGGCGATAAAGAACCACCGGTCATCCAGCTGCAGAATGTTTACCGGGTCTACGAGATGGGCGACCAGGTACTCAATGCACTGGATGGTGTAAGCATCGACATCTCACGCAATGAATACATTGCCATCGTAGGCGCTTCGGGTTCCGGTAAGTCCACCATGATGAACATCATCGGTTGCCTGGATCGCGTTACCAAAGGGGATTACCTGCTCAATGGCACCAATGTTGGTGACATGAGTGAGGCGGAGCTGGCTAAGGCACGCAACCGCGAAATCGGTTTCGTGTTCCAGAGCTTTAACCTGTTAGCGCGCGCATCCGCACTGAAGAATGTTATGCAACCTCTGGTTTATCGCGGTATTCCGCGGGCAGAACGTAAACGCGTCGCCGGTAAGGCACTCGAGCGCGTCGGTCTCGGTGATCGCCTGGATTCCCGGCCCAATCAATTATCAGGTGGCCAACGCCAGCGGGTTGCAATTGCCCGGGCGCTGGTGGGACACCCGGCCATATTGCTGGCGGATGAACCTACCGGCAACCTGGACAGCAAAACCAGTCGCGAGATCATGGCGCTGATCGATCAGCTGCACGCAGACGGTCAGACCATCATCATGGTCACGCATGAAGCTGATATCGCCGCGCATTGCGAGCGGGTCATTCATCTTGAAGACGGTAAAATGGACTCTGACAGGCAACAGGAGAGGACGGCACACTGATGTTTATGTTGCTTGAAAGTATCCGTTCCGCACTTGAGTCCATCCGCGCCCATGGCTTTCGCTCGCTGCTGACTTCACTGGGTATCATCATCGGTGTGACTTCGGTTATTGCGGTGGTGTCAATTGTGCAGGGCCTGTCCTATACCATCAACGCCCAGTTTGCCGGGCTGGGCGGAAATTCCCTGACCGTGCGCTCGTACACACCGTTCAAAAAGCAACTACAAGGTCGCTTCGCCAAACTCAGAGACAGCGACCTGCAGATTATATCGCAGCGCATCGACGGCATTTCTGACATTACACCGATCCTGTTCGCACAAACCGGCAGGGCCGGCGCCATCAGCTATCGTTCACAGACTGCTTTTTCGCAGGTGATCGGGATTGGCCCCAGCTATCTGGATGTCAACGGGGTTTATCCTGAGAAGGGACGTTTTTTTACCGCGGATGATGATTCACGCAGGCGACTGGTGTGTGCGGTTGGCGTAGATGTGCTCGAAAACCTTGAAATTCCGGATGACCCCATTGGTCAGTTTTTTCGGGTTGGAAACGAATGGTGCAAAATCGTCGGCGTCATAGAAAAACGCGGTGAATTACTGGGTTTTTCGCAGGATGATTATGTGTTGCTGCCCTATGGAACGGCCAGGCGCATCATGGGAACATCCAGGGACCTGGATATTCAGATCCAGTTGCTGGTGGACGACATGAACCGCCAGGATGAAGTAAAGGACAGAATACGCCGGGTGCTGCGTAAGGAACATGGACTCAAGTCGGGGGAACCGGACGATTTCAAAGTCCAGACCGCGGAGCAGCTGACCGAATCCTTTAACAAGGTGATTGATATGATCACCGCTGTCTCTATTGGCATTGTCGGCATATCCCTGCTGGTCGGTGGCATCGGCATCATGAATATCATGCTGGTATCGGTCACTGAAAGAACCCGCGAGATAGGGATTCTCAAGGCTTTGGGCGCCACGCGTCAGGACATTTTGTTGCAATTCCTCATCGAAGCATTGGTTTTAACCATGATTGGCGGCCTGGTAGGTGTCGCCATCGGCTATGGATTGGGCGTGTTGGTAGCTGCATTGTTGCCAGGTTTTCCGCCAGCCCATGTGCCATTATGGGCAGTGTTCCTCAGCTTTGGTTTTTGTGCTGCCGTCGGGATAATTTTTGGTATCGTGCCGGCTGCGAAGGCAGCACAATTAAACCCGATCGACGCGCTAAGATACGAGTAGGAGGGCGCAGCTCCGCTGCTCTCGATTCGGTTATCATTAACGCATGTATTTGCTCCTCCCGGTCGTTGTCGTTATTGCACTCATCTTCGGTCCCGGGCTGTGGGTGCGCAGGGTCATGTCGCGTTACAGCAGCCCCGAAGATCGTTACGACGGTACCGGTGGTGAGTTGGCGAGACACCTTCTTGATAACAACGACCTGCAACATGTAAAAGTGGAGGAAACAGCAAAGGGTGACCACTACGACCCGCTGGAGAAAGTCGTTCGGCTCACCCCCGAAAAACTCAATGGGCGATCTTTAACTGCCGTGACCGTGGCGGCGCATGAGGTCGGTCATGCCCTGCAGGACGCTGTAGGCTTTGCGCCATTAAGGATTCGTACGCAACTTATTATGTTAACGCGACCGGTGGAGAGGCTGGGGGCCGGCATACTAATGGCTGCACCGTTGATTGGTATTCTTGCACGCGCGCCGCTGGTAAGCCTGTTGATGATCCTGGGTGGATTTATGAGTCTCGGTATCACCACTCTGGTCCACCTGCTGACCCTGCCGACGGAGCTGGATGCCAGTTTCAAACGTGCCTTGCCGTTGCTGGAAAGCGGTGGTGTTCTGAAGCCTGTGGATTTACCGCACGCCCGGCGTTTGCTCAAAGCAGCAGCACTGACGTACCTCTCTGCCTCACTGGCCAGTTTGTTGAATATCGCCCGCTGGTGGGCATTGCTGAGACGCTAGTGTACTGAACAGATGCACCCATATTACTGGTACTATCCCGATCACTCGTATGTCGGTTGGTTATTTACGACGAATAAATCAGGAGAATCAGATGAACAGGTTCCTTTTTGGTTTTGCTGTTTTTACAGCACTAAGTTTTTTTTCTTCCGTGGCTGACAGCAAAGAGTTGATCGGGGAGTTCACAGGCTCAGAAAGCACGACCACTGCAGAATTCGAAGTTAAAGCACCCTGGATAGTGGACTGGATCACGACCGGCGACTACCCGGGGACGATGGCGCTGGAGGTGAGCCTGGTCAGTTCACCGAGGGGTGAATACCTGGGTAAGATCGTGACGACCAAGTGGGTCGATAATGGCGTGAGACTATTCAACGAAAGCGGACGCTACCGATTGCAGGTCAAATCCAACCTCGTGAACTGGAGGCTCCGTGTCGAACAGCTAACCCCTCAGGAAGCCGATACCTATATCCCGAAAGGCCAATAAATGGAATACAAAGACTATTACAAAATCATGGGGGTGGATCGCAAAGCCACGCAGAAGGAGATCAAGCGGGCCTACCGCAAGCTGGCCCGCAAATACCATCCGGATGTCAGTAAGGAAGCGGATGCAGAGCTAAAGTTTAAAGAGCTTGGCGAGGCTAACGAAGTTCTGAAGGACGCGGAAAAACGCGCAGCCTACGACCAGTTGGGTGCCGACTGGAAGGCCCGGCAGGATTTCCATCCGCCACCGGATTGGGGCACCGGCTTTGAATTCCATGGCGCACCGCCCGGTGGCGGCAATGAGCATGATTTTAGCGACTTTTTTGAATCATTGTTCGGGCAGGCAAGAAGTCCTGGCGGCAATCGCGGTTTCCATATGCAGGGTGAAGACCACCACGCCAGGATTTTGATCGACCTCGAAGATAGTTTTAACGGTGCATCGCGTTCGATATCTTTGCAAATGCCGGAAGTGACCGCGGATGGCCATGTTGTCACCCGCAAGCGGACTTTGAAAGTACGTATCCCAAAGGGAATCCGCCAGGGCCAGCAAATTCGCCTGGCTGGACAGGGCGCGACAGGCATGGGTAGCGGCAAAGCCGGTGACCTGTATCTTGAGGTGGAATTCAGACCGCACCATGCTTACCGGGTAGAAGGAGCTGACGTGTACCTGGAGTTGCCGCTCGCTCCCTGGGAAGCGGCATTGGGTGCCAGTGTTAAGGTTCCTACGCCAGCCGGTGCCATCGATCTAAAAATCCCGGCGAATTCTCAAGCAGGCAAAAAGTTGAGACTGAAAGGCCGGGGCATACCGGCTAAGTCACCAGGGGACCTCTATGTCGTACTGCAAATTGCCTTACCGCCTGCCAATAATGACAAGGCGCGGGCAATATACAAGCGCATGCAGGAAGAGCTTGAGTTTGATCCCCGTGCAACGCTGGAGGTAGCCTGATTATGACCACTTATAAAACCCTGACCGGTCAGGTAATGGAAGAACATGACGTGGTATCAACGGCTGACTTGTGTAGAAGTTGCAGCGTAGCAGTTGAGACCGTCACCCTGCTGGTAGAGGAGGGCATACTTGACCCAGCAGGTGGAGATGTCGAGCATTGGCAATTTACGGTTGCCAGCTTGAGACGGGTCAAAACGGCCGTTCACCTGCAACGTGATCTGGGTGTGAACCTGGCGGGCGCTGCGCTGGTGTTGGAATTGCTGGATCGGATTGCCGAATTGGAACGCATGCGGCAGAGAATTTAAATTCCTGACCCTATTACTTTTAAGGCCGCGTATAGCGAACACTATATTAAACCGATACTTATTTCCCGAAGGGCAAATAAATAACAGGGGGTTTCACACAACCTTTTTATCAACTATGATTGCGCACCGTATTGCTGCAACTGAAATACAGGATTTTCTGATGAAATATATTCTTGGTATTTTGCTAATGGTTTCCGCCAGTCTCGCATTCGCCGATGACTTTGATGCTGTAGAGGCCAGGCTTAAAGCTGCGCTGGCTTCCGATATCCGCACGGATGCCGAAAAAGATCGTGATCGTAACCGTCGACCGATTAAAACGCTGAAGTTTTTCGGACTACGTGATGACATGAGAATCGTCGAGCTGATCCCAGGCGGTGGCTGGTATACCAAGTTGCTGGCGCCGGCGGTGCAGGAAAAGGGTAAATTTTATACTGCACTGGGTACCGACAGGGTTGCGGAATCGCTGCTGGCTGAGCCTGGGTTTGAGGATATGCAAATCATTGCTGCAGATTCAAAAATTTACCGCAAAGAAGGTGACAATTTTTACACCCTGGAAACCAATGGGCTTGGCGTTACCGGCATGGACATGGTGCTGACTTTCCGCAATTACCACAATTTTGGCCCCGACGGCCGTGCAGCCATGAACAAGGCGGCGTTTGATGCGCTGAAATCAGGTGGGGTTTACGCGGTCGTGGATCACACACGCCGGCACATGGAAGCAGATAATCCAGAAAACCGACGCAGGACTGATCCGGTTTTGGCCATAAAGGAAATCCAGGCGGCCGGGTTTGAGTTTGTTGATTTTTCAGATTTACATCTGCGGCTGGATGATGAGTTGCGTTATGAAGTTGGCCGCAAGACCGTTACCGGAAATACAGATCGCTGGACGCTGAAGTTCGTTAAGCCGTGAAACTAATAAACGTACCCCCGGTCTGGCCCGGGGCGACGGTAGCTCGTTCTGGGTTGCCGGTGGCTCGTTTTGGGGTGGTTGCGATCATCGCAATGGTGACCCTGTTAGCGGCTTGTGATTCATCCGAAAAGGCTGCAAGCCAGGCACCGCCACTGACGGTTCGTGTCACACAATCCACTGTACAGGACGTGCCGTTGAGTGTGGAAATGGTCGGCACTACCATGGGAAACCAGGACGTGCCGATCCGCACCCGGGTTGAAGGTTACCTTGAGACCATGGAGTTTGAAGAAGGCACCTTTGTCAAGCAAGGCGACATGCTCTACACCATTGATGCACAGTCATTCCAGGCGAAGCTGGTAGCGGCCCAAAGCCAGCTCGCAGCGGCCCAAACCAACCTTGCCAAAGCACAATCCGACCTTGCACGTATCCGTCCACTGGCAGAGATCAAGGCGGTCAGTGAACAGGACCTGGATTCGGCGGTGGCACAAGAGGCTGCAACCGGGGCCAGCGTCAGGGCCAGCGAGGCCAACGTGGAACTGGCCGAAATAGAACTGGGTTATACAAAAATACGTGCTCCCATCGACGGCCTGATCGGCCTGACCAGGGCAAAGCCGGGAGAATTTGTCGGCCGTGACCCAAATCCGGTGGTATTGAACACCCTGTCAGACATCAACCCAATCCGCGTCAGGTTTTCTATTTCCGAACGTGAGTACCTGGCCCTGGCCCGCCACTATACGCGCCGCGTTGTGCGCGGTGAAATCAATGACAACACGGGTCGGGCCGCTGACCTTGTGCTGTTGTTGGCGGATGGTTCAGAGCACCCGGAAAAGGGCACGCTAATTGCAAGTGCGCAATCCATCAGCACTGAAACCGGCACCTTCACGCTTGAGGCCGCATTTCCCAATCCGGATAACGTGCTGTTGCCAGGCCAGTTTGCCCGCGTCCGGGCACAGTACCGGCAACTTGAAGGTGCAGTGGTGATCCCGCGCAAAGCAGTCGTTGAAATGCAGGGTAAGTTCCGTGTATTTGCTGTGAATCAGCAAAACCAGGTTGAAGTCGTGGAAATTGAACTGGGCCCCGCCATCGGCAATAACGTGGTGGTTGCATCCGGACTCAAAGGTGGTGAAACCATCATCATGGAAGGCTTGCAGAAAGTCCGGTCGGGCATGCAGGTTAATCCGCAACCTGTTAAGGCAGCGGCAGGCTAATCCAGCGTAATGGCAGAGTTTTTTGTACGCCGCCCGATTGTCGCGATGGTCATCGCGATCATTATCGTGCTGGTTGGTGTGGTCTCGTTGGGTGGTTTGCCGGTTGCCCAATACCCTGAAATAACGCCGCCGGAAGTTTCGGTTTCGGCAACCTACACCGGAGCCAACGCGGAATCCGTCGAGCAATCCGTCGCCACGCCGCTGGAGCAGAAAGTCAACGGCGTTGAAAACATGCTGTATATGAAGTCCGTCAATTCCAATGACGGCACCATGACACTGACGGTGTCATTTGAAGTTGGCTCAGATCTCGATATGTCCAACGTGCTGGTCCAGAACCGCGTATCCGAGGCAACTGCCAGCATACCCGAGGAAGTAAAACGGCTTGGTGTGACGGTTAAAAAGAAACTGTCCTTCCCATTGCTGCTGGTCAGTTTGTACTCACCCAATGGCAGCCATGATCAGAATTTCCAGAGTAACTACCTGACGATCAATATTCTGGACGCCATCGCACGCATCAAGGGCGTGGGCCAGGCCAGCGTGCTGGGTGGTAGCGACTACGCGATGCGCATCTGGGTCAAGCCGGATCAACTGGCCAAGCTTGGCTTGACAGTACCCGATATTACCAACGCCATCAGGGAGCAAAACGTGATTGCGCCGGCTGGTCAAATCGGCGGGCCGCCGGCTGTGGCGGGCACACAATTTACTTACCAGGTCCGCACCCGGGGTCGGCTGTCAACGGCTGAGGAATTCGGCAACGTGGTGGTGCGCTCGAATAAGGACGGTTCGCAGGTGCGCATCAAGGACGTAGCCAGGGTTGAGTTGGGCACGCTTTCCTACAACGCCATCAGTCGTCTCAATGGCGGACCGGCAGCTATCTTGTCCATCTACCAGTTGCCGGGCGCGAATGGACTGGAAGTGGCCAGTGAAATCAAGACGGTCATGAAAGAAATGGCAAAAGATTTTCCGGATGACCTGGACTACCTGGTATCGCTGGATACCACGCTGGCGATTGAAGAGGGTATCAAGGAAATCATCACCACACTTTGGCAGGCCATGTTACTGGTTATCCTGGTGGTGTTTGTTTTCTTGCAAAACTGGCGAGCCACGCTGATTCCGTCCCTGGCAGTGCCGGTATCCCTGATCGGTACTTTTGCAGTATTCCCGTTGCTGGGTTTTTCGATCAACACCTTATCCCTGCTGGGTTTGGTATTGGCCATTGGTATCGTTGTTGATGACGCCATTGTCGTGGTCGAGGCCGTGACTGCCAAAATGGAAAAGGGCTTAAAACCAGTTGATGCAACCATCGCGGCTATGAAGGAGGTTTCCGGCCCGATTGTCGCAACTTCCCTATCCCTGATCGCCGTATTCGTGCCGGTCGCCATGATGGGCGGTATCACCGGGCGCCTTTACCAGCAGTTCGCCATAACCATTGCCATTTCGGTGGCGATTTCCTCCATCAATGCGCTGACCCTGAGCCCGGCACTGAGCGCAT
>BTRB01000082.1:0-7625 GCA_036986175.1 Gammaproteobacteria bacterium
TGCCGATACACCCCTGCCCAATATAACGGGACCCATCATTGACAATTGTGGATTCCTGGTCGGCTTGAACCTTGCTGCGGGCGGGCAAAGTCTTGCCAGGGACAAAAACCCTGTTTCCATCTTCGGCGACGCTCTGACCCGTATTTTCGATGCAATGCAGATCAACCTGCAGCGTGGCATATGTCAGAAATCCACCGCGGAGAAACCTGCTCAGCCAACCGGGCAAGCACCAGCCCATCCCGCACCCAAAGAAGACACCAGGGTAACCGATAAAATGCCCGGCCCCGGGGACCAGGCTTCACAAAGCAGTGACACCGGACGGGTCTCGGCCACGGATGCTGTACCGCTCGCAGAAGAATTATCCGCAGAAGCATTGCCCACCACTTCAAATCAGGGCGCTTCCGCCGTTCCTGAGCCTGCCGCGGCTACTAATGGTTCTCCGTCGATATTGAGCATTGCCCCCATGTGGCTATGGAAAACTGGCGTGGTAATCCTGGTCGTACTGCTGGTAAGACTTCTTTTCTTTTCAGGCCGGAGCAAATTTTTGGGTCTGACTAAACACGACCCGCAGCAAGCCATCCAGGAAGAGACTACTGTTGACGGCCCTTTATCTTCAGCAGAACCGGACACAGCGCCGTTGGACGCGCATGCTGATTCCTCCAGTCAAAATTTCGGGCTGAAACCGTCTGCGGAAGATGAAATGCCGGATGTGAATGCCCTGCCCGAGGGTTTCGATGGCATCGTTGTCATTGAGGGTTCGCTGGGGGATGGCACCGGCTTCAAACGCTATTGTGTTGTAGATACAAAACACATTGATATTGTTATCGGGCGGGGTGGTGTAGATATTGGCATTGAGACGCCGGCGATCAGCCGCCGCCATGTGCGGCTTGAAAATGTTGGCGAATCACTGACCATCTCCGACCTGGGGTCAAGCAACGGCACCTTCATCCGGGGAATCCCCTGCCTGCCTGCAGAGATCATGTTTATTGATCCGCAAGACGAAGTTCTGCTGGGTGATGTCCGCTTCCACATCAGTGTGCTGACCAGGCGCGGTGAACCGCAATGACACGCCAGTCTGCAGCCCTCCAGCCCGGATCCCATATTGGCGACCTGCAGGTCAGTGCGATTCTTGGCGTTGGTTCATTTGGAATAACTTACCTGGTCACCGATCCGGCCATCGGAACCCGCTTTGCACTGAAGGAATACCTGCCTGCCGGCTACGTTGCAAGACGGGAGGATGGCACCGTCGTGCCAAACGGTGATTCATCCACCGATTTTTTCGCCGGGGGGCTCGATCAGTTTCTTGCCGAGGCCCGCCTGGTTGCAGGTCTGGATCACCCGAATATCGTCAAGGTCTTGCGCTATTTCGAAGCCAACGGGACTGCCTATTTCCTCATGCCCTATTACCAGGGCCAGCCGCTACATCATAAACTGCAGTCCGGGGGCACGTTCGGCCCCGACGACGCGTGGGACTTGTTGTTACCGCTCATAGATGGGCTGGCGTACATCCATGAGCAAGGTGTCATCCACCAGGATATAAAACCGGCCAATATCTACCTGACCGAGAGCAACGGGCCTGTCTTGCTGGATTTTGGTGTGGCTGCAGCAGGTGACGGACATTCGCCGGGCATTGCGCGGCTCGGCAGTGTTGGTTACGCGGCTCCGGAACAAGCGGATGCCCACGGCCGTATTGGCCCCTGGACCGATATTTACGCCCTTGCAGCAACGCTTTACCGCTGTATCACCGGCAATATCCCTGCCTCGGCGTCAGACCGACAAACCGCGCTGAAAGAAGGCGCTGAGGATCCACTGAAGCCGTTTGCAGAGTTCCTGCCCAAAGGAAAATATGTTGCGGGGCAATACGGAGGTATCGGAGACGCCATTGAGCTGGGATTGAACATCAGCCCGCAAGACCGTCCACGGGATGTCGGCCAATGGAAGAAATCCTTCAAGAGCCTCGACTGGCGGCGCTCGGTAGCTGATGGTGAAACCACTGAGACATACCCCAAGGAAGGCCGGGAATGGTTGCCGCGCATATTGCTGGGCCTGTTCCTGCTCGCCATGGCGGCTATCGGCGCCTTCCTGCTCACTGACAAATCAGCGGACGATGTGATCGCCCTTCCCGACCTGGGCGGTACGCGAGAATCCTCGGGAACCCAAACCGGCCAGCGTTTCAATACACCGACATCGGAAGAAACCACCCGCTGGCAAGCCGCTTTACAAGCGGATACCGTCCTTGCCTACCGGCGTTTTATCATTGACTATCCGCAATCAATCTATCGCAACCAGGCGGAGACACAGCTGGAGGTCCTGGATGAGAAAGCCTGGGAAGAGCTGTCTGCAGAAGACAGCGTAGCAGCCTATGAGGATTACCTGGAGTTGTTCCCTGACGGGCTTCATCAAACTGAAGCCATGGTCCGGATTGATGAGATCAAACAGGAAGAAGCCCGCAAAGAGCGGCAACGGCTGGAGCAGGAAAGACTGGAAAAGCAGGCCTGGGAGACAGCCAGCAGCAACAGAACAATCGCTGCATTTGACCAGTACATCGCCACATGGCCATCTGGCCTGCATGTTGAAGAAGCCAACCGGATACGGCGTCTTCTCAAAGACCAGGCCAATGATAATAAGGCCTTTGCAGCGGCCACGAAGCTGAACACGAAGGATGCGTTCCAGGCTTATATTGACGCGTTTCCCCGCGGCGTGAATGTCACTGCCGCCCTGCAACACCTGGATGATCTTGACTTGCGCCCGGGCAAGTCTTTCAAAGATTGCGACGACTGCCCCGGTATGAAGGTGGTACCGGCGGGCACGTATTGGCAAGGCGCTGACGATTCCTCTGCGCTGTCGTTGAGTATGGAAAAGCCACGCAGACAGGTGACGATCAATGCGCCATTCGCAGTCGGCATATATGAAGTGACCATGGCCGAATGGGACGCCTGCTTCAACGCAAAAGGCTGCACATCCCAGCCGGGTGACAATGGCTGGGGCCGGGGCACGCAACCGGTCATGATGGTTTCATGGAACGACGCACAGGAGTATGTGCGCTGGATCAGCGACAAAACCGGCCAAAGCTATCGCCTGCCGAGTGAGAGCGAATGGGAGTATTTTGCCAGGGCCGGCGAGGAAAGCGACTGGCCGGGCGGAGACCCTGCCCTGCTATGTGATTACGGCAATATTGCCGGATCAGAAACCGGTTTTAAATGGCAACACAAGCAATGTGGCGATAAACTGGCCCTGGGAACCGCTCCGGCGGGTTCGTTCAGGGCCAATTCATTCGGCCTGTATGACACTGTCGGTAATGTTTCCGAATGGACTTCGGACTGTATGAACCTGTCCTACCTCGACGCACCCGTGGACGGTAGCGCCTGGGGTCGCGGTATCTGTAGTTCACACATGACACGCGGCGGTTCCTGGATAACCGGCAGCAGGGAGATCAGGTTGCCTGCGCGGTTCAATCTCAAAAATGGCGACCGTAACGATTTTACCGGCTTCCGGGTTGTACGAACCATAGAAGACTGATGAGTTAAAAGACTGATGACGCACAAAAACCTCATTACTGTATTGCTGCTATGGTCAGGACTCTTTCTTGCACCGCTGGTTGTTGCCCAGGCTGAGACTGCTCCCGCCGAAGAAAAAGCCAACCCCGGTAGCCAGGAGGTGGAGTACAGCGAGGACAACTACCGGCGCTTTATGGAGCTCAGGAATGAGAATCTCCAAAAGAGCAGCATGCTGACCAATGCCTACCAGCCTGGCACGCAGAAACTCGACGAGTTACCGGAAGCCTCGCAAAAACACCTGAGAAACCAGTTGCGCGAAATCATTCTGGAGGAAGGCGAATGGGCCCCGGGTGATGAAAACAAGGAATACCCTTACGTACCCAGTGAAGCCGCACAAAGCAATCCCGGCCTGGCGCAGCAGGAGGCTGAAGCCTGGGGGGAACTGGTCGGGAAATATCAGCAGCGCGAGGCCCAGATATACGCCAACTCCTCCCGCTTAAAGTCCGCTTCCGGAGCAGAGGGTGGAGCACCCGGCGCTTCCCGGGCACAGGCAAATGCCGGTGAATCTGCTGGCAGCAACAGCTCGAACCCGGGTGAGGCTGGAGATGGAGATGGGGATGCGCAAAAACAGCCTGGCCAACAGCAACAATCTGCAAGTAATGCCAGGGAAAGAGCTTACTCCTCATCATCAGCCTCATCATCCAGTCCGAACGATCCTGATGCTGTCAACACTTCCGGAGTCTCCCAAAGCGCACTTGAGTACCTGATGACTAAGAACAGGACAGCGGAACCCGGCCAGCTGGTGGTTAGTTCCAAAGACACGCTCTCAATCAAGGACCTGCAAAATGTGCAGGGCATCACTATTTCGACCGGCACCGGCTCATCTCAAGCCACCCCGATTGAAATCGAAGCGGACAGCGAAAGACGCCGGCGCAAAGACGAAGATGGTTGATATCAGCCAAAAGAAGATCACTATTTCGACAACCTGTGCAGGTCGTGAACCTGACAAATCAGGGATCAACCTGGCTTTCCTGCAAAATTACACTGCGCATGATCTCTTCAGTCAGCTTACCGGCTTTTTCATCAAATTCCGCATCACGATTGTAGATAAACTCGGCGGACTCAATTTGCCTGCTGAATCCGGTTGAATTGACCTCTTCATCAAACATTCGCTGGTAGGCATCGAGCTTACCACCGACCGACAGGATAGCCTCCCTGGTGAGTCGTTTAAGCTCTACACTAAACGCCTCGTACTCCATCAGGTTTCTGAGAAATATTGTCCGCGTGCGGTAATTCTGCAAGTGGGTTGTGAGCACTTCACTACTGGCAAGACCCGAATAGCTGATGCTGTCGGCTATTGCACTTCGAATGATGATAGCGTCTTCGGTAATCGTATTGATATCCACCATGCTAATCAGGACGGGGTTTGCTGCGTTAATGGCAGCCAGTCGTGCCGTGATAGCGTCCTGTGAGTCCCTTGCAAATCGCAATAACAACGCTGCACCGCTGAGCATGGATTCCTGGTCAACAATCCGGGTCAATGGTGTTTTGTAAGCATCAGGGTCAAAGCTTGAGTTGCCGGAATCGGACGCTTCTGGCATCGGCGGTGTCATGGCCTCGATGAGCTCAGATTCTGCTCCGCTAAAAATCAGAGATACCAGGCTAAGCTGTCGGTATTGCTCGCCTGGCGGCAGACTATCGATGGCTTCAAAATTTATCTCGCCACTGGCGTTAGTCACGGTTCCAAGCAAAATAAAGGCCAACAGAGTCGTTGGTAAAGCCCTGGCAACCAGCCACCGCTTCATGGATTCAACGTCCTCACCGGCGAGGAATCAGATCCGAAGCTCAATTTCTGCAACTGCATCGAATTACCCTTGCCGACATCCTTACCCGCCCTGAACTCTCGCAGAATCGGGGTTGCGCCCGGTTTTTCAACTCGCACAACGCCATCTGGAAGCCCCTTCCTGAACGTTCCCTCGTAATAAGTAGCACCCAATTGACCACGACGATTGATAATCATTCCACCCAAACCTGAAGCCTGGCCCGCTTTGGTGTGGCCCAAAAACTCGAGTGTATCACCACCGCCGTTGCTGGCCAGTCCGTAACCCCGCCCGGAAGCCAGTCCATCCGTACAGCTGCCATACCAGCGCCCAGCCTGGTCAAACCCGGGTTGTTTGAACTGGCAACGTTGATCAACACTAACGGTCATTGACCTGACCCTGGCCTGGTAGAGGCTTAGCGTCTTGTTTCTGAATTCTGCGAAACCGCGGGCGGTAATGAGCTCCTTCGACTCCAGCCACTCCATTTGAATAGACATTTGCCGGTCAAAAGTCGGCGCCATGCGAGCGAGAAAAAACCTGCCGACCTCCTCCGACTCAGTCCGCGTCCCGAGTGATTTGTGCATTGCCCAAACGGAGCCAGCCATCGCAGCACCCGATACTGCCATCACGGCAGCCGTACTGGCTGCAGTTGATGCCACTGCACCGTAGACTGATCCTGCCAGGACAATCACAGCAACCGCGGTGGTTATATTCTGTTTGCGGGCCAGGCGGCGGCGTTCTTCGAGCATGCGATATTCAGCAGAAATGATTTTACGCATTTTCAGACCGTAATCGCCTGTGTAGGTGCCCTCGTAAATACTGTCGGATTGTGCTGCAAGAAACTCTTTTTCAGCACCGATCAATGCTTCGGCCAATTGCAGACGTGCCCTGACGCTTTCATCTGCAGACTGTACAAAAAACACTTTTGCAAGTTCCGCATCAAAACGGTTCAGCGCTGCCTGCCGGGCAAAAAATGTTGCCCTGTCGTGGTCAATCGAATTGAGCAATTCAATAATCCGGATACTGGCGCCATGCACATAACCCAGCTCAAAGGGATCAACAGAGAAATCTTCTTCAAGCCTGGCGATCGTGGGGCCATCCATCTGAATTTTCTCCAGAGGATATTGTTCAATTGCAGCCAATTGCCGGTTGCCGCTACCTGTGGTCCTTGATGGCAGGTTAAGGAGAGCCCTGTCCCGTTCAGCCAGGAAAGCAATAAAGTCCAGTGAAGACGGCTGGTTCCATATCTCACCCTGCAGTCGTGCCTTGAAGTGCCTTGCTGACTCGTCCTGCGCCTGTCGCCATGCGGAACTCTCCAGTGGCGGACTTGTGACCAGCAGACCGCTCAGTGACGGTTGCACCCAGCGACTGCTCCTTATTACGATTAACGGTGTCACCAGGTCACCGAATGTTACCGGCGGAGAATCCATTATCTTCTCTACATCGGGGTAGGAATAAATGTTGAAATCAATGGTCAGGACGCTGGGAATTTGCTCCGAGGCCAGTATTGGACGGCTATGCAACCCCCGCTCCTTGTCCCAGGCAATGATATGCGGCGAGAGCAAAACAGAATTCTCCGGCAGAACCTCCTTTAGCTCCTGGTACAGGGTCATCGCGTAGTAACTGGATTTCTCTATCATCGATTGTGCAACCCTTGAGGTCTGCGCTTTTGCCGTGGCTAACGGTACTTCACCGCCGATGGCGTTAATCGCAAAAGAACTCACGAACAGGTTTTCCGCGTACTCGTGAATCATCGCCGGATAGCGAATAACCACCAAAGCTGCGGCATCCGAGGAATGTTGTTCGGACACAACTTTGGGTTCGAGATGTGAGTAAACAGGAGAATTAACGCCTCTTGCTGTTCCCGCACAACCACTGATACCCCCCGCCAATCCAATCAGCAGCGTGATCACCGGCAAGCGAATAAAAATTCTCAGTCTTGTCGAAGTTTCAGTCAATGTGTTTTCCACTTGGTCAAGATCATTTTGAACACTGTATCAACGCGGGGTTCCTGCCACTAATGTTTTGCTACCCGATAGCCGAGGTGCATTGTAAGCGAAACACTCTCGCCAGGTTTGGTATTAAACACCGGCACCAAGGGTCGGAAAAGGAGCCTTCATATCAGTTGAATGGAGGCCAGGGTCGGAATCGAACCGGCGTAGACGGCTTTGCAGGCCGCAGCATAACCACTCTGCCACCTGGCCCCGGGGTAGAGGTTCCGGGCGAGTTCCCGGAACGGCGCTATTCTACTATCGGTCGGTGTACATTGCCATGCGTCAGTACGTTGCTGCGTGTCAACCGACGCTGA
>BTRB01000083.1:0-7618 GCA_036986175.1 Gammaproteobacteria bacterium
AGATTATTTAAGGTGGAAATTATAGCCCTATCGGACGAATCATATGGTGACCCGCCCCGAACACAAAGACCACAGCGCTGTGCCAACAGTTCCCGAAACCCGTCAATCCGGGCGCCGACGCCAGCCTGTAAACTGCTCAATCAGTTCCCAGTTAAACAGTACCCACAATATCACCGGCACCAGCGGTGGGAAAATCAGAACACCCAGTTGATAAGACAAGGCGATCAGTTCATCGGGTATTCCAGCATCGATTACCAGCTGGTGCGCATCGGCTCCGAAGTTGAATGAGAGCATCTTCAGCGTCTGCCAGACTACGCCCCACACCTGTACCAGCATGACAGCCACATAACCGACCAGCAGCGTGAGCATTTTTCTTGCAAAAGACCCACTCGAGGCCATCACCAGCCCGAACAACAGTGGAAAGCCGTAGCCATAAACCAGCGGATTGACAATAAAGCCGAGTGCTTCCCGGCTACCGTCCGGAAACAGGAAGGGAACACGGGTTTGCACCTGGAACAGAAAACGGCGGTCCGGATTTGGCACGATGTTCCAGAACTCATCACCCAGCAAACGGGTCAGAATCTCGTTGGCCAGAAACCGAACCGGTGCTCCATGGAAAACGCTCAGGTAGTACCAGAGCATGAAGCCAAATATCATCCACAAAAATGCCAGGATCAGTAATTCACTCAGACGTAATTCCTGACTGGCTGTCTGCTTTGCCATCAGCTTGTTCTTACCATCAACCTGACCCTGTCAACTCAGCCATTGGCGCGCATTCTGGAACATACGCTGCCAGGGCGAACTCTCAGGCCAATCATCCGGCGCCCAGGAAAAATTGACCGTGCGCAGTGTCCTTTCCGGGTGAGGCATCATGATAGTGACCCTCCCGTCTGTGTTGCACAGGCCGGTAACGCCCTCTGGTGAACCATTGGGGTTCTGCGGGTATTTCATCACGCTGGCGCCATCGACATCTGCATATTGTAAGGCAACCGGTGCCTGCGACACAGGACCCTGGTTAAACTCGGCGCGCCCTTCGCCATGCGCGCTGGCAACAGGTAACAGACTACCGGCCATGCCGTTGAAAAACAATGAAGCAGATTCAGCTACTCTCACCAGGCTCAAGCGGGCTTCAAACTGGCCTGAACGGTTGGCGACAAAATCCGGCCAGTTTTCAGTCCCGGGAATGATTTCCCGTAGCGACGAAAGCATCTGGCAACCGTTACACACACCGAGGGCGAAACGGTCATCGCGCTCGAAAAACGCTTCAAAGCGGTCTCTGAGTTGCGGCTGAAAAAGTATCGAAGCAGCCCAGCCACGGCCGGCACCGAGCACATCACCGTACGAAAAACCGCCACAAGCCACCAGGCCATGGAAAGCAGACAGATCCACGCGTTTCTCGAACAGATCAGACATATGCACGTCAACTGCTTTGAACCCTGCCGCAGCAAACGCAGCGGCCATTTCCACCTGGCCGTTGACACCCTGTTCACGCAAAATCGCAACGGCTGGCCGGACACCACTCGCCATATACCGGGCTGCAGGGTTTTGCTGTGGATCAAAGCCCAGATCCGGCTGCAGAAATGGCTGGTGCCACTCCAGTGTGCGGGCGAATTCCTCATCAGCACAGCCCGGATGGTCACGTAATTTCTGAATTTCGTAAGATGTTTCACTCCATACCTGGTGGAGTTTACGCAAATCGCTTCGCAAGCACTCGTGGCCACCAACATTGATGCTCAGCGTATGGCCACGGACCGGTTGGCCGATCCCGCTCACCAGGCTTTCCAGGCCATGTCTGGCAAAACACGCCAGCACATCCTTTAATTGCGACTCTGCAACCTGTATTACGGCGCCCGGTTCTTCGGCGAACAGCCGTGCCCGCAGGTGTCCGTCATAACGATCATTGTCAGCGCAAACCTGGCCATCAAAACCTTGACCGCCAGCAAAAGACAACGACAGGCCACAGCGCCCGGCGAAGGCCATTTCACACAACGCCGTAAGCAAGCCACCGTCGGAACGGTCATGGTAGGCAAGCAAGTGGCCGGCTGCGGTCAGCTCCTGGATTGCAGCAAAAAACCCTGCCAGGTCCCGGGCCTCGTCCAGGTCCGGCACCCCTTCACTAAACGCTCCATGTACTTGCTCAAGGGCGGACCCGCCCAGGCGGTCCGAGCCACGCCCCAGGTCGATCAGTAACAGGTGGCTGGCCATATCGGTGTTTTTTAACTCAGGGGTCAGCGCCAGCCGCGCATCAGTGACCGGAGCGAAAGCTGTGATCACAAGTGACACCGGCGCCAGCATATGCCGGGGCTGAACGTTACCGGAATGATCCTTACTGTCCCAATCAGTTTTGAGTGACAGCGAATCCTTGCCCACGGGAATAGCGATACCCAGCTCGGGGCATAACTCCATACCCACCGCTTTAACAGCTGCATACAATGCAGCATCCTGTCCGTCCTCACCAGCCGCGGCCATCCAGTTGGCGGATAAACGCACATCCGCGAGGCTGGCAATCGGCGCACTGGCAATATTGGTGATGGCCTCAGCAACTGCCATCCTGGCTGCGGCCTGGCTGTTGACAACCGCCAGCGGCGTGCGCTCCCCTATCGCCATGGCTTCGCCCGCGTAGCCATGGAAACTGTGCAGGCAAACCGCTGAATCAGCCACCGGGACCTGCCACGGCCCCACCATCTGGTCACGGGCCACCAGGCCGCCAACCGAACGGTCACCAATGGTGATCAGGAATGACTTGCTGCCCACTGCGGGGAAGCGCAAAACGGCAAACAGATCATCTTGCAGGCTGGATTCAGGCAGGGCGGAGAAAGTGAGGCCGGGAACCGGTCGAGAGGCTGGCCTGGGCAACGCAACCGGGCTAACCGCCTTGGTATTCACATCACGGCACATTTTGGGTGGATTACCAAACAGAATCTGCAATGGCATATCCACAGGCGGCTGGTTTAGCAAAGCATCGTGCACACGCAACACGCGTTCACTACTTACTGTTCCCAGTACCGCATAAGGACAGCGCTCACGTCGGCACAGGGATTCAAACACATCCAGAGAGTCCTGCTCAATGGCAAGCACATAGCGTTCCTGTGACTCATTGCACCAGATTTCCATCGGAGACATGGCGCCGTCCGCGCTGGGAATTTTCCGCAACTCAAGGTCGCCACCACGTTCGCTGTCATTGAGCAATTCCGGCAATGCATTGGATAGTCCGCCGGCACCGACATCATGAATAGACAAAATGGGATTGCTGTTACCCCGTGCACAACAGCGGTCGATTACTTCCTGGCAACGCCGCTGCATCTCCGGGTTACCACGCTGAACAGAGGCAAAATCCAGTTCTTCACTACCCTGCCCGCTGCCGACCGATGATGCTGCACCGCCACCAAGACCGATCAGCATCGCCGGTCCGCCCAGCACAATGACTGCTGCACCCTCGGGCAATTGCTGTTTATCAACGTGGCTGCGCCGTATGTTGCCCAGACCACCGGCCAGCATGATGGGTTTGTGATAGCCCCACAAACGGCCACCGACAGTTTGCTCAAAGGTACGGAAATAGCCGCTCAAAGCGGGACGTCCGAATTCATTGTTGAAAGAGGCTGCACCCACCGGCCCTTCAAGCATGATATCCAGCGCGCTGGCAATGCGTCCGGGCTTGCCTGAACTCTCTTCCCAGTTGCATGGCCTGGCGGGCAACAACAGGTTGGAAACCGAGAACCCTGTCAGGCCCGCCTTCGGCCGCGCACCACGGCCGGTAGCTGCCTCGTCCCGGATTTCACCACCGGAACCCGTTGCAGCGCCTGGAAACGGTGAGATCGCCGTGGGGTGGTTGTGGGTCTCTACTTTAATCTGTATACCAACTTCTTCATCTACGAAGGCATATTCACCACTACCGGGCGTTGGAAAAAAGCGTTCGCTGCGGTAGCCCTCAATGACTGCAGAATTGTCATGGTACGCAGACAACACGCCCCCGGAACTGACAGCGTGGGTGTTTCTGATCATTGCAAATAGTGAATGTTCCTGCTCTTCACCATTGAGCGTCCAGCTGGCATTGAATATCTTGTGGCGGCAATGCTCGGAGTTCGCCTGGGCGAACATCATCAGTTCTGCGTCGGTCGGGTTACGGCCAAGTTGCCTGTAAGCAGTGATCAGGTAATCGATCTCGGCCGCCGACAAAGCCAGGCCAAGTTCCTGGTTGGCCTTCGATAACGCCTGCTGAGCATCTTTGGTGATATCTGTGAAAACCAATGGCCGGGCCGGTTGGTGGTCAAACAAATCCCTGGCTTGCACCACGGACGTCAACACCGTTTGTGTCATACGATCGTGAATTAATGCAGAAACCCCATCTGTGTTCCCGGCAACGCTCTGACCATCCATGGCCTCAACCGGCAAGCGAAATAATGTACCGCGCTCGATCCGGCTTATATCGTGCAAGCCACATCGCCACGCGATATCTGTGGCTTTACTCGACCATGGCGATTGAGTTCCCAGGCGTGGCACAACCAGTAAAATTCTTTGCTCGGAAAATTGGCCGGCTTGCTTTGCCCGAAGCAGTGATTCAAGTTTTTGCAGAGCCTCAGCAGCAAGTGCCTGCGGACTTTCAACAAAGTAAATAAATTTTGCAGTTAGTTGAAAATCCTGCCCGGTGCGAGCGCATAAGCCTTGCTCCAGTTTTTGCCTTTGGAATTCAGAAAACGCAGATCCGCCAAGCAGGCAGGTAAACTCGCTCAAAGCGTCACTCCAGTCCGCTGATTACCCATGCGCCATTATAGCGGTTGATCACAGCGGGTTGAGCAAAAAAACCTGCCGGCCGTGACAGGGTTTCCTGAATCAGAGCACAATTTACTTTTCAGATGCCTGTAACTCCTCAAGGCGTTTGCGCAACTGTGCCGGCGGCATATAGCCCGGGATCAGTGTTCCGTCAGAAGTGACCAGTGCCGGTGTGCCTGTCACGCCGATTTCAAGGCCCAGTTCATACTGATCCGCAACCGGGTTCGGGCATGTCCGCGGCTCAGGATCCTCTCCGTTCTTGGCCAATGTCAGGGCCGCTTTCTGATCATCGGCGCACCAGACAGAAACAAACTTGTTATAGGAAGACGAACCAACACCCGCGCGTGGAAATGCCAGGTAGTGAATGGCAATGCCTTGTGCGTTGTACTCATCAATTTGGCTATGGAGCTTACGACAGTAGCCACAATCAAGGTCTGTAAATACCAGTAGATCATGCTTTGTATTATCCGGTACAAATGATATCTGCTCATCCGGGTCTAACCCGGCCAGCAAACCCTGGCGGATACCGGATCTTGCCTGGTCGGTGATATTGGTGCGGGTGTCAATGTCCATGATCTGGCCTTGTAGCAGGTACTTGCCATCGCTTGAAATATAAACAATTTCGCTGTTGATCTGCACCTGCAAGATACCGTCGATGGGTGTCTCTGAAACGGCTATGGTTTTCGCATTGGGAACCAATGTTCGGATTTTATCTTCAACTAAACTGCTTGCTTCGTCCTCAGCCAAAGCGCTAAACGCAGTTGCAAGAAGCACACCGGCAAGCAGGGCCGCACTAGTACGCGGAATACGATTCATTTCTATCCTCCGATCCATTATAGGTCGATCTGTGCCCAGGCAAATTTGACAGGAGCGGGGAAAAAAGTTCAATCATCCCCTGATGATACCTGCGGAATTCGTTTCAGCGCATCTTTAAAAGGCTTTCACCCGCGCGGGTGATGAGTCTCGTGCATACGTTTCAGGCCCTCACGCGCGATGTGAGTATAAATCTGTGTGGTGGAAAGGTCACTATGTCCAAGCAATAATTGTACGACCCGCAAATCTGCGCCATGGTTGAGCAAATGGGTTGCGAATGAATGGCGCAGCATGTGCGGCGACAGTTTTTGAGAGATATCGCAACGCGCCGCATAGCGCCGTACCATGTACCAAAATGCCTGGCGTGTCATGCCGGATTTGCGCGTTGTAACAAATACGCTTTCTGTTTGTGCGCCGTTGAGAAGCACGGGCCTCCCACCAGATAAATAGAGCTTCAAGCTGTCATGTGCCTCGTCTCCAATGGGTACGAGCCGTTCTTTCTGCCCCTTGCCCAGCACGCGGATAACCCCCTGGTTCAGGTTTAAGTTGGCCAGTTCAAGATTTACCAGTTCGCTGACGCGCAAACCGGTTGCATACATCAGCTCAAGCATGGCGCGGTCACGCAAGCCCAATAGGGTATCTGTATCCGGCGCTGCCAGCAAAATCTCAACCTGTTGTTCGGTCAGGGCTTTGGGCAGACCGCGGCCAATCCTTGGGCTTTCAATCAGGGCCGCCGGATCACCGTCGATAACGCCTTCGCGCACCAGCCAGCGATAATACTGGCGATAAGTCGACAGGTGACGTGATACCGTACGTGGGCTTTTGCCCTGCTGGACTTGCGCAGCAAGAACGGCCAGCAGATCTTCACGGTTCGCAGCATCCAGTGTTTTACCACGCTTGCCAAGGCGGTCACGCAACAGGATCAAATCATGACGGTAGCTCTGCAGACTGTTGTCGCTGAGGCCGCGCTCAGCCCAGGTGGCATCCAGGAAACGTTCGATCGTACAATGCTGCATCAAGGTTTGGCTAATTCTGAGCTACTTTCGCGGCCCGCACTTCACGCATGTGATTCTTCCATTGCTGGGCAGACTTCCGGGATTCCGGATATTTGCCTGCACGACCCCACGCCGCACTGGCCTTGGAGTAGTTCCCCAGGTTGAACTCACTCATACCCAGCAATACATAGGCTTCACCGGTCTTACGATCATTGAAACCACCCTTCTCAAGCGCGGCTTTGAGCGCCTCTGTGGCACTGTCCCAGCGCTCCATATCCACCAGGATATAGCCGCGGCGCAAATCAATGTCACCATCAGCAGATGCCTTGCCCGCTTGTTCATACGCAGCCAGGGCATTCTCCTTCTCTTCCGCCGCATACCAGGCATCAGCTACCATGGTCCAGTGTTTTTTGTTGGTCTCGACAATGCCGTCCTCCAGACCTTTCTGAAGTGTCTCGGCAGCTTTGAACGGTACGTCGCGGTTGGAGTACAGGTTAGACAAATACAGGATGTCAGTTTGTGTATCGAGCATATCGCGACGGTACGCCAATGCAATGACTGATAATGCTTCGTCGTCCTTTTTAAGCCGGTAGTAAATTTGCGAAAGCTCGACCCAGTAATCCTTCTTGTCAGGCCACATCTGGACCATGACTTCAAGTGTCTGGGCTGCCTTTGGAAACTGCTCCAGCTCAAAGTGGGAAGACAGCTTTAATTGATACCAGGTTTCCTTGGGCTTATCTGACATGGAGATTGCTGATTCTATGGCTGGAAGAACATTTTTCCAGTCTTGCTTTTGGGCATAAATTGATGCTTTCAATACATAAGAAATCGGCGTGATCTTTTCCTTGGGAACCTTGCACATCCACAGGGCCAGCTTGTCCAGCGCATCGTCGTAGCGTTCTTGCATATAGTACAACTGCGCAATCTGGTACATCAGGGCGAAGTGAATGCCATCGGGCAATGCATCCAACTGGACAGCCCGTTCAAAATTGACCAGCGCGGAAGGATAATTTGACCGCGCCAATTCTACCTGGGCCGCC
>BTRB01000084.1:0-7546 GCA_036986175.1 Gammaproteobacteria bacterium
GCTTCAATTTCCGTGGCGCTGGTGAGAGCGAAGGCGAGCACGACGAGGGTTACGGTGAAACCGATGACCTGTTTGCCATCACCGAGTGGGTGCGGCAAAGCCGGCCAAATGATGACTTGTGGATGGGCGGGTTTTCTTTCGGGTCATTTATTTCTTTGCGTGCAGCACAGAATCTGAAGCTGGGGCAGTTGATCACGATCGCACCCCCGGTCGATCGTTATGAATTCTCTGAACTGCAACACCCCGGTAGCCCATGGCTGGTGATCCAGGGTGACGAAGATGATGTGGTGGTTTTGGAGGACGTGACCTGCTGGATCGAAAAGCTTGAACCACAGCCCGAGTTCCTCGTCATGGAGCAGGCTGGTCACTTCTTCCACCGACGGCTGATGGATTTACGCGGCCTGCTTAAAAATGGTGTACGCCCCAACCTGCCGGAAAAAATTTCCAGCTAGCGTTAGCTGATCCTAAGCTCCCAAATAAAGAAAGGACCAGTAAGGGGTCAACTGGTCCTTTCATCAAAGTCCAATGCAAAAGTAGCCAGGACCTCAATACGAAAGTAGCATAAGGGGGAACGCCACTCTCGATTCTGTAGACCCAAATGGGTCATTAAAAAAGTGATATAAGGATTAAAACACCCCTTTGTAACCCTAAGCATAGCGCAAATTGGGTGATTTTAATATATAGATCGTTAAATCTTTCCTAAAAAGAGCGTTAAAACCAGGTATTTTATAATGCTAAAGCAAGCATCTAGCGTGCTCGTAGGGCATCAACAGAAAACGTAACGATATCACCATCATGGGACCGCACCGGCTGACCTTCCGCCGGGGCAAAAGCGGCACCGTATATGATTTCATAACTGGCTGGATAACGGTCGTTGCGGCGGAATTGCTCATAAGCCTGGCGCATTCCCGACAATCGCGATTTTCCGGTCAGGCCCCGAAACCTCTGAGTGGCGGCATTATGTGCACCGCTGCCTTTGAGCTCCCGCATCATTGCCATAACATCCGGATATTCCAATGTCAGGCGCTCAACATCCATGACCGGCTCACGAAAACCGGCCAACAGCAGTTCATTGCCGATATCATGCATATCCGGAAAGTCATGCACGTGTGGCAGTTCGTCCATGGCCCGCCACGCCTGCTTCAACTCTTGCAGGGTATCCGGCCCATAGCAGGTAAAAACCAGCATGGCTTCAGGCTTCATAATGCGCCGGAACTCGTGGAAAACTACGGGTAAATCGTAGCTCCATTGCAGTGCCAGGTTGGAAAAAATCAAATCCGTGCTACGCGCTGCAAGCGGCAGGGAGTGCATATCGGTACACAGCAGCCATGGCTTTCTCCCGTCAATGTTGCCCGCCTGGTGGAGCATCGCACACGACCAGTCCAACGCAATGACCCTGGCCTCTGCAAACCGCGTGGCCAGCACTTTGCTTGCGGAGCCGGTCCCACAACCAATATCCACCACCAGGCCGGGGTCGACGCGTAAAAAACCTACACGCTCAAGCAGACGTGATTCAATTTCACGCTCTAAAACCGCATGCCCGTCATAGCCCGGTGCGGCACGGTCAAACGCTTGCCTGATGGCATTTTTATCCAGCGGTGTAAGGCTCATACTATCTTCCTGGTACAAAAATACTGTCGATTAACGCCTCGGTTAGGGGGGAACAATACCTACGAACTTCAACCTGAAAATCTTACTTTGTGCAAGTCAATACCGATTTTAACTTTAGCAGCATTAGCGTATAAAAATACACCATGACTTACAGCGCTGAAAACGTCTTTAAGCCTGGAAACAACGGGTGGCACAAAGTGCTAAACGCTCTGCTCCCGCCACGTTGTGTGCTCTGTGGCCTGCCCTCAGGTTCAATATGCATCTGCGGACCATGCAAAAATGACCTGCCATGGGCCGGGCCGCAGTGCCGACAGTGCGGTCTGCCATTACCTGCGGCGCAAAATCAGACCTGTGGAAAATGTCTGCAAAACCCGCCGCCGTTCAACCGCACTGTCAGCCCACTGCAATATTGCTTCCCTGCAGACCGGCTGGTGCGGGCGTTAAAGTTTCACCGGCAACTTGCGGAAGGCCGGGTGTTGAGCCACCTGATGTGTGAATATATCACCGTTGAAGATTTCACCCTGCCGGACGTGTTGATCCCCGTACCCCTGCACCGTGTCAGGATGATAAAACGCGGTTTTAACCAGGCTTGTGAACTGGCTGGATATGCAAGCAGAATCCTTGGTATTCCCCAACTCACTACCGGCCTGCGAAGAAAAAGGAACACCAAAGCACAATCGGGCCTGAACCGTAAACAGCGTCGGAGAAATGTGCGTGGTGCCTTTTATTGGCACGGCCGCAACAGACCGGGCCGGCACGTCGCCTTAGTTGATGATGTGATGACCACCGGCACCACGGTGTCAGAATGCGCGAGGGTTCTCAAAAAGGCAGGTGCGCAGCGTGTAGATGTGTGGGTACCTACCCGTGCCGTCCCTGGTCACGATTCTGATCACAATCGGCAAGCACGGCCCAGCGCTCATGGTCACACCACTCATTATTGATCTTCAAATAACGTGGGGAATAGCCTTCATACCGGAAGCCGACGCTTTGTGCCAATGCAATTGAGGCCAGGTTTTGCGGCTGAATATTGGCCTCGAGCCGGTGCAAACCCAGTTCATCAAAAGCGTAACGGATAACCAGGGACAAACCCTCTTTCATGTAGCCTCTTTCAGCCAGACCAGCCACGCTGAAATAACTGGTATAGGCACTGCGCAGCGCATCATAAGTGATAACGTTGAGATTAACGACGCCACAGATAGCACCGTCTTGCAACCGTTTAACCAGGAACCCGGCCTCTGTTTTCCGCTTGAGACGGGTCATGTAGCGCTGCCAGCTTTTGTGGTCCCTGGGTGCCGATACCCAGGGATAGTGCAATCCCACGCTGTCACGCATGGCCGCCAGGAAGGGTTTTTCATCGGCCGCTTCCGGTGGCTGGATGAAAGTTCTGAACTCCATCATTGTCAGGCGATTGTGTAAGCAGCCAGCAACCCGGCAAGGATTGCCACACCGACCCAGTTATTGTTCAGAAATGCCTTGAAACAGCCGTCGCGGTCCCGCCTCAAAACCAGCTTTTGCTGCCAGGCGAACAAGCCTGCTGCCGCCAGAACCCCCGCAAACCAGGGCCAGGCCAGTTGCAGCTTCACACCAAGGACAAGCAACAAAGCAAGCATGGCTACCTTTAAAATACGCAGAATCAAGAGGTCATGGGTAGCGAACAAAATGGCGGTGGACTTGAGCCCGATGGAGATATCGTCATCGCGATCCACCATCGCATATAAAGTATCGTAGATGACCGACCAGGTAACGTTAATCAGCAGAATCAGCCACGCAATGGGCGCCACATACCCGTTCTCTGCGGCAAAAGCCATCGGAATCCCCCAGCCAAATGCCAGCCCCAGGACTACCTGGGGAAAATACGTCCAACGCTTGAAGAAAGGATAGGAGGCCACCAACGCTGCACCGGCAAACGCCAGCTTGATGGTGAGTGCATTGGTCATCAACACCAGACCAAAAGCCAGTAACATCAGCACAACAAAGGCAAACAGAGCCTCCCGTACGGTCAAATCCCCGGCAGCCAGCGGCCGGCAACGGGTACGTTCCACACGCGGATCGAAATCGCGGTCGGCGATATCATTCATGACGCAGCCGGCCGCCCGCATCAGCACCACACCAGTGCTAAAAATCAGTACATTCTTTAACGAGGGTCTACCCTCGCCGGCAATCAGTAATGCCCACAGCGTTGGCCAAAGCAGCAGCAATATGCCGATCGGCCGGTCAAACCGCATCAACCGCCACAAAGCGTTAGTTTTACTTATCATAGGAAAGAATTGTATGGCATCGGAATGTGTACGCAAGTACCGGTGTCGAAAAAACCATTACAATGCGCGCCAACCCCGAACATTAACAGGGGCCTGTTAACCGGCCCCGGGCAGTACTATGGAATTGATCGATATCGGCTGCAACCTGACCCACGACTCATTTGACCGTGATCGTGAAAAGGTCATTGCAGCAGCACAGCAGGCCGGCGTTGTACAAATGATCATCACCGGCGCCAGTGCTGAGAGCAGCATGGAAGCTGTGAAACTGGCCAAAGCCTGGCCACAGCAGTTATTCGCCACGGCCGGCGTACACCCGCATCGTGCGTCTGACTATGGTGATGATACGGAGACTTTGTTAGGTGACCTGGCAGCGCAGCAGGATATCGTTGCTGTGGGAGAAACCGGACTGGATTATTTTCGTGATCTGTCACCACGCGCTGCCCAGCGTTCCTGTTTCGAGCGCCAGATCCAGATCGCCATCGATACCGGACTGCCGCTTTTCCTGCATCAGCGGGACGCGCACGATGATTTCTTTGCCCTGCTCAGTTGCTATCGTGATCAACTCAGGGAGGTGGTCGTACATTGTTTCACCGGCAGCAGGCCCGAGTTACGTGAATACCTGGATCTTGACTGCCATATCGGAATAACCGGCTGGATCTGCGATGAGCGCCGCGGCACCCATATGCAAGAATTCATGCGGGATATTCCGTCCGACCGCCTGATGATCGAAACAGACTCACCTTATCTAAAGCCCCGCAACCTGCGGCCAAAGGTAAAAAGCCACCGCAATGAACCCCGCTTTCTGCCATGGATTCTCGGCACCCTGGCCGCCTGCCGAAATGAACACCCCGAGGCGCTTGCCGAAGCCACTACCCGCAACGCACGTGCTTTTTTCCGCCTGAGTTAATTTGGATTAATCTGGTACCCGGTAAACTATCAAACCAATGCATACTACCCGTCGCGGGCAGGGCCGCAATCATCAGGTGCATGCCGTTACAGGGTATTTATGTAGGCCACAACATCCCTGATGGCCTGATCATCGCGCAAGGTTCCAGCCACCACGCTCATTTGCTTGCCATACAGATCCTGCGGGTGCGATCCGCGGATTCCCCGCTGGAAATTTTCCAGCTGCCGTACGAGGTACCAGTCATCGACACCACTCAAACGAGGGGCGTTCAAGGCCAATATGCCTTGCCCGCGTGGGCCGTGACAGGATTCGCAGGTAGTAAATAAATCCTTTCCTCTGTCTGTATCGCCACTGATCGTCGACGGCACTTTTGCAACGGGAAGCGAAGCGAGGTATGCCACCACATTAGCGATTGCAGCATCATCAGCCAGCATCGTTGACATCGCTGCCATTTGCGCTCCGAACGTATCACCGGCAGCGGCACCCCGGAGACCCTGCTGGAAATTTTTCATTTGCCGCCTGAAGTACCAGCCCTGCTGTCCCGCCAGCCCGGGGGCATTGACGAAATAGTTACCTTCGCCCTGTGCACCGTGACAGGTGCCGCACACAAAGTAACTGTTTTTCCCGGTTGTGAGGTCCGGTGCCGGGCTTTGCGATTCTTCAGCGAATGTCGGGTAGCTATCCAGCAAAGCTACAACGCCGACGGCAGTTACAATGCTTAGCCACCACGCCAGTTTCCTGCTCACGGTATCAGAATGGGCATTCAAGCCTTCGTGGTGGCGGCGCTGGTGACCCAGGCCGGTATCCCGACCGGTTCCCGGTCTCATCTTCTTCCTCCACATGATATCGATCGGCAGAAATATCAGCCGTAGAACTGCGCTGTCAGCAGGACTATGCGCTTGCGTTGCATTTTCAGTTCCTTTTCCAGCTCACGATAGCGGGCGGCAAGCGCACTTTGGTCAATCGCATCCGCCAGTTTCTGGCGACTTTGTTGTACGCGCTCCATCTGGAGCTGCTGCCACTCGGCGATGGTCTTCCTGAATTGTGCATATTCGGTTTCCAGCAATTCACGCCAGCGGGGATTTTCCCCGGAACCGTTGATTTTCGCCTGGGCACGTTTGAAGATCATATTCAGTCGGGCGCGCTGGATTTTGAAATCCGGTGTACGTTTGAGGTTGTTTGCCAGACCCAGCTTTGCGCAAACAGCGATAAACCATTTGTTGATATCGTACTGCCACCAGCGAATGCCGTTGCGGTAGTCACTCTGAAACAAGTGATGGAAATTGTGGTAACCCTCGCCGTAAGTGACGATGGCCAGAAGCCAGTTATCCCGGGCGGTGTTCTCATCGGTATAAGGACGACTGCCCCACATATGCGCCAGCGAGTTGATGAAAAATGTTACGTGATGGCTGATTACCAGGCGCAGAATGCCGGCCAGCAGGAGCACACCCCAAATATCACCGACCATCCAGCCCAGTAACCATGGCAATGCAATATTGGTGATCAGGACCAGTGGCCAGTAGTACTTATGCTGCCAGGCGACGACGGGATCACGCTCCAGGTCAGGTACGATGCTCCAATCCAGCTTGCCGCTCTCGTAATCCTTCAACATCCAGCCAATGTGTGCGAACCAGAATCCGCGGCCAATTGAATACGGGTCTTTGTCATTATTATCTACATCGCGATGATGAATACGATGACGGATACACCAGACCAGGATGCTGTTTTGAATAGTCATACCACCGACAATCGCCAGGTAAAGGCGCATCGTCCAGTGTGCTGAATAAGCACGGTGTGACCACAGGCGGTGGTATCCGCTACCGATTCCGATACCGCCTGCGACCAGAAAAATTGCGAAGAACAACCAGGCCCAGCCGCTGAAGCCGTGCGTAAAACCATACCATGGCACAACGGTGATTGCCGCCAGGAAGGTCAGGCCGAGCACCATGGTAACCGGCCAGTTTATGGGAGCGTTTTCGGTTTTATAATTACTTGCCATTAAATTACTTCATTGAATCGGGGTACAAGAGGCGTGCATTTTAGCTCAGCCCATCAGACAAGTCGTTAAATTTTCAGTAAATCCACATCAGCTACGCATGCCAATCCCACGGTGTAGCAACCACAGGCACAGACTGGCCAGCGTCACACCAAAGAATACGATAACGGCGTAAGCCCAGCCTATCGGAACATCCGACACACCGAGGATTCCGTAACGAAAGCCGCTAACCATGTACAGGATCGGGTTGAATGCCGAAACCCTTTGCCAGAACTCCGGTAACAGGCTGATGGAATAAAACACACCACCGAGGTAGGTCAGCGGTGTCAGGATAAAGGTCGGAACAATCGCTATATCATCAAACTTGGTGGCAAGTATGGCGTTGACCATACCGGCCATTGCAAACACGATGGATGTCAGCAGCAGTATGGAAACCGTGATCATGGGGTATTGCACTTCGACCCGGGTAAAAAATAGCGAAACCACCGTTACCACCGAGCCCACCATTACGCCGCGGGCCAATGCACCGGTGACATAACCGGACAGGATGATCCAGTTTGGCAGGGGTGAAATCAGCAATTCCTCGATATGGCGGCCAAACTTGGCACCGAAAAAAGAAGAAACCATGTTGCCGTAAGAACTGGTAATGACGGACATCATGATCAGCCCCGGTACGATGAACTGCATATAGTCAAAGCCGCCCATCTCACCGATACGGCGGCCGATCAGGTTGCCGAAAATAATGAAGTAGAGCGTCATCGTTATCGCCGGGGG
>BTRB01000085.1:0-7236 GCA_036986175.1 Gammaproteobacteria bacterium
CATGTCCACCCTACAGGATGATCTTGATGGACTGCCCGGGTTGGATGACGGCATTGTTGCTGAGGTCATTCCAGCGCATCAGGTCGTTGATTTTGACCTTGTAGCGTTTTGAGATACTCCACAATGAGTCACCTCGCCGCACCGTGTGCTTGAGCGTGCCGCTTTTAGCCGCAGTAACAGGCGGGGCCGGGCTACGGAACAAGGTCAGCATCCGGCCGGCGCGCAACTTCTGCGGATTGGAAATATTGTTCCATTTCTGCAATTCCCTGACGGTAACTTTGTAGCGCACGGCAATAACTGACAGGCTCTCACCTTCGCGGACTTTGTGGGTGACACGCTCGGATGCGAGCAGACCGGATTGAAGTTGCTGTAATTCCCTGGCGGCAGACACGTACAACGGATCAACGAGTAATTGTTCATCACGCGGCAGGCGTAGTTTTTGACCGATACGGATCAGGTCGCTATTGAGGTTGTTGGTGCTGCGTAACACCGATACCGGCACCCGGTGGCGGGCGGCCAGACCTGAAAGCGTATCTCCATTTTGTACGATCACCTGATCCCATTTCATCAGACTTTGTGATGTATCAGTGAGTAAATACTGCCTGAGTTTTTCCGCTCCCTCCAGGGGCAGGATGATCCGCCACGGACCCTGCGGAGAAGTAGCCCAGCGGCTAAATCCCGGATTGAGGCTGAACAACACATCAATTTTGACGCCGCTCAGTTGCGAAATCAGTACCAGGTCGCTTTGTGATTCCATTTCAACCGCAGCAATAACCGGCTGGTTGGGTGCAAGGGGCAATTCAAACCCGTAACCGGCCGGGTTTTGATACAGGCAGGCCAGGCCAAGCAATTTGGGAACGTAACCCCGTGTTTCTCTCGGCAGGCGGATGTTCCAGAAATCTGCTGGCTTACCCCTGGCCTGATTTCTTCTGACCTGCCGCGCCACCCGGTTTTCTCCGGAATTGTAGCCGGCCAGGGCCAGCAGCCAATCACCGTCAAACTTCTGGTTCAGATACTCAAGGTAATCCAGCGCTGCGCGGGTTGAAGACCACACATCCCGTCGACCGTCATACCACCAATCCTGCTGCAAGCCGTAAGACTTGCCGGTCGATGCGATGAATTGCCAGGTCCCCAGCGCACGGCCGCTGGAATAAGCAAACGGGTCATAAGCGGATTCAACAATGGGCAACAAGGCGAGTTCGCCCGGCATGCCGCGTGCTTCGAGTTCTTCGGCAATAAAAAACACCCACGGCTGGGCACGCTTCATGACACGTGCCATATAGTCCGGACGGTCTGCATACCATTTAGCCCAGTTGCGGGCGATCTGGCTGTCATTACAATCGGGTAGTGCAAAGCCATCGACCAGCCTGGCCCAGACATTGTCATATTCCGGTGCTTGTTCGCCGGTTTGCTCGTCGCCTGGTTCGTCGCCCGGTTCGCCGGTTAATGCAACGGTTGGTTCGCCGGTCTGCGTAACGGGGGCTGTAACCCATTGGGGAACAAACAAATGTTCATCAATAGATTCACCGCTGCCTTTGGGCAGGTCTTGCGTGGTGGCAGCGGCCACTTTCGGCTCAGATTCCGGGCTGTTGTTGCCAGTGGTGGCACAACTGACCAGAACCAGGCTCAGCAGGGCTAAAACAAGGCGTGAAGTCACAGGGGCTCCATGAATATTACTAAGGCTCGCTATTATGCGGTTTACTGGCTTAAGTTCAAGTAAAAAACGGGTTAAAACCTGTCTTTCCATGCGCGGATTGCGGCCATTGCAGAGCTTCCGGGCATGGCTCCGGGGTCGATTTTCCGGGCTGCCTCCAGCACGCTTTTTTCGTGTGTGCGCATAAATGGATTCGCTGCCAATTCGTCACCCAGCGTCGTGGGTAGTGTTATCCGGCCGGCTGCCCGCAAGCGGTCCACTGCATCCGCGCGCGCTTTGAGCACAGCGTTTTCAGGCTCGACTTGCAGCGCGAAAGCACAATTTGATTGGGTATATTCATGTGCAGGGTAAACCCGGGTGGTGGCGGGTAATGTTGCCAGTTTGTCCAGCGATCGCTGCATGTCATCAGCTGTACCCTCAAAAAAGCGGCCACAGCCAACGCTGAACAGGGTATCACCGGAGAACAGGGCGTTTTCACCATAAAACGCGATGTGTGTGCGGGTGTGTGCCGGTACTTCCAGCACACGGAATTGTGCATGCAGATCGGCCAGGTTGACCAAATCGCCTTCCCTGCAAGTGTCGTGAGTAAATGGAATCCGTTCATCGTCAGGGCCAAAAACTCTGGCTGCATATTTTTTCAGCAGATCGCCCACACCACCTGTGTGATCATGGTGATGGTGGGTCAGCAGGATGTAACGCAAGTCCAGTCCTTGATTTTCAAGTACTTCAAGCACGGGCCGTGCGTCACCGGGGTCTACCACGGCACAGGCCGGGCCGTCTGCCGTCAGCAGCCAGATGTAGTTATCCCCGAACGCAGGGATGGCGGTAATGTTGAGATTCATTCGGTGCATTATGAATTTCCTGCAAATGATGGTTGAACAGCCGTGTTGATAAGCCGTATGCTTACGCTTGTTCCGGGCCAAGTCAATTCTGTTGCCATGGTAGACGTTCAAAGCCATCATTGTTCGACCCAATCAGCACAACAATTGCTGGCTTTGGAGTTGCTACAGCCGTTAATGGCGAAGCGGCGGCCGGAACGTGTGCTGGTGCTCAAACATGCCGGCGCAGATGACCTGGTGCTGCACGCACTCAGCCCGGTACAGATTATCCGCCTGAGTGCCGGTGAGACCGCTGGCGATAAGACGGGTGCTGAGGCAGTGGTCAGATGCCGGTTAAGTGCTTTGCCGTTTGCGGAAGCGTCGTTTGAACTTGTCGTCTTGCAACAGCTGGTGAGTGATGGCAATGAGCCGGTTATGCGCTCGGCGTTGCGGGTGCTGGCTGCCGGTGGTGACCTGGTCATCAGTGGATTGAATTCAGCCGGCTTGCAATACCGCATCAGAAACCGGCAGGATAAATTCCCGGGACTGAGAATAAACAGGGTTATTGAACACTTGAAGTCAAAATCATTCAATATCATGCATTGCCTGCGAATGGGCCTGGCGGGTCGGTCACCGACTGCGGGTAAAAACAGGCGGCACGGGGATGGCTGGCATGGGCTGGTAATGCCTTTTGCAGACTATGTGGTGTTGCATGGCCACCATCAGTCCAATATTGAAAATGCCAGTATCCTGCGCTTCAAACAGGCCCGCCGCAGGCGGGTAAGCTCAGCTGCGCTCGATGGTGTCAGCAGCCGCAAAGCTGCTTCATGAGTAGCGTCATCATGTACACGGACGGGGCCTGCAGCGGCAACCCGGGTCCAGGGGGCTGGGGCGCGGTTTTGATATCCGGTAAACACCGCAAGGAATTATCCGGCGGTGCACGTGAAACCACCAACAACCGCATGGAGATGATGGCGGTAATCCGGGGTGCCGAAGCATTGAAGCAGGGTTGCAGCGTTGACATCCATACCGACTCGCAATATGTGATGAAAGGCATGACCGAATGGGTAGATGGCTGGAAAAAGCGCGGTTGGCGGACTGCGGCGAAACAACCGGTCAAGAACGTAGATTTGTGGCAACGCCTGGAACGGGCGCTCGATCGTCACGCGGTAAACTGGTATTGGGTTAAAGGTCATTCAGGTGTGCCGGAAAATGAACGTGCCGATGAACTGGCGCGGCGGGGGATTCCTGGGGGTAATTGATGCGCCAAGTTGTACTCGATACTGAAACCACCGGCCTGGAGCCGAAACAGGGCCACCGCATCATCGAAATCGGCGCGCTGGAACTGGTGGACCGGCAACTGACCGGCCGGCAATTTCATGCCTACATCAATCCTGACAGGGAAATTGACCAGGGTGCACTGGAAGTGCACGGCATTACTGAAGAATTCCTGCGCGACAAGCCCCGGTTCGCCGAGGTCGCTGATGACCTGATGGCGTTTATCGGCGGTGCAGAGCTGGTCATTCACAATGCGCCGTTCGATATTGGTTTTATCGACAATGAACTTTCGCTGAGCGGCCACCGGCACGCGTCTGTCACTGCGGTTGCGACCGTGCTCGATACACTGGAGCTGGCCAGGGATCTCCATCCCGGACAACGCAACAGCCTCGATGCGCTGTGTAAACGTTACGAAGTTGACAACAGCTCCCGCAGCCTGCACGGCGCATTGCTGGATGCAGAAATCCTGGCGGATGTTTACCTGGCCATGACCGGTGGGCAAAGCGATCTCGGCCTGAGCCTGGAAAGCGCTGCGACCGCCGGTGAAGATGACGAAGGGGGCTCACCGGTTGAACGTCCGCCGCTGAGTGTGATGCGAGCCAGTGAGGACGAGTTGCAGTTGCATGAGGCGCGCCTGGAGGATATTGAGAAACAATCCGGTAAATGCGTATATCGACAAACGTAGGGTGGACATGAATGTCCACCCTACAATTGGGTTACCAGCATTGGGTGGGCTCTTGTTTCCAACCACACGAGGGTGTCGAAATAGCTGCGTATATTGTCAACGTATTGCTGTGCCTGGTAGCCACGCGCATAGCCGTAGCGGGTCTGGCGGTACCACTTTTCCTGGCTTAGCAGGGGCAGGCGCTCATCGACATCCTGCCAGAGGTCGGGGTTGCCACCCTGTTTCTGTGTCAATACCCGCGCGTCCTCAAGATGCCCCCAACCCATATTGTAGGCAGCCAGGGCCATCCAGATGCGGTCAGGTTCAGGAATCCTGTCAGGTATACGCTCGAGCATACGCAGAAAGTAGCGGGCACCGCCTTCGATGCTTTGTTCGGGGTCCAGCCGGTCATTGATACCCAATTGCCTCGCTGTGCGTCGCGTCAGCATCATGATGCCACGCACGCCGGTGCTCGATATCGCGTCCGGGTTCCAGTGCGATTCCTGGTAGCCCATGGCCGCCAACAGGCGCCAGTCCATGTCATACACGGTCGCCACTTCCTGGAATACCGGCAGGAGTGGCGGCAGGCGGTTGCGCACCTGCTTCATAAACTGAAACATGCCAACGCGATCAAGGTCGTTGCCGTTGTCGTCATAACGCTTCTGAATGGCTGTCAGCGTGCCGTTTTCACGGACCAGTTTGAAAAAAGTGCGCGACTTCTGTACCAGGGAGTCATCATCGCCGGGTGGAAAGGCCCATGCCTGTGGCTGTTCGTCTGCCAGTGTAAAGCCCATTTTCAACCTCGGGTAAAACTGGCTGTTAACTTTGAATATGTTTGAATCCACCAGCGTGGCATCCAGTTCGCCATCCGCGATGGCAAGCAGCAAGTCCTCCATCCCGATGGCTTTTTCCGCAGTCCACTGCAGGCCCGGCAGATCTTTTTGCGCCTTTTTCAGCAAGGCTTCATAACTTGAACCGGCGATGACCGACAAATTTGAACCGATCAGGTCCGCAAGTTTCCGGGGACGGGTATTGCCGCGGCGGTAGACCACGATGGCTTTGGCCTCGGCATAATCGGGACCGAAGTTGAACAATTTTTCACGTGCGGGCGTGCGGGTCAGATTGGCGGCGATGAAGTCACCCTGGTTGTTCCTCAACAGCGTACCCAGGTCGCTGAAGGAAGCGGGCACATTGACTTCAATAGCAACACCCAGGTAATCAGCGAATGCGGCAGCAAGTTCGTATTCCGGTCCGGTGCCGCCATCGGGGCCAATGAAATAACTGCTGGCGCCATTGCGGGTCAGCAGGGTCAGGCTGCCGCGTTGCTGTACCTTTTGCAGGTAAGTGAGTTTATCGTATCCGGAATAAAGGAATGGTAAGAAAACAACTGCGGCCAGTGCCGCAGTTGCTTTTTGTTTCCATCGTATGGCGGGTACATCTTGCAAAGGCGAAGACCGGTTGCCGTTTGCATTGATTATATCAGTTTCGGGTTAATTGGTTCGCAAGGTACAATACACGCCTTCAGAACCTGCATCAGGCGACTTCATCCGTATGACCATTCGCACCCGTTTTGCCCCCAGCCCTACCGGGTTTTTACACGTTGGTGGTGCACGCACTGCGTTGTTCGGCTGGCTGCAGGCCCGTGCTGGCCAGGGGACCTTTATTCTGCGTATCGAAGACACTGATCTGGAACGGTCCACGCCTGAATCCGTGCAGGCCATCCTGGACGGTATGGCGTGGCTGGGACTGGACTATGACGAAGGCCCCATTTTCCAGACGCAGCGTTTCGAGCGCTATGCGCAAGTGGTTCAGAAATTACTGGATGAGGACAAGGCCTACCATTGTTTTTGCAGCAAAGAATGTTTGCAGGCCCTGCGTGAGCAGCAAATGAAGGACGGCGACAAGCCACGCTACAATGGCAAATGCCGGCATCTTGAAGCAATCCCTGAAGGCATCGATCCGGTTGTGCGTTTTCGCAACCCGCACAGCGGCAAGGTAGTTTTCGAAGACCTGATACGCGGCCGGATCAGCATATCCAATGATGAACTGGATGATCTGATCATTGCGCGTCCGGATGGCTCACCGACGTATAACTTCACGGTGGTCGTCGATGATATGGACATGGGGATTACCCATGTCATCAGGGGTGATGACCATATCAACAACACACCACGACAAATCAATATTTACCGTGCGCTGGCGGCCGAACCACCGATTTTCGCCCACGTGCCGATGATCCTGGGTGATGACGGTGCGCGTCTTTCCAAACGCCACGGTGCGCTCGGCGTGATGCAATACCGCGACGACGGTTATCTGGCCCCCGCGTTGTTGAACTACCTCGTGAGGCTGGGCTGGTCACACGGCGACCAGGAAGTATTCAGTGTTGATGAAATGGTAGAACTGTTTGATATCCGGGATGTTAACCGCAAGGCTTCCGCATTCAATACCGAAAAACTGAACTGGCTGAACCAGCACTACATGAAAAATCTGCCGGCCGGGGAGGTGGCCGAACAGTTGGCCTGGCATTTTTCTGACCAGGGGATCAGCACTGCAAGCGGCCCGGCACTTGAGGATGTGGTGGGCGTACAGGCAGAGCGGGTCAAATCCCTGAAGGAGATGGCAGCACAAAGCCGGGTCTTCTTTGAGGCCTACGAGGCATTCGACCCGAACGCCGCCAAAAAACATTTACGCCCGGTTGCAGCCGAGCCACTGGAAGCCGTGCTGAAAAATCTGCAGCTACTCGACGACTGGTCGCCAGGCCCCTTGCATGCTGTGATTGACCGCGTTGCCGCGGAGCTCAAAGTGGGCATGGGCAAGGTTGC
>BTRB01000086.1:0-7138 GCA_036986175.1 Gammaproteobacteria bacterium
ACCATTGCCAACCAGGACCGTGCGCTTACCCAGCACCTTTCCCAACTTCATCATGCTTGCGATAGCGAGCGGAGATGATTCCCGGGTACGTACAACTTCCAGCAGTTTCATGATGTGTGCAGGGCTGAAGAAATGCATGCCCAGCACCCGTGACGGGTCGCTGACAGCAGATGCTATGGCTTCAATATCCAGATAGGAGGTGTTGGTTGCCAGTATGGCTTGGGCTTTGCAGTGCTGGTCAAGGGAACGGAAGATACTCTTTTTGACCTCAAGGTTTTCAAAGGCAGCTTCGATGACCAGGTCTGCCTGCGCCAGTGATGCGTGATCGCAGCTTCCGGTGATCCGCGCCAGGCGCCGATGCCGTTGATTTTCGTTGATGCGGCCACTGGCCGTCATTTTGGCGTAAGTCTTTTCGACGGCATTGAGTGCCTGGCTCAGCTTGTCCTGGTCCGTTTCGATGACCATTACCGGGATATTTTTGTTGGCAAAGTTCATGGCTATGCCACGGCCCATGGTACCGCCGCCGATGACGGCTACCGAACGAATTTCTGCCGGGGTTTCGGAAATTGATTCCGGCAGTTTTGCGGCAGCCCTTTCTGCGAAGAATATGTACCGTAAAGCTTTGGATTGGGCGGAATGCATACACGCCATGAATAGTTCACGCTCTTTCTTCAGACCTTCAGCGAAAGGTAGCCTGACTGCGTTACGAATTGACTCCAGTGCCACCAGTGGCGATTCCTGCCCACGGACCCTTTTGGTCACCCGTGTTTCCCAGCTATCCAGGGTTTCACGGTTTTCAGATGAATCTTCCAGGTGGGCCGCGGAAATGGGTTGCCGCGTATCGCCTTGTGCCAGTACTTGTTCGGCAAATGCCATCGCAGCCGTCAACAGGTCCTCTTGGTCGGCGATATGGTCAATTATCCCCATCCGGCAAGCTTCTCTGGCACCCACATGGCGGCCGGACGTAATCATATCCAGCGCACTTTCCAGCCCCGCGATACGTGGCAGCCGTTGCGTACCACCGGCACCGGGAATCAAGCCAAGGTTTACCTCGGGCAGACCGATGCGGGCGCTATCGAGCGCAATGCGGTAACGGCAAGCCAGGGCGGTTTCCAGTCCGCCACCAAGGGCTGTGCCGTGCATAGCTGCAATGATGGGCTTGCTACAGCAATCCAGCGTTTGCAGGACATCCGGCAGGAAGGGCTCCAGCGGCGGTTTGCCGAATTCCGAGATGTCGGCACCGGCGATAAATGTCCTGCCGGCGCAGATTAGGATAATGGCGTGAATGTTCCGGTCTGAGACCGCCGCGCTGACACATTCAACCAGGCCGCTGCGTACTGCCTGGGATAGTGCATTGACCGGTGGACTGTCTATGGTAATTGTTGCGATCTGGCCCTGGCAGGCTATGGATACTAGCGGGTTCATTGGAGGGGACTCATGGGTATTTATGGGGCCGGTTGCCTGGAGAAGCGGGTTTTCAACAAGTTGGTGCCGCCTTTGAGTTTGCCGTCTGCATTGAGCAATTCGCGGTTGACCCAAATAGCCGTCTGCGAGGTAATTTTCCGGTAAATTTTACCCGCCAATGCCTGAGCGGCATAACCTTCCCAGTCTGTGGGTAACATGGCGGCGGGTAGTTCGGGGTCGCTCAGCAATATTCTGCGGTACTCCTGCACCAGCAAAACCCGCAGCAGGAATAGTGAATGTCCACTTGGCGGTTTATTGCTCTGCAGTGCTCTCAAGGCCTTGTGGTACTGCATAGTAAATGCCTTGTAGCGTTGGCGCAGATCATCGAGTTTCCAGCGCGACATGACCAGATTTTTCAGACTCCCGGCACTGTCAGCCTGTGCCAGCATGTGCACAATGCAGTCTTCCAGGCCCAGATCCGCCAGTAGTTCAATCAGCGGCGGATGATCGTTGCAGGGCAGGGCATAGACACCTGCTGCCATACGGCCGTAACCCAGCCACGACAGCCCCCGGTGCAGGGCGTCGCGTTTTTCATCCGGCACCAACGAGACAAATAGTAAGGTCCACACGCCATCCCAGTCCGCCTTGTTGCTGGCGTATATCCGCTTTGCAGCACGTTGGTAGTAGTGCTGGCCGGTTTTGGTCAAGCGGTAGTAGCTGCGGCGCCCCTGTTTGCGCGATTCCAGCCACCCGTCCTGTACCAGGCGGAATACTGCTGTGCGGGTCAGGCGCTCGTTAATACCGAGCGGAGCCAGTGCCTGGATAACGCTGCCGAGCCAGATTTCTCCACCGTGCTGTGTGACAACATCACAGAAAAAGGTAAATACCAATGCAGTGCTGCTGATATTGCCCTCTTGCATACGTCGTTGCAGAAAACGGTCGAGTGGGCTGGTTGCTTGAGAATTCATCGGCAAAAAATGCTCATAGCTGGTCAAAATCGATAAGGATTTTTTCTGAAATCGGGTGTGACTGGCAAGTCAGGATATAACCGCTTTCGATCTCTTCAGGCCGCAATGCCTGGTTCAGGTCCATGTCTACCTCGCCCTCAATCAGGCGTGCTTTGCAAGTAGCACAAACACCCCCTTTGCAGGAAAATGGTAAATCAACGCCGTTGCGGAGCCCGGCATCGAGTATGTTTTCACCATCGGTGCTCAATTCAAAGGCATATTCACGTCCACCCGACAGGATGCTGACCTCGCTGACCAGGCCCTTGTATTCCCGGGCGCGGGCATGATGTCGCTCGATGGCTTTGCGGGCATTTTCAGCAGAAGCGGCAAACAGTTCGAAATGGATGTTTTCCTCGGCAACACCCTCGCCGCGCAGTCCGCGTGAGACCTCGGAAATCATCGCCTCGGGGCCACAAAGAAAAAACTCGTCGTAGCCACGGATGTTGATCAGACGTTGGTTTAATGCGCCGCCCTTACGGTTGTCCAGGCGGCCACTGAGCAGATCCACTTCCTGCGGTTCGCGGCTGAAAATATTGATCCAGTGGAAACGTTGCAGGTAGGCATTTTTCAGGAAGGCCAGTTCGTGGCGGAACATCATCGTGGCGGTTCGCTGGTTACCGTAGAGCAATGTGACAGTGCTGTCCGGTTCGCGCGCCAGCACGGTTTTAATGATAGACAGCACAGGTGTAATACCGCTGCCGGCACAGATGCACAAGTAATGTTTGCTGTGCCCGGGATCGACAGGCGTGAAGAATTCACCACGTGCCGGCATCACATCCATGCTGTCACCGGCTTTGAGTTGTTCATTGGCCCAGGTGGAAAATACGCCGCCTTCCACGTGCTTGATCGCCACCCGCAACTGATCGTCGTCCAGACCTGCGCAGATGGAATAAGAGCGCCGGACTTCTTCAGCGTCGATCTGCTGATTCAGCGTCAGGTACTGGCCCTGGATAAAGGTAAATTTGTCCGCCAGTTCATCCGGTACATCAAATGTGACCACGACTGCTTGTTCAGTATCCTTGCGTACCTCTTTAATGCGCAGTGGATAGAATTGTTTACTCATTTATTTACCTTTGTTTTTGTTAAGGAACCTTAAAAATAGTTCGTGGACGAGTTCGATGAGCTATTTAGAGGTTCCCTTATATGCATTTAAAATAATCAAAGGGCTCGCGGCAATCCTGACACTGGTAAAGTGCCTTGCAGGCAGTGGAGCCAAACTCGGAGATGCGTGTGACATCCCCGCTACCGCATTGCGGGCATTGCATGCCCCTCGACCTGGTTTGCTGTCCGGTTTGGCGTGCGGGTGGTGCAATACCATAGGCGCGGAGTTTTTCCCGCCCTGCATCGCTCATCCAGTCAGTGGTCCAGGCCTGGCTCAGGCTTTGCCTTACCGTTATATGTTCGTAGCCGGCTTCAGCCAGGGCTGTCTCAATATCCGCCTGCATGGCAGCCATCGCCGGGCAGCCCGAGTAGGTTGGCGTGATGGTTACAGTTACCCCGCCATCCTCAATCGAAATGTCACGCAATACACCGAGGTCCTCAAGGGTCAGAACAGGTATTTCCGGATCGCAGACGCTGCTCAACAGTTCAAACAGCTGCTCCGTATCCATATTGGGGCCCTGGTTTACCATTGCTGACCAGGATAGGCGCGTTGTAAAAACTGCATTTCCGCCAAAAGATATCCCAGGTGTTCCGTGTGCATGCCGTCGCGTCCACCGCCGATGGTCCAGTCTTCATCCGGAATATCCAGCGTAGACTCTTGCATGATTGCATTGACGGATGCAGTCCAGTTTTCCTTCAGTGCGCTGCGGTCAACGGCGATACCGGTAACGACCAGACGCTGTTCCTGGTTTGCAACCTCGAACATCCCGGCATGGTAAGCCCACAACTGGTTGAATGCATTCTGTACACGCTCATGGCTTTGTTCAGTACCGTCACCCAGGCGTTTGATCCAGTCTTCACTGCGCCGCAGATGATAGCGGGACTCTTTGATAGCCTTGCTGGCAATGGCGGAAAGCATCGGGTCCTTTGACTGTGTTAACTCGGTGAAGAAACCCACATCGTAGACATCAACCAGAAATTGGCGCGCCATCGTGAAGGCAAAATCGCCGTTTGGTAGTTCATTGATCAGGTGGTTGCGGTATTCACGGCAATCCCTTAAATAAGCAATGTCGTCCTCTGTACGGCCTTTACCCTCAAGTTCAGTTGCATAGGAATAAAACAAGCGCGCCCGGCCGATGAAGTCCAGCGAGACATTGGTCAGCGCCAGGTCTTCTTCAAGAAAAGGCCCGTTGCGGCACCATTCAGACAGCCGGTGGCCCAGGATTACCGCGTCGTCACCGAGTGCGATGCAGTAATCGAATAATGCTGATTTGAGTTCAGTATCCATCATCCGGTTCACATATTGTCCACTTCTTCAGGGAGTTTGTAATGGGTGGCGTGGCGGTAAGGTTTGTCATCCATCGGGTCACAAAATGATGCCACATCGCTTTCCTGTGAGGCTGTGATGTTGCTGGAGCGGACCACCCAGATACTGACGCCTTCGCTGCGGCGCAAATACACATCGCGGGCATATTCCAGTGCCTGCCCGGAATCCTCAGCGTGCAAACTGCCAACGTGACGATGATCCAGACCACGCCTGGAGCGGACGAATACTTCGAAAAGCGGAAGGGTTTGCTGTTCGGGGGCTTTTTGATTCGGGGCTTGTCGTTTCACTGGCTTACTCCGCTGTCAGGCGACTTCGCGCGCCTGGCGTTTTAATTCATAGGCATGCATGGCGTCACGAACCCACTGGCCTTCTTCCTGAGCACGTACATGGTGCGCCAGGCGCTGACGGTTACACGGGCCGTTGCCGGAAATGACCCGCATGAATTCATCCCAGTCAATTTCACCAAAATCATAGCAACCACGTTCTTCATTCCATTGCAGATCCGGATCCGGGATTTTCAGACCGATAAACTCTGCCTGGGGAACGGTCTGGTCTACAAACCGCTGCCGCAGCACATCATTGCTTTCGCGTTTCAGTTTCCACTGCATCGACTGGCTGCTGTGGGCGGAGTCCGAATCGTGCGGTCCGAACATCATCAATGATGGCCACCACCAGCGGTTCAGTGCGTCCTGCGCCATGGCTTTTTGTTCTGCGCTGCCGCGGGCCAGTACCATGGTGGCTTCATAGCCCTGGCGCTGATGGAAGCTCTCTTCCTTGCAGATACGGATCATGGCCCGCGAATAAGGGCCGTAGGATGTGCGCTGCAGCGATACCTGGTTCACAATGGCAGCGCCGTCCACCAGCCAGCCGATCATACCGATATCCGCCCAGGTCAGGCTGGGGTAGTTAAATATTGATGCATATTTGGCTTTGCCATCGTGCAGGGCCTGAACCATCTCTTCGCGGGTGGTGCCCAGGGTTTCAGCCGCACTGTACAAATACAGTCCGTGTCCGCCTTCATCCTGGATCTTTGCCAGCAAAATGACCTTGCGGTGCAGTGTCGGCGCACGGGTGATCCAGTTGCCTTCAGGCTGCATGCCGATGACCTCGGAATGCGCATGCTGGGACATTTGCCGGAGTACAGTTTTCCTGAAGGCATCGGGCATCCAGTCCTTGGGCTCGATGCGCTGGTCGTTGGCGACTTTTTCTTCAAAAGCGGCCAGTTGAGGATCCATTTGGGCGGTGTTTTCTATCATGTAGCCTACCAGGATATTGCGATTAATTATTGGAATTGATTGATACAGATATTGTAACAAACAATTTCTAAGTGTATCACTTGGCACCTTTGTTTGTTAACCGTCTAAATACAGGCAGATTTGTTTCCAGGTATCAATCAGATCACCTCTGAGGGGTCCGGTGTGGTGTACTTGCTTTCTTTCTTGCTTTCCAAATCACCTGAACCTAAAATTGACCTCAGTCATTCAAAAGTGGAGTAATCAAAATGAAATTAAGTTTCTCGCTGCTGTTTTCTGCCCTGATCGCGTTGTCCTTCAATGCCAATGCCGGGAGCGTCTGGGACCCGGAAAAACCTCATGCAGTCATTGAAAAACCCTTGGCGATCACGGTAAACCGCAGCGCACAGTGCGGTTGTTGTAAAAAATGGATAAATCACCTGGAGAAGCATAATTTTAAGATCACTGACAATGTTACCAATGAAATGGCTCAGATCAAGAAGCAACTGGGGATGCCACCGCAGCTGGCCTCTTGCCATACTGCGGTAATTGAAGGTTATGTCATTGAGGGCCACGTGCCGGCTCAGGACATCATGCGCCTGATCAAAGAAAAACCTGATAATATCGCGGGCCTGTCTGTCCCCGGCATGCCGATGGGAACTCCCGGTATGGAAGCTCACCCCGGCGTCGCGTACGGTCGTAAGGATAACTTTGATGTAGTTGCTTATGACAAGGACGGCAAGGTAAGCGTTTATCATTCCTATAAAGACTATTAGACCTTGACGCATTCCCGGATGAAGGGAACGCGTTCGCTGTGCATAGCTTTACTGTCGGCAGGATTCACTGCCGGCAGGTTTCTGCCGGGCACAGGTCCTTGATGAAGGTTCCGGGTACTTTGCCCGCACCTTAAACCCGTTCAAGAATAAGGGCGATACCCTGGCCGACTCCGATGCACATGGTGCACAGGGCGTAGCGGCCTTGTGTGCGTTGCAATTGGTACAAAGCTGCCGTAACCAACCTGGCGCCACTCATACCGAGGGGGTGACCGAGAGCGATGGCGCCGCCAT
>BTRB01000087.1:0-7068 GCA_036986175.1 Gammaproteobacteria bacterium
GTAGTGGCAAGAATTCCGTATCCCATTGCGATGCCAACCGGCACGACACCACAGGCAAATACGGGCCGGGCAAGAACTTCAGGGGAATAAGCAGACAAAAGCCCGAATACGAGGTAAAGACCGAGCAATACAAGCAGAAATGACCATGATACCCCGCTGCGGACCGTCACGAGCTTCTGGAAATCCTTATTGTCTAGCACCTCTTTATCCCTTTGCGATAGCATTTTCATTACTTCTCAGGTTAGGCTGGTACACTAAAGGTATGACGCCATCACAAAAAACCAGCCGCAGCAGTGACCTGGGCTTACCCGATATTCGCTTCGGGGACCCCAGTGCTTTTGGCGAGCCTGGTTGGCTGGAAGGCCTGACACAACTATGCCGCTGTATCGGCACACCGGCATTTGAATCGTGCCTGCTCAAGTTACTCAACAAGGTCACCCCCGTAGATCACTGTGTTGTGTTTACCTTCGGGGAGAGAGGCACGGGGCACCTTTTTACCCACGGCAGGATGCGGGTTGAAGAGGCCCAGCAGCTTGCTGACGACTATGTCAGGAATTTTCATGAGCAGGACCCCAACTTTTCGCAGCTTAGCGGTGCTACCAAGGGCCGTGAAGATTGCCTGATCCCACTTGCCGCCGATGCGGATGTTGACGCTGCTTATCAGAATCACTTTTTCGATCGCCATGACCTGATCGACAAAGCGTCGACGATCGGCAAGCTCGAGCAGGGCAGCGTGTATTGCAATTTTTATCGTATGGGTCGCTCCGGCCCCTATTCCGACAAGGACTGGCAACTGCTTGAATCCATTCTGCCGCTGATCACGACACTGATTTCCACGCATTACCGTTTTCTCCAGTTGAGTCCTGCGGACAAGCAGGAGCAATACCGGAATGCGCGCAGCCTGGTGCACAACATCATCAGCAAAAATGTATCTCCGTTTTCCCAGTTAACCCCGCGCGAGCGGGAAGTTTGTGAACGCATATTATTGGGCTACACATCAGTAGGTATCGGACTCGACCTCAATATTGCACAGTCCAGCGTGGTTACTTACCGGCGCCGTGCCTACGAAAAACTGGACATTTCTACCCAGAACGAATTGTTTACTCTTTGCCTGACAGCCAGCCAGTACATAGACCAGCAACGCCAGTCATCATAAGCGTTGCAATTGTCAGCTCTGCTTTCACTGGCCCTGCTGTCGCAGTTTGTGAATCAGTCCGGTCCGCACTTCACTTGCGTTGGCCAATGGCTCATTGCGATAGCGGGCCACTTCAGCTGTTGTATACGGGGTAAAATCAGCAGGTAGTTCGGTACTGCTGAAATTGTGCAGGATCCAGTTGAGAACAGCGGCCACCTCTTTGTCCGTCAATGGTGACTGGGCAGTTCCAGGTACCTGGATCAGGTATTCCCGTCCACCCGCAACCTGCAGGAACCGCCCCATTTCATTTTTGAGTGCGGGCACTTTTTCCGGCGTGCCGGCACCGTCCGCCAGATGGCAGCCCTGGCACATCAATATGTAATTGGTGTGCGGTGAATAGCTGTCTGCTGCCTGAGCGCCCAGGGTGTAAAATAACAATACTACGCCACTGATCGTAGCTAATGCAGCCAGACGTACCATCAGGCGTCCGCTACGGCCAGGCCGAGTACCACGGCTGTCGAACAGTTGTAGGGCGTGTCCACTGATGATCCGGCGCACCAGTTGATATCATTGGAAAGCGGTGCCTGATAAACGGGTTTGTCGCCCTCGTTGCGGTTGCACAGGCACCGGCCGCAGCTGGATTTCCCGCAGCAGTCATTGTACGAAATGATGTAATCCTTGCCGTCTACCGGGTTGGTGCAAGTGCCAATCCAGGTTATGGGTGAAACCGTCGTTCCCGGCGGGCAGCTGTTGTAAGTTCCGCCGCAGCAATCGCACAGGAATCCGTCGATGGCGCAATAACGCCAGTAGTCACAGCTGCCTGGATCACCGCTCTCCGCCGGAGCATCAGGACGGGCATTGCCGCTCGCCCTGGCCACTGGCAATAACGGGATCGCCGCCCCGCCCAATATCACTGTCCCGACTTTGGCAATAAAACCGCGTCTTGAACTTTGCCGCGCTACGGATCTAGCAGAATGTTCAGAAAATTTATCCAGCCATTTCATAGGTGATCTCCCTCGCTACGCGACTTCCTGTTTCCGTTTAGCTTGCATGTATTCCTGGATTGAGGCGACACCCTGCGCCTTGGCCTCGAACAGGCTTTCAATATGTTCTCTGCTGTTGACCAGGCCCCTGGCACAGAGGATTCCTTTTTCATCGATCAGTGCACCAAAAGGCAGCTTTGCGACCTGCATCGTCATGCCCAGTTGTGGTGACAGCAAATAGGGCCAGGATTCCAGCTTTTGCTGTTTGAGCCATTCGCGGTGCTCTTTCTCGTCACCGTCACTGGCAAGCACAATTTCCAGCCAGTCGGCTTCGCTTTTGCGCATCGCTTGAAGTACCGGCAGCAGGGTTTTGCAAACCGGGCAGCTGGGAGAAAGGAAAAACAGCAAGGTACTTTTTCCGTCGCTACGCTCACCGCCCAGGCGGAATGCCTGACCCTGAAGCGTCTGCAGGTCAAAAACTGGTGCCAATTCACCCGTCTTCAAACCCTTTCCGGCCATCAGCGCGCCTGCGGGTGCAACCCGTTCGTATAAAACGCCTATCTGGCGAACCAGGGCAAATACCACAGCCGCCTGTACCAGTACCAGGATCCATAGAATGATATTGGAAATGATTAGCGTGCTGGTCATACACCGGTCCTCAGGGCGGCCAGGCGCGGTGCCTGGGCGAGCAATTGATTCAGGCCCATGTAGAGGCCACTGGCAACCATTACGCTAAACAGGACCACCAGACTATCCAGCCAGTTCAGAGGCCTTTGGGCTGACCAGCCGACGCCTTGCAGATCAAGCCCGGGCAGAACAAGGCTGAGCAGAACAAGGGCCAGTAGAATCAGGTTGCGCGATACCAGCCATCCTGAAAGTTCATGACGTGATGCCGGGCCACTACAGCCGCAGTCGATATCGCGTCTGCCCCTTAGAAGGTTAATGCTGATGCCGGTCGTGTAAATAAAGAGCAGGCCGGCCATGACCGCAAAGCCGGTCGCACGTGCAGGCGGAATCAGTACCAGGGTGGCCGCCAGCAGTTCCGTCACTATCAGGAGTATGGCAACAAGGCCTGATAACTGTCGTGGGATCAGCCGGTACTCATCCATGGCCGCCCTGAATACGGCAATTGCCCTTAGTTTATGTACTGCTGCAAAGCCGAACAGCAAAGACATGCTGATGCTGATGATGATTGTGATGAGCGGGTCCATTGTGTATGAAGTTTTACTCAGGGCGTCTGCATGATGGTTGGCGTTAATCCGATTTCATCAACGCTGCGTAAATATTTCCCGCTCGAGGCAGCATAGATATCCAGTGTCGGATTGCCGATGAATATTGAGAACATCAACGGTGAATCATCTTTGCTGACCTGTATGGATGTCGATAATTTATCCAGTTTTATTTTACGTACCTGTTTGCGTGTCGCCAGGTCATAAACCCAAACATCCTGTCCGGGGTCCTTGTGGGTATCATCTCCTCCCTGGTGCACCAGGGAGTACAAGCTGCCGCTGGATTCGTGGACTGCCAGGTGTTGGATACCACCGGGTTTCCATGACGCCTCACGCTCGGAATCGCTGAACAAAGACCAGCGCTTGCCCGGAACCGGCTGGTCACCGGACACATCGACCGGGTAGACGTCGCCTTTGAAGGAGACGAAAATCCACGTGTCACCCCAACGTACAGCCTTTTCGGTCACAGGGTCGGTTTGCGGGTCAAAGAACGGCTTGATGCGCTGCTTGTCCGTGACTTCTCCTTTGTCGTTCAAGGTCACCGCCAGCAGGCCGCCGTTGCCACATACCATCATAAAAGAACGCTCGCCGGATGGCAGTACCAGTGCGCAACCCGCTGTTTCTGTCTCTGCAATAAAACGACGCTCTTGCACATCGATAACGCTGACCGACTGCGCCGGTGTGAAGTTGTAAACCATCAGAAAACGATCATCATCCGTTAGGGCGGAATAATTGTTTGTGGGCATTGCGGCAAAGCGCTTGGGCGGGATGATGACTTCACCGGTCGGGGTAAGCTTTTGGGGGTCATAGAAGGTAATGACGTCCGTTCGTTCGCCACGGGTGCCACGGGAAAAGTAAGTCTCGGGAGAATAAATCTGCGCATAGTCTGATGGCAAAACTACACCGACAAATCCCAGGCCGGTACTCAACATGCCAAGGAAGCGGCCCGTATCGCCATCGACGAGGTAGGCTTTGCCGTCCGTCATGTGCTGAAAAACAATGTCATTGACCCACACCCAGTGGGGGTTGGGCTCGGCAGGCAGGATAACGCTTTCCGGCAGGCCTTCTGTCTTGACTTCGGACTGACCTGCAAGCGGCAGCAACAAAACCCAGCTAAGAAATATCAGTTTTTGCAACATAAGTTTAACCTTGGGCAAGATGGGTGCAAGCATAAATCAATTCAAATGAAAATTGTATCTGACCGGTTCTTCAGTCCACACTCAATATTAGCGTACGGAGGGAGACACCTTTGTCAACATAAAAGAGGACACCCCGTTGCAGGCTAAATCTCACCGCCAGCTACGGCAATGGCTTGCCCGGTTATGGATGCGGAATTGGCACTACATAGCCAAACGACAGTTTCTGCGATCTCTTTGGGCGCGATCAGCCGGCCTTGCGGGTTGTTCTTGACCAGTTCGGCAAGCGCTTGCTGCCGTCGCATGCCTGTGTTTTCAACGATGGTGTCCAGTGAACGGGCAAGCAGATCAGTATCAGTGAAGCCAGGGCAAACAGCGTTCACGGTGACACCCTTGCGCGCCATTTCCAGGGCCAGCGCACGGGTCAACCCCAATACGCCATGCTTGGCCGCGCAGTAAGCTGACACATAGGCATAGCCTTTTTGTGATGCTGTGCTGGCGATGTTGATGATCCTTCCAAAGCCCGCTTTCGACATGGCTTTGACGACGGACTTCGTGCATAGATAGGTACCGGTCAGGTTGACCGCCAGCATCCTGTACCACAGGTCATCATCCATTTTGGTAAACGGGCTTGATTCGGCTGAGCCTGCATTGTTGACCAGGATACTGACCGGACCATTGACCTGCACAGCAGCCGCGAAGCCCCGGCGGACATCATCCGGGAGGGTGACATCAACCTGCTGCGATGCTGCCTTGAGCCGGTCGGCGGTGGTGGACAGCCTTTCAGGGTTGCGCCCCATCAGCGTGATACGCATGCCGGTATCAGCCAACCGCTCAGCAATGGCTTCACCGATACCGCTGGCGCCACCGGTGACTACAGCATGCTGATCTGAGAAATAGGATCTCGATTTTTCGCTCATCTATTCGTCCTTCATCAAATTGCGGCTGCCCGTCAGTCCATCGTCCGGATTCTGTGCCTTGCGGATAATCATGAATCCAGTGGCGGACACCAGCATTGCCAATATGACCCCGATTGCTGTTGGCAGCAGTGTGTCGTTATAGAATAAGCCCACTACAAAGCCCAGCAGCGAAGCAAAAGCAATTTGCAGAAACCCGAAAACGGATGAGGCCCTTCCGGCAGCTTCAGGCAACTCTGCAATCGCGCCCATCTGGCTGACTGCCAGGGTTAATCCACCCGCCATGAATATCATAAAAAAGGCCAACAGCATGGGTGCAAGCCGGTTGATTGCAAAAACTGCCAGCGTCATTAGCAGACCTGCAGCCAGCAGGCCGACCCATTGCCCCAGGGCCAAAACCCGGATAACACCCCGGTGTCCGACCAGTCGCGAGCTGGTCATTGCGCCCGCGATATAGCCGAAAACCACTACCATAAAAGTGTAGCCGAAGTATTCGGGTGCCAGCCCCAGCAGGTTGATGACCAGGAATGAGGACGTGGAGATGTAAGCAAACATGGCTGCATAAATTGCACCGCCACACAGGGTAAAGCCGACAAAACTGGAATTCCTGAGGCACAGGGGAAACTGGCTGACAATACTGCTCAGTTTTAATTTTTCCGAACTGACCGTTTTTAATGTCTCCTGCAAGCGGGTGGCGCCTGCGAAGGTCAGCAGGCCAAGTATCAGCAGCAGTACAAAGTGCGATCGCCAGTCAAAAAAGTACAACAGCCAACTACCAACGACCGGTGCAACGGCGGGTACCAGTGCCATGGCACCGGCGATGGATGCCATGATCCTTGCCGCATCCACCCGGTCATGGCTGTCAGAGACCATAGCGCGCGCCAGCACGGGTGCGCTGGCACCACCGATACCCTGCACAAAGCGTGCACCGATCAGCATATTGATGTCCGGGGCGAAAATAGCACCCAGGGTGCCGGCCAGGTAGATGGCCAGGCCAAAGTAGAGAACCGGTTTACGGCCGTGCCGGTCGGAAATGTTGCCGTAAAACAACTGGCCTAAAGCGAAACCCAATAAAAATATACTCAGGGTCAGCTGTCCCTGGCTGACGCTCGCAGTCAGACTCTCGATAAGCTGAGGAATGGCCGGCAGGTATAAATCGGTGGAAACCGCCATCATGGCTACCAGGCCTATCAAGGTAATGCGCTGCAGCAGAATATTTTGTTTCAAAGTACTTTCCTGCAATAGGACCAGGGCTTGTGTTTCAATGCCTGACGCCCGTCAACCGGCGAGCAACTGGCCAATACGTCCGGTCAGAATGGCCAGGTAATTACCCAGGGCATAGCCGATCAGGGCCATCAAAATGGATGCCGGTACCAGCGTTTCACGGTGATGTGCGGCTACGATGGGCGCGGAAGCCGCACCGCCGATATTGGCTGCCGATGCGATGGCCACGGTATGGAGATCCACGCGGAAAAGCCAGGCGCCGGTGAGGATGAACAAGCCATGGATGGTGATCCAGACATAGGCCATGGCAATAAATCCGAGCATCTTGTCCCAGTCCACCACGCTCAAATCCATGGTGGCGCCAATGCGCGCGACATAGACGTAGATGATGGCCATGGCGATCGGTTGCGCAGCCGGCAGCTTGCGGGCCGGCGTGACCGAAGC
>BTRB01000088.1:0-7002 GCA_036986175.1 Gammaproteobacteria bacterium
TACCAAAGCCAGTGCTTCCTCATCGAGTTGAACCGGCGATTCGTCAGTGAGCGTTGCTCCGCGCTGCTTACCAGTCGTGGCGGCATCAAAGCGGTAATTGGGTGTCGATCTGGACACCTGCCATTCGGCCTCAGTCATTTCAACAGGAATATCATCGAAAAGTGGTGTAGACAAATAGCGTTCACCGGTGTCTGGCAACATGCACAGAATATTGCTGCCCACAGGTGCTGATTTGGCAATCCCGATCGCTGCCGCAAATGTTGCACCACTGGATACACCACAAAATATGCCTTCTTGCTGTGCCAGCTCCCGGGTATATTGCAATGCTTTGTCACCGGCTATAGGAAAAATTTGATCAACCATTCCTGCTGAAATGGCATCTTCAGTCAGCTTGGGGATAAAGTCCGGTGACCAACCCTGAATGAGGTGTGGACGGAAACTCGGGTGACTTTCAGCAGGACTGCCATCTGTTTCTCTTGCCTGGGGTATGCCGCTGCCAAGTATTTGTGAATTGTCTGGTTCGCATACAATGATCCTGGTCTGTGGGCTTCTTTTTCTGAGTACTCGGCTGGTGCCCTTCAGTGTGCCGCCAGTACCGAAACCCGTGACAAAATAGTCCAATTGCTGTCCCTCAAACGCACTGAGGATTTCCTCAGCGGTAGTGCGGCTATGCGCGTCGGCATTGGCTTCATTTTCAAACTGCCTGACCAGAAACCAGTCATGTTCGTTGGCCAGTTCAACTGCCTTGGCCAGCATGCCAGTTCCTTTCAGTTCCGCCGGTGTCAGCACAACTTTTGCACCGAGAAAACGCAGTATTTTACGGCGCTCAATACTGAAACATTCGGCCATCGTAACGACCAGCGGATATCCTTTGACGGCACAAACCATGGCCAGCCCAATTCCTGTGTTGCCACTGGTGGCTTCAATTACTGTCTGCCCGGGCTTCAATTCCCCGCTGGCCTCGGCTGCCTCTATCGTAGCAATTGCCATGCGGTCTTTGACCGAGCCCATCGGGTTGAAGCTCTCGGCTTTAACGAACATATTGATACCCTGTGGGGCCAATTTGTTGATTTTGAAAATTGGCGTGCAGCCTATTGCATCGAGGATGCTTTGGAGTGGTTTGCTCATAGGTATTCGACCGCCTTTTTATCCTGTTTTTGCTGGAACGTGCTTCCCTCTGATGCTCCCGTGCTAAAGCGGGGACGCCCGCGATTTTGCTTTGAAAAGCTATAAGAAGCTTATTGAGTGCCGGACGTCCCCGTTTTTGGCCCTCATGTTTCCTGATCAAGCTTTTCGAGAGGTACGCCGCAGCTCACCCCCACGCCTTCCATCGCCGGTTCCAGCGGCACGTCGAGCGCACTGGCGACTGTACTCGTATACCGCATCAGGGCGACGGCAGCGACGATCTCGACGATTTCCGCATCCGTCCAGCCGGCGGCACGCACTTCATCAGTCATTTCGTCATTTACGCCCGCGGGGCGCCGTGCTACCTGGCGGGCAAAATCGACAGCAGCATTTTCCTTATCCGTCAGGCGCGGTGAGGGCCTGCCCGAGACCACTTCAACACATTCTTCCTGTGACCAGTCCTTGCCCAGTAGCGCCAGCATATGTGCCGCCGTGCAGTATTCGCACTCCACTTCGTGGGCGGTAACGGCGAAGAAAACCCGCTTCAGTTCTTCACGGATGGATCCTTCACCCGCCGTTATCAGGCTTAGCGTCCACAGTGCATCGGTGGTTTCAGGAAGATGGGCCAGGCCCTTCTGCAGGCCCGGAACCATTTTATAATAGCTCTTTACCCGCTCAAAGACTTCCTTTGTGCGGCCTTCGGCCTTTTCCGGATCAATCAGTTTCACACGCGCCATTTCAGTCTCCTTTCAGCTATCAAAGGCAGTCTTGGTAACCAGACGCCTATATTAGCGGAATCAGATGGCTCAAGCCGATTGCGCGCAGCACGTTGGGAAACCTGCGGTCGCTGTGAAGACCAAATACTCGTGGCACCCAGAACGCGTATAGAAGATTGCAGTCGCGCTCTGTCCTGGCCCTTTCGAGTGAGGAAAACGCGGCATCCAGATTTCCGAGTCCGGCCTGGGTGACGGCAATCCAGAAGCTGGAGACATAACCTTCGGATGACCGCGCTTCCAGCTGATGCAGGAGGCCCCGGGCCTTGTCGATAGAACCCTGTAATCCGTAGAGGCCAGCCATGATTCCCACCATTACAACCAGCGGGCCTCCGAGCTCCAGCGCGCGCTCCATAGCGCTAACCGCCTCGTCGATTCTCCCCTGGCGTGTGAGCGTATCAGCCAGGCCCAGATGGAGTAGTGGCAGATCCGGCATTTCACCGAGCAAGGCTCGAAATAAATTCTCTGCCTCATCAAGGTCACCGAAGAGGTAGCGAATAGTGGCTTCCCTGCTCCGGAGAGACGGGTCCATGGGGTTCAACTCCTGCGCCCGTTTGTTCTCTGCGATAGCTGCATCGTAGTCATGCTCAACATAGGTAAAATAGAAATCCCGCCACATATGGACGCGAGCGTCATTCGGACCGAGTTTCGCTGCACGGTCGAATGCCGCCCTGGCAGCCCGATAATCCCACTCATAAAACATCGCGACCAGCGCCCGCGCGAGGTGAGCCCCCGGCAGACTCGGATCGAGTTCCAGTGCCAGATCGGCCTGCTGACGTGCCCGGGGCATGGTTTCCTTGCCCGACTTTACCTGGAAGCCGATGGACTGGAGGGTGAGCGCCTCCGCCAGACCTGCGTGGGCAGCGGCGAAGCCGGGATCCAAAGAGATGCTCTCTTCGAAGCAGGCAGCAGCGTCCAGCATTGACTCACCCGCAAAAACAGCCATCAACTGTCGTCCCTTCAGGAACATCTCGTACGCCGGCAACTCGCTGCTGCGGACCACTGGCCGCGGAGAGCTTCCGGAAAGTCTGACCTGCTCGGAAAGCCGCTCCGCCACCGCGCTCGCGATCTGGTCCTGAATCTCGAAGACATCCCCCATCAATCGGTCGAAGCGCTCCGACCATAGGTGATAGCCAGACGTCGTGTCTATCAACTGGGCGGTGATTCGCAGTGTGTCGCCAGCGCGCCGAACGCTTCCCTCGACCAGGTATGACACGCCCAATTGCCGGCCGATCTCCCTGATATCAGCCTGCTTTCCCTTGAACATGAATGCAGAGGTCCGTGCCGCCACGCGAAGATCAGCAAGGCTGGCCAGGACGTTGGTGATCTCTTCTGCAATACCGTCGGCGAAATACTCGCCCTCCTCTTCCGGGCTCATACTCTCGAAAGGGAGTACCGCGACGGAGTTCGCCTGCGGTGGGACGCTCCGGGAGGAGGTTTTCTGCATGGAATCAGTTTCTGCAGCAGCTGCCATCTGCTCCTCGGGCCGTACTTCGTACGCCCAGGCCAGTACCAACGCTATCGGAAAACCCAGCACGGTGAAGACAAGTACCACGCCAACTGCACTGTCCGCAAGACCCAGGGAAGGGAGTGCTATGTCGGCCACCTGCCATATGACGAACGCCACAGCCGTGTATACCACGGCAACCTTGTAGACCTTCCGGCGACGCAGTTCTGCAAAAAACTTACGAGCAGCGTTCATTATGCGCCATGTTAAAGACAACAGTATCAGGAAGCAATCAGGCCTGTCATGAAGGACCGGTAGTTATGACCTGATTACGTGCATATGTATGTTTTGCTTTCTGCCAAGCTGGACATAGCGCAATGAGACGAGCATATGACCGTTCGGCTTAAAGAAGAAAAAGATCTGGTGTATTTACATGACCATGTTTTTATTCAATCTGAACTTGCAAACACTGCGATTGGTATATTATCAGGGTCAGGAGACTATAACTGATACTTGCTTAAACCGTTTATCCGTGCCAAACCGAACACCCGAAAGGAGAAAAATATGCTGGGCCTGATGCAGGATTACCAACTTACGGTGCAAACAATTCTTGATCACGCGGCACTCAACCACGGCGAAAGGGAAATGGTAACCCGTTCCATCGAAGGCCCCATCCGGCGCTACACCTACCGGGACCTTAAGGAGCGTGCACTGGGCGTCGCCAAGGCCCTGCAAAAAGAAGGCGTCGGCATGGGTGACCGCATCGCCACCATGGCCTGGAACACGGACCGCCATGTCGAAACCTGGTATGGCATCATGGGGCTGGGCGCGATCTGCCACACGGTTAATCCCCGCTTATTCGTCGAACAACTGGTATATATATTCAACCACGCTGAAGATAAGATTTTGTTTTTCGATCTGACCTTCGTGCCTCTTATTGAGGCGATCGCCGACAAACTTCCAAGCATCCAAAAGTACATCATCCTGACCGATGATGCGCATATGCCGGAAACCAGTCTGCCCAATGCGGTCGCCTATGAAACCTGGCTTGCCGCATCTGATGCAGATTTTACATGGGGGGTTTTTGATGAAAACACCGCTTCATCGCTGTGTTACACATCCGGCACCACCGGCAATCCCAAGGGCGTGCTTTACTCTCACCGTTCCAATGTACTGCACGGCCTGATGTGCAACCAGCCGGACGTACTTGGCGTAAGTTCAAGCGACAATATTTTGCCGATCGTCCCCATGTTTCACGCCAATGCCTGGGCAATAACCTATGCCGTGCCCGCCGCAGGTGCCAGCCTGATCATGCCGGGCGCCGGTATGGACGGCAAAAGTATTTACGAATTGCTGGACAGCGAGAAAGTATCCGCGTCTGCTGCAGTGCCCACAGTCTGGCTGGGATTGCTGCAATACCTGGAGGAAAACAAGCTGGCGTTACCTTACCTGGACCGCGTTCTGATCGGTGGCGCTGCCTGTCCGCGCATGATGATCGAAACCCTGGAAAACAAATATGACGTCGAGGTAATCCACGGTTGGGGAATGACCGAAATGTCACCGGTAGGCACAACCGGCAAACTGAAAAATTCCACCCAACATCTGCGTGGCGAAGAGCGCGTCAAGCTGAAGCTCAAGCAGGGCCGTACACCCTACCTGGTGGAAATGAAGGCCGTCGATGATGAAGGCAATGACCTGCCACGCGATGGTAAGACTTCCGGCCACCTGCTGGTACGCGGCCCGGCAATATCCAGGGCCTATTTCAAGCATGATGAAGAAATCCTGGATAAGGACAGTTGGTTCGATACCGGTGATATTGCCAACATCGATGAGTTGGGCTACATGCAAATTACTGATCGTGATAAAGATGTTATCAAGTCGGGCGGTGAATGGATTTCATCCATTGAAATTGAAAATACCGCAGTGGGTTGCGAAGGTGTCGCCGAGGCCGCGGTCATCGGGGTTGCCCATCCAAAATGGACCGAGCGGCCACTGCTGATTATTGTGCGCAAAGCCGATTCAGAAGTCAGCGCTGATGAAATCCTGGCCTACCTGAACGGGAAAATCGCCACCTGGTGGATGCCGGACGGAGTCGAATTTGTAGATGAAATTCCACATACGGCAACCGGCAAGATCCAGAAGATGATTTTGCGGGAGCAGTTTGGCGGCTATGCTTTTAAGGCGGATGATTAGACAAGTTGAAGAATCCGTAAAACTGAGCGGGGATACGGGGTTATGTTCAGGATGAACGGTACTTCGCGATAGAGCACATGGATGTGCGGCGCGAAGCCCCCTGCGACCGTGGCCTGCCGGGAGCAGGCCCCGAGCACACATGGACGTGTTTACAGCGTGTCGCAGGGGGAAGTACCCCGTGTCGCCGCGGCAGGATGGTGCCAACCTTTTAGAATCCCGAGCAGCGTCTCAGCTTGACAATTCATCCTTGAACCATCAATCTCCCCCACGAGTCTGCAGGTGTCCTTCTGACTGCTCAGTCAGAGGATTAAACGGGAAGACGGTACGCCATTGAAGGGTAATTCCTTTTGCGCAATTCCGTCGCTGCCCCCGCAACGGTAGGCGAAGGTACGGGTCATCGCAGCCACTGTGCATAAGCACGGGAAGGCGACCCGTCACTAGCGATCAATGATCGCTCTTCGCAAGCCCGGAGACCGGCCAGCAGTTTTTTCACTGTGCATTCGCGGCGGGCGGAGGCGTGTGAGATCTGCTTCTGCCGGCCCATCCGCTACCAGAAACAGCCTCCCCGTTTCGACCACGTCAAAAAACACAACCCTGCGCGTTCGGGTGAGATCGCACGGAAAAAGACAATGGTCAAAACAAACCTGAAAACCATATCAAACATGGTCAACTCTGTACTATTCACCTTATTCAGCAGCCAGCTTGTTGCTGAAGATACCCTGCAACTCGATGACATGCTGGTTACAGCCCGCCTGCAACCGATATCCATCAACGACGTTGCCAGCTCTGTCACTGTCATCACACGCGAAGAAATCGAACAGCGCCAGGTCAGGTACCTGTCCGACCTGCTACGCGATGTACCGGGCTTTGCAGTCAGCCAGGCAGGTGGCCCCGGTACTCAAACCCAGATACGTGTGCGCGGTGCTGAGGCCAATCAACTGTTGGTACTGATTGATGGCGTACGTGCCAACGACCCAGCGTCAAGCGATGAATTTCCCTACCAATATGCATTGACGGCAAATATTGAACGGATCGAAATTATCCGTGGCCCGCAAAGCGCAACCTGGGGAAGCGACGCGATGGCAGGGGTAATCAACATCATTCGCAAAAAAGATGCTGTCAGCCACTATATCTCCGGCAACCTTGAGGCTGGTTCGTTCAGTACTTTCAGTGCAGGAGTTGATGGCGGCTACTCCGGCGAGTCTTTCCGGGTCACCGGCGGCCTGTCTTACTTTGATTCAGAAGGTACAAATGTATCCAGGCAAGGTAATGAAAAGGATGGTGCAAAAAACACAACGGCAAATCTGGATGTTGAGTTTGACGCCACTGATTCACTCATTTTACGGTTTTCCGGTCAGGCTGTGGACGCGACCAGTGAATATGACGATATAGATTTCTTCGTCACCGGCCTGCCGGTCGATGCCGACCGGGTGACGGAATCACAACAGTCCTACCTGACAGCCG
>BTRB01000089.1:0-6695 GCA_036986175.1 Gammaproteobacteria bacterium
CCGGCATTGGGTCCTGCATTGCCGGCGGAAGTTGCGACGAATATGCCGGCTGCCCTGGCATTGAGATAGGTCAGCGCGGTAGAACCTGCATGCCACGGGTTACCCGGACCGGAACCAATAGAGTAGTTGATCACATCCACCTGGTCTGCGATAGCCTGGTCAATGGCTTGTAAAATAGCAGATGACTGGCAACCATCATCATCCGGATCATCGGGGTCGCCAAGATAACAAACACGGTAGCTGACGATATTTGCGTTAGGCGCCACCCCGGCAATGTTCAATAGCGCGCCAGAGGCGGTTACAGTACGCGGATTGCCCGCAACGGTTGACGCTACGTGAGAACCGTGACCGGTATTGTCCAGGCCATTCGTGTTTTCTTCAATCTCAGTGGTTGAGGTATCGTCTACTACATAGTCATACACCCCGACCAGCTTGTCATTACATTTCACTGTCACATCGGAACACAAACCCAATTCGGTACCATAGGGATTCACATGATCCCAATCACCCTGGCCGGGTGGTACGCCTTCACCTAAGTCAAAGAAAGACGGATGATCCCAGTTCACACCGGAATCAATGATGCCAACGACGATTCCCTCACCACTGGTAGGTGTAAACCCGGCGTTGCCGGTGTGGATTTCATCAGCGCCGATCCAGTTTGGCCCTGAATCGGTTTCCAGGTGCTGAATTTCATCAAGCATTACATCCTTCACACCCGGCATGTTGCGCAAGGCCCGGACCTCAGCAGCATCAAGCTCTGTCGCAAAACCATTCACCGCATTACGATAGCGATGTACGGTGGTTAACTGGCGGCCCAATTCGAGTGTTGCAGCACCACGAACAGAGTCAAACCGTTCATCCAGGAACTGCAGGTATTCACGTGACCGCGGTGAATTGACATCCAGCTTGTCTGCACCGGTAAAAAAGTTGGCCGTGGCGGGCAGGCGGATGGAATCAGTATCCCTTTCAGGTGTCTTCAGAACGCGGCCGTCATAGGCGGCCAGGGGCGGGTCTTCAAGGACTACTATATAGCGCTGTTTATCAGCCTGGCCAGCGGGCGCGGCCACACTTTTTGCGAATACAGGTGCTGGTGCCAGCAAACCCGCCAGCAACACTCCAGACAGTATCCCGGCAATCAATCTCATTTGATATTCCATCAAAATTCCTTTATCCCCTTTGTCTTCATCCCTGGACCGGTGTTCTCATGGTCACCAGTTCCTCAGCCGCAGTCGGGTGTATCCATGCCGACGATATGCAACCCAATGATTTTACCAGATAAAGCCTGTACAAGCAGCTTCATCATGGTTTTTTCGTCTCTGCCAGACAAAGTGTGCTTCATCGGTGTGAACTCAGATTTATAAACATCCACTTTGCCATAATGCGTCTCTGCATCTTTTTCCGAGAAACCGACGGTCGCAACCGGCGGGTGCGATCCGGCAAGCATTAGCAGGCCCGTTGTCAATCGGTCCTTTGCTGTCGCCTGAGTAGCAACGACGCTACCCCGATCACCAGTATCAGCAAAACCAGTGGAACAAGCATCTGCGGTGACATCATCAACTTGCCCAAACTGGCACTCGACAATTCATCCAGCGAACGGAAACCACTGCCAATCCAGGCAAAGATGGCGATAATCGGTATGACTCCAGCCATAGTGGTCACAATATACAGGCGTCGTGGGATGCCGATCGCCGTGATCGCAACGTTTAGCGCGAAAAACGGTATCAACGGGATAAGACGCACCAGCACCAACACTTCCCAATTACCCCTTTCGATGAAAGCCCGAATCCCGGCAGTCTTTCCCGACCTGCGATCCAGCCGACTGCCAAACGTCGTGCGCATCAAACTGTGTACAAGCAGAGCAGAAATGGCAGCCCCGGTACTGGCCAGTATCGTACCGTTGATGAACCCGAAAAGAAGACCGGCTGACAGTACCAGAATACCACCGCCGGGTATTCCGACTGTCATCACACCGGCAAAAACCAGCACGTAGACCAGCCCGCTTAGTTCCCGATGACCCTCAAGCCATGCCACAAATGAAATAAGCACTTCCATTATTGCCTGCTGCGCAAAATGCTAACTTGCCAGTACCGAGTATAAGTAGAAAAAATACCATTTCCAAGCAATGTATCAACTTTCAGCACAGCTGACCAAAGTGGCGTGACGTCAAATTGGTTTCGGTTATGATAGCCTGATGATCAACGGCAAGAAGCTCATCGTCGTGTTACCAGCCTTCAATGCCGGAAAGACGTTGCGGCACACCTATAGAGAAATTCCACTGGAAATCGTCGATGAAGTCATCCTGGTGGACGATGAAAGTTCCGACAACACGGTAGAAATCGCCCGTGCACTAAATATTGACCACATTATTCGGCATGACCGGAATCGCGGTTATGGTGGCAATCAAAAAACCTGTTACGACAAAGCGCTGGAACTGCATGCTGATATTGTCATCATGTTGCACCCGGATTACCAATACACACCTAAACTGATTCACTCAATGGCGTCTTTGATTTCCAATGAGGTTTTTCCGGTGGTTTTCGGTTCCAGAATTTTGGGGAAGGGTGCGACTGTCGGCGGCATGCCGCGCTACAAGTACCTTGCAAACCGCTTGTTGACCCTGGTGCAAAACATACTACTGGGACAAAAATTGTCGGAATACCATACCGGTTACCGGGCCTATTCCTCGCATGTACTGCGTACCATTGCCTACCATGATAATTCTGAGGACTTTGTATTTGACAATGAAGTGGTCTCGCAAATTTTTATGGCTGGTTTTTCTATTGGCGAAATAACCTGCCCCACCAGCTACTTCGAAGATGCCTCTTCCATTCGTTTCAATGCCAGTATTCGTTATGGGTTTGGCGTTTTGCGTGTCAGCCTGCAACACCTGCTGCATCGCACAAGACTGCTGAAATTCAAAAGATATGGATATTGAAAGCCCGTCTTCCCACAACCGCCATAGCGTCCCTGGCAGATGGCTGGTCGTGGGAGTGGTGGTTATTTTTGGAATCCTGATTCGCTTGTACCGTGTTGGTGAGCAACTGATCCTCGACGACGAATGGCACGCGCTCAATGCGGTTCAGAACCATGATTATTGGTGGATATTTTCACACTTCGGACAGGCAGACTACAGTATCCCGTTGGCGTTGCTGTTCGAGTTTTTTTCGCACACCATAGGTCTTGATGAGATTACCATGCGCTTGCCTTCTATATTGGCCGGAATTCTGACACTGTTGGTAATACCACTGCTGATGCGCCCCTGGCTCAAGCGTAACGAAATCATTGTACTGGTGGGCCTGATTGCAATTTCCCCTTTTTTGATCAATTACAGTCGAATCGCGCGACCCTATGCCCTGGTTGCGTTGCTGGCAGGAGCCTCAATACCCCTCGCCTGGCGATGGTGGCACAACAAAGACAGGGGAAACGGTACTGCCTGGTTTACTTGCACCGTTCTCGCTGCATGGCTCAACCCGGTCTCACTGGCCGTCACCACCGGCCCATTTCTATGGTTTGCAGGCGATTCGCTTGCCACCCTATGGTGGGTGCATGACCGTCAGAAGCTGTACCGCCTGGTCTTCATGGGCGTTGCAATAAGCGCCGCTGTTGCGCTGTTGATGTATATACCACTTACCAATGACTTTGCCTCCCTGGCCAACAAAACGGGAACTCACCAGGTAGAGCCCAGCACGTTTTTGGTTGCCCTTTCACTTTTTTCAGGCTCAGGTCACCTGCTGGTTGTAGTAGCTATAGCGCTTGCATTTGCATTTGGCTGCCTGACTCTATATCGTCGCGACCCGCCATTTTTTAGTTTCCTGTTAGTCATCGCCGGTGCAGCAACGCTGGCGATCGTTTTCACCGGGGCGGCATGGATCAACTATGGTCTGGTGCTTGCCCGCTACCTGATCGGCTTCCTGCCACTATTTCTGGCCCTGACGGCAGTGGGGTTGGTGCAGAGCGGCCATCACCTTGTAAAGTTACTCCATCTGCCTGCGGCGGCTGACCAGGTTCTTACATCGCTGGCACTGCTGATTCTTCTGCTCAGCGGTCCCTTGCCTCGAATTGACTTCAGAAACAGCCAATTTGTACACCATATGTCCAATCAGTTTGATTATGATCCTGACCGTAATCCGGTTAGTTCCGCACTGAAAACCGTGATCCCTGAGTCCTTTTATGAAGACATCGCCAAAGCTAACCCGGCGGGCGATGCAGTGGTGGTGGAAGCTCCATGGTATCTTGAGTCCCAGTGGAATCCATTGCCGCTCTATCAGGCTGTGCATGGACAAAGAGTGATGGCTGGTTTTATCGGTGGGGTCTGCGCCGATAAGCTTTACGGTGAATTGAAAAATGATGTTAAAGGCATGGCTTTTGCGAATTTCACCACGCTAAGAAGAGTAATCACCGGCAAGGTGAAGGTGGATTACCTGGTTCTGAGGAGTCAGGGTATACCAGGCTCCAGAGAAATTCCGATGGATTTTGCAAAATGTGAAAGCTTTGTGCGTTCAGCACTGGGGGAACCCTGGCGCACCACGGATACCGCACAAGTGTTCAGGATTGCTCGCGACTCTTGAGTAAAAAAAGGCCATTCACATGACCAAAGTCATTCACATGCCGGGACTGCCGGGTCATAATCCCGACATTGAATATCCGGCCTGTGTGCCCAACAATAACCTGGGGCCTGTAAACAGGCCCTGAATGAAGGGATTAACCTCAATTGCCGGACGCCGCTTGCATGCTTTCAGTATCCGAACTCAGTTTTGAACGCTATTTTGAACGGGTCTTTGAGCCGGTCAGCTTCGAACTGCATGCGGGTTCTTTGCTGCTGGTCACCGGTGCCAACGGCTGTGGCAAAACCACATTGTTGAGGGTACTGGCCGGTCTGCTTGAGCCCAGCGAAGGTGAACTCCTGGTTCGCAAACACCCCCTGTATGCCGGACATGAGCCGGCTATCAAGGATGATCTCAGTGTCGAAGAGAACATACGTTTTATGATGCGCTTCATGGGCCGTCGCAATTCAGAAACGGGCAGAACGGACGAGGAGCTAAGCCAAAGCGTCATTGCAAAGATTGGCCTGGCGGCGGTTGCACAGCAGGAAGGACGCACTTTGTCCGCGGGTCAGCGCAAACGCTGTTGTTTGTCGCGACTGTTGTTCTGCGATGAGGCACTGTGGTTACTGGACGAACCTTATTCCAACCTCGACCACGAAGGGATAGTCATGCTGGACGGCATTGTCAGGGAACACCTGGGTACCGGCGGCTGTTGCGTAATGACCAGCCACGGCAGTTTGCGACCTGAGGGCTTTGAACTGCAGGAATGCTTCCTGCGTAGCGGGCGCCATTCATCCACGTGGGCGGCAGCATGAGCAGACCTGCGCTAACAACGGCTTTTGTAGCACTGTTACGGCGCGATCTCCTGCTCGCATACCGACGTCGTGCTGAGCTGTTACAACCCCTGCTGTTCCTGCTGGTGGTTGTCACGCTGTTTCCGCTGGGTGTCGGGCCGTCACCGCAATTGCTTGCCAACATCGCACCGGGGGTCATCTGGATTGCAGCATTGCTGGCAACGGTATTGTCACTGGACAGCCTGTTTCGCTCTGATTATGAGGATGGAACGCTTGAACAAATGGTGCTTTCCGGACAGCCGCTCACCCTGATTGCGCTGGCACGGATTGTGGCGCACTGGCTGATCGCCGGCCTGCCCATTGTTTTGCTATCGCCGTTGCTGGCAGTGTGGATGAATCTTCCTGATGCCGGCGTACCGGTTTTGCTAAAATCACTGGCTATCGGCACCCCGGTGCTGAGCTTGATTGGCGCCATTGGCGGCGCCCTGACCGTAAGCCTTAAACGCGGAGGTCAATTGTTGTCATTGCTAGTATTTCCTTTGTACGTGCCTTTGCTGATCCTGGCCACCAGCGCGGTGAGTTCTGCCGTAGCCGGTTTGCCTTACAGCGGCCAGCTTGGCCTGATACTGGCGGGCATGATTGCTGCATTGACATTGGCACCTTTTGCCACTGCGGCCGCACTTAAGTTGAGTCTAAGTTAATGAATCCTCTATTTTTATTTTTTCACAAGACCGGGTCTCCACCCTGGTTTTACCGCTTTGCCGGCAAGTTGATACCCTGGCTGTGGGCCGGTTTCGTGCTTCTGACTGCCACTGGCCTCTACCTGGGTCTGTTACGTGCCCCGCCGGACTACCAGCAGGGCGAAAGCGTACGTATCATGTATCTGCATGTGCCGGCAGCCTGGATGTCATTGTTGATTTACAGCGTGATGGCCGTGGCGGGTTTTATCGCGCTGGTGTGGCGTATACGGGTTATGGAAGTCCTGCTGATATCCAGCGCACCGATTGGCGCTGCGTTTACGCTAATCGCCCTGGTTACAGGCTCGTTGTGGGGTCGTCCCGCCTGGGGAACCTACTGGGTATGGGATGCACGCCTGACCTCAGAGTTGGTATTGCTATTTTTGTATCTTGGCGTAATCGCACTTTACAACGCCTATGATGAGCCACGCAAAGCAGCCCGGGCAGCCTCGTTGCTGGCCATCGTCGGTGCAGTCAACCTGCCGATTATCCACTTCTCGGTACTGTGGTGGAATACCCTGCACCAAGGCAGCAGTATCAGCATAAGTGGTGGCAGCAGCATCGATTCGAGCATGCTGTGGCCCCTGTTGCTGATGGCTGGGGCCTTTAAATTTTATTAC
>BTRB01000090.1:0-6638 GCA_036986175.1 Gammaproteobacteria bacterium
TCTGCCAGCGTGCCATCAAGGATCATGGCGATGGTGCGCTCTCTCAATTGCCAGTAGATCGGCTGGCTGTCATTCCATTGGGCTGTCATACAATCTGCTTATCCGCGGCGGAATAGCAGCATACCGAGGTTCAGGGCATGACGTTTGCGTTCAACATCATCATTTACACCGTCGTTGTCAGTACTTTCTGCTTTAACTGAAGGGGTCGCATCCACGCCGGATGAGTGAACTTCCGAGTCGGAGTTAAAGCCCACGACGCTGGTGGCCAACAGCAGCACGGCAGCAAACATGGCCAGCCCGTTCGGGATATGGATTCTGTGATGTGGTGTTAATTTCGGCATTTCAATCCTCATCAAACAATGTTCATTCATTAGTGTTGTAGTGAAGTATAACACTACAAAAATAAAATGCAAACACTTTTTGTTCCGAAGGAGGTGGGACCGTGAATCAGTCTCTCCCGCTTCCTCCTACCTGTGCTTTGAACCCATCCAGGCAAATGCCAATGCTACCAGCATGGGTATGTACCGTTCGGCGATATCGCCGGGGGTGTCGGTGGTCCAGCTAATAAGCACGGTTAATACAAATCCCGAAGACATGGCAGCAATCCGCCAAGCGGGTCTGACCGGGCCTCGCCATAGGGTAATGATGAGTAATGGGCCAAAAGCTGCTGCCAGTGCCTGCCAGGCAAACAGGACGCGACTGAATATGGCTGCAGGTGAAATAACAGCCAGGGCAATGGCTGCCATGCCGATGATCAACACTACCCAGCGTGCCTGTTTAAGACTTTCCCGGGTAGCTGCCTTGCTATCGCGAATATCGTGGCTGACACTGGATGCCGCGACCAGCAACTGGCTATCGGCGGTGGACATGATGGCAGACAATATGACAGAAACGGTGATACCAGCGAACACGGACGGCAGCAACTGCCTGGCCAACTCAAACAGCACCTGCTCCCCGTTACCCAGGGTTGACATCAGAACCCTTCCACTCCAACCCAGCAACACCATGCCCGTGTAAATAACGATCGCCCAACTTATCGCAATCAAACGTGCGGTTGGAATGGCCGAACGCTTTTCAATGGCCATAAAACGGTTAACCACGTGGGGCTGGCCGGGATACCCGAGGCCTATTCCGGCCAGGCCAATTACAAACCCGACGCCGGCAGACAGGCTTTCCTGGCGTGTCCATAACATGGTTGTGGACAGACCGTCTACGTCAAGTCCGGCAATCAGTGCACCCGGCCCGCCAACAGCCGACAGGGCGATCAGTGGCAGCACCAGGGCGCTGAGTGCCATCAAAATACCCTGCAGGCTGTCGGTGATGCTGGCGGCCCAGAAACCACCGAGCATGACGTAGGCCAATACAATGGCTGCACCAAGAACGATGGCGCTTAACGGACTAATGTTGAGCGCGGCGGCAAAGGTGTTTCCGGCTGCCTGGAATTGTGCTGCGACGTAGAAGGTAAATGAAAACAGGATCACACCGGCTGCAAGCCACATAATGGTTTTACGGGCAGGGTCGCCGGGCGGGCCGGCAAGAAATTCAGTAAGGGTCAGCGCATTATTATCACGGCTTCGTTGCCACAGCCGTGGCGCAACCCAGTACCAGTTGATGACAAAGCCCAGAAGCGTAGAGGGTATCAACCAGATGGCCGGCAGACCCCAGGCATAGGCTGCACCTGAAACACCCAGCAGGCTCCATGCAGAAGATGAACTGGCAGAAGCACTCAAGGCTGCGACAGCAGCACCCAGTTTGCGCCCACCGAGGTAGAAATCCTCGTTGTCATCCGTGCGCTTGCTGGCCCACCAGCCAATGCCGAGCAATAGCACCTGGTAAAGGATTAATGTGGCAATGAGGTAATTCATGGTGCAAAGCATAACTCAGCATATTCTTTGAATCATTTTGTTTGCTATTGAAACAATTGTTTGCGCTTCGGGTCAGATATGTGGACAATTCGCCATCTGTTTAGAAGGAGTAGTAACAAGATGAATTCCATCAAGCGCTGTGGTTTGCTTTTGGCCGCCACTGCATTCTCAATTAATGTATGGGCTATTGAATTGAATACAGACGAACAAAAACTGGGCTACATCATTGGTATGGATATCGGTAAATCACTGCGTGAGCAGGGTACCGAAGTAGATCTGGAAGCCTTGGCTGATGCCATTCGTGCGACCTACTTGGGTGAAGAGCTGGCGATGACGGCTGAAGAAGCAGCCACCGTTCGTCAGGCGTACGTTGATAAAAGAAGAGCTGCTCAACAGGCTGAGCTTGCAGCTTCCGGTAGTGTGAACCTCGCTGAAGGTCAGAAGTTTCTCGCAGAGAACAAGCTTAAAGAAGGTGTTGAGACTACCGCCAGCGGTCTTCAGTATAGAGTACTGAAAATGGGTGATGGCGCCAGGCCGGTTGCTACAGATACCGTCAAAGTAAATTACCGCGGAACTTTGCTGGATGGCACTGAATTCGACAGTTCCTATGCCCGTAACGAGCCAATTTCTTTTACCCTGAACCGGGTCATTCCCGGCTGGACTGAAGGCGTGCAGCTGATGCCGACAGGCAGCAAGTTTCTTTTCTACATTGCACCGGAACTGGCCTACGGCGATGGCGGTGGTGGTCCCATTCCACCCAATTCGACCCTGATGTTTGAAGTTGAACTTCTGGAAATCGAGGATGGGCAATAAAAAACACGCCTAACCTGCATATTTCACCAAGGATCCGGAGTTTGCGCAGTAGCTGGCGAAACAGTTTGGTAAATCGTTTGAAGAATCATAGCGATAGCTATGGTTTGAGAAGGATTTGCCGAAATGTGAAGCCAGATTCTGCGCAAAACCGGATAGGACAAACTGTAACTTCAGTAAATCGCTTAAATATCTTGTAATGCATTGAATCGAAATGATAACTTCCATTATGTTGTCCGCCTTGGTGAAATATGCGGGCTAAGCATGGGTGAAAGCCTGAAAGATCAATTACGTGCTCTTGGCCTGGCTGCAAAGGGCAGGTCTGGCAGTGCGGATATATCCCTGGATCGGGCCTACCGGATACGTAGCAGGCAGGAACGGCAGCAAAAAGCGCAGGCCATTGTGCGCAAGCGTCAACAGGAGCGTCGGAGGCGGGAGATCAACCAGAAAATCCAGGCGCTTATAAAAGCGTACGCCGTTCGCGATGTAAATGCTGATAGCAAACGTAATTTTCTCTACAAGGGCCGCATTCGCAGTGTGCTTGCGACGGCTGATCAGCTCCGTGAGATAAATGACGGCAAGCTGGCTGTGGTGTATCTAAGTGGCAGCTACCATCTTATGCCGTTTGAGATGGTAGAGAAAGTGCGACAGTTCGCCCCCGGGCATGTGCCCGATCTGCAGGGTGCTGACAGTGCAGGTGAAGAAGAGCATCCGGTGCCGGATGATTTAATCTGGTAAGACTGCAGCATACGTGGTTTCTCTTCTCAGAGGATTATATTTGCTACCAGTAAGCTGCGGGCCTGCTCAGGGCTGATACTTTTACGCTTCGCGTAGTCCAGTAACTGATCTTCGAGAATATTTCCCAATACAAAGTAAGTGCTTTGCGGATGGGCGAAGTAGTAACCGCTCACAGAGGCAGCCGGTAACATGGCGTAGCCGCTGGTCAGTTGCATGCCGGAATTGATCTGAGCATCCAGCAGTGCAAATATTTTGTCCTTTTCGCTATGGTCCGGGCAGGCCGGGTAGCCCGGGGCGGGACGGATGCCCCTGTATTTTTCGGCTATCAGGGCTTCATTGTGCAGTGATTCCTGAGAGTCGTATGCCCATAGCGATTTGCGTACCAGACGGTGGGTGTGTTCCGCCAGTGCTTCAGCGAGCCTGTCAGCCAGTGCTTTGAGCATGATGGACGAGTAGTCGTCATGGTTTTGGTCAAATTCAGCCAGCTTTTCCTCGATTCCCAACCCGGCGGTGACGGCAAACAAACCGATGTGGTCCTCCAGACCGGAATTTTGAGGGGCAATGTAGTCTGCCAGGCAGCGGTTTGGCCGACCGTTTGCCTTGGGTTTTTGCTGACGCAGAAAAGTCAGGCGCTGCTGTTCGCTTGCACGTGATCCATCTGCATAGATAACCACGTCATCTCCATCAGCGGAGGCCGGATAAATGCCAACTGTGGCACGCGCGTCCAGCCATTTATCTGTAACTATTTTATTGAGCATAGCCGTTGCGTCTTTGAACAGACTGCGTGCAGCTTCACCTTTGTCCTTGTCCTCAAGGATTGCCGGGTAGCGACCCTGGAGTTCCCAGGTCTGGAAAAAAGGCGTCCAGTCTATCAGTGGTACCAGCTCTGCCAGTTCGATGTCTTTAAAAACATGCAATCCGGGCAGTGCGGGCCGGCAGATATCCTGTTGCTGCCAGGGCGGTGAAAAGGCGTTACTGCGGGCCTGGTCAAGACTGACCGGTGGTTTGCGGGAACTTCCTTTGGCCCGGCGTTCGCGCATATTCGCATAGTCCTGCGCGATCGCTTCAGAGAATTTCTTACGTCCACCACTACTGCTGAGCTTACGCGCAACACCGACAGCGCGGGAGGCATCTTTGACCCAGAAAACGCCGTTGGAATATTCCGGTTCGATGCGCAGCGCTGTATGTAAAGGCGACGTGGTGGCGCCACCGATCATCAACGGCTGCTGCATATCCCGGCGCTCCATTTCGGCGGCGACATATCGCATTTCCTCCAGAGACGGGGTGATCAAACCGGATAAGCCAATGATATCCACGTTTTCCTTTTCGGCGGTGTCCAGGATGGCTTCTGCAGACACCATGACACCAAGGTCTATCACTTCATAGTGATTGCAACCGAGCACGACACCAACGATATTCTTACCGATGTCGTGCACATCACCTTTTACCGTCGCCATCAGCACGCGGGTTAATTTTTTATCGCTGTTGCCGGCGCGGCGTTTTTCTTCTTCGATATATGGGATCAGCACCGCCACCGCCTGTTTCATAACGCGCGCGCTCTTCACCACTTGCGGCAGGAACATGCGCCCGTCCCCGAACAGGTCACCGACTACATTCATGCCATCCATCAGGGGGCCTTCGATGACATCCAACGCCAGTTCAGAATTCGTCCTGGCTTCCTCTGTGTCGTCCTGGATAAAGGTGTTGATGCCTTTTACAAGTGCGTGCTTCAGACGCTCCGCCACAGGCAATTGTCGCCAGGTCTGGTCATTCGTTTCTGCCTTGCGTTTACCCTGGAATGCCTGGGCCAACTCAAGTAAGCGATCGGTCCCGTCCTGGCGGCGGTTCAGTACCACATCTTCAACGGCTTCACGTAATTCAGGGTCGATTTCGTCATACACCTCCAGCTGGCCTGCATTGACGATTCCCATATCCATCCCGGCATGAATTGCGTGGTACAGGAAGACACTGTGGATAGCCTCGCGCACCCGGTCTTGCCCCCTGAACGAAAAAGAAATATTGCTGACGCCACCGGAAATCAGGGTGCCGGGGAAGGCCTGCTTGATTCGCCGGGTGGCCTCAATGAAATCCAGCCCATAGCTGTTATGCGCTTCGATGCCGGTGGCTACTGCGTAAATATTCGGGTCAAAAATGATGTCTTCAGGCGGAAAGCCAATATCCTGTGTTAACAGCTTCCATGCCCGCTCACAGATGCTGACGCGTTTCTCCAGCGTATCTGCCTGTCCGTTTTCGTCAAATGCCATGACGATGACAGCCGCACCGAAGCGCAAAATTGTTCGCGCCCGCTGAAGAAAAATTGCTTCGCCTTCTTTCAGGCTGATCGAATTGACCACGCCTTTACCCTGCAAACAGGCCAGGCCGGCTTCCAGCACATCCCAGCGCGAGGAGTCGAGCATGATCGGCACACGTGCAATATCAGGTTCTGATGCAATCTGGTGCAAGAAACGTGTCATAACCGCTTTGGAGTCGAGCAAGCCTTCGTCCATATTGATATCGATGATCTGTGCGCCATTTTCGATCTGCTGGCGGGCAACCTCCACCGCAGCATCAAAATCATCTGCCTCGATCAGACGACGAAATATTGCCGAACCCGTGACATTGGTGCGTTCACCGATATTGACAAAATTCAGTTCGGGGGTGAGTGTCAGTGGCTCCAGCCCGGCCAGCCGGCAGAATGGAATGGCATCCGGTATTTTCCTGGGTTGCTGGTTTTGAAGTGCAGCAACCAGTGCCCTGATGTGGTCTGGAGTTGTACCGCAGCATCCGCCGGCGATGTTAATCATCCCGTCTGCAGCAAAATCCGTCAGGACGGCGGCCATGTGCTCCGGTGAGTCGTCATATTCTCCCAGTTCGTTGGGCAGACCTGCATTGGGGTGGATGCTGACCGGGCATTCCGCAATTCGTGACAGCTCTTGCAGCCACGGGCGAAGCTCGGTTGCACCCAGCGCGCAATTGAGACCGACAACAAGAGGCCTGGCATGCCGTACAGAGTGCCAGAATGCGGCAACAGTCTGCCCGGATAGTGTACGGCCGCTGGCATCGGTAATCGTGCCTGAGATCATGATCGGCAGTCGCAAGCCCGCTTCGGTGAACGCATCATCAATCGCGATCAGGGCTGCTTTGCAATTGAGCGTGTCAAAAATGGTTTCGACCATCAGAATGTCGCAGCCGCCTTCGATCAGCCCGGCTGCAGCTTCGGCATAC
>BTRB01000091.1:0-6634 GCA_036986175.1 Gammaproteobacteria bacterium
CTTTACATCAAAAATGGAGCATTCAATTCCACCGGCCCCGGTCGCCTGTCCTATACAAAGGAAGGCGTAGTGGCCAGCAATATCGGTTTGCAGGCACTGGAGAATTTTCACTACCAGGACTTTTCCGGGACAATCACGTACCAAGCCGATGGTGCTTACCAGATTACCATCCGTCTTGAGGGCAATAATCCGGATCTGTATGGGGGGAAAGCCATCGTGTTCAACCTGAATATCAACGGTACTCTGCCGGAGCTTTTCGAGGCTTTGTTCATTACCGGGAGCTTTGAAGAATCGATTCTAAAACAAATCAGGGAGCACTAGTCGCAGGGAGTCTGCCGCATTCAGGAAATATTCAGCACAAGCTGTTAGTGTATGCAATCAGGACAACAATTCAGGTCAACAGGCCGGTGGTGAAGCGATGAGTCGATTCGGAATAATAGCAGCGGTATTGTTTTTGGCTACGGCATGTACGCCAACCGTCAAGCTAGAGGCACCGGACAAGCCGATTGAAATCAATATGAATATCAATATCAAAACCGAAATCCTGATCAAGGTTGAAAAGCAGGTCGAAGAACTGCTTGAAGACGATACGTTCTGACAATGAAACGAATGGAACTATGATGAAGAAATCAAACCATTGGATCACCAGCGTATTTGTTGCGCTGTTGATCAGCATGCTGACAGTTTCTGTTGCTACAGCCAGCCCTTTGACACAACCCAAGGCCGACGGCCTGATAGGTGAACAGGCGAATGGCTATATCGGCCTGGTGAAACAGGATGTAGTTGCGGATATCAGGCAACTGGTCAAAGAAGCGAACGCCAAACGCAAGGTCGGTTATCAGAAAATTGCTGCAAAACAGGGCACCAGTCTTGCAGAAGTTGAAAAAGTAGGTGGTAATACAGCTATTGAGAAAACACTCAAAGGCAACTACATTCGTGATGCCGGCGGAGCCTGGCGGAAAAAATAGCTGCTTGGAAAAAGTTCTCTGACCTCTTAGGCCCGTGAGGATGGAAAAGCGATCACATCCCGGATCGATTCCGCACCGCAAATAGCCATCAACAGGCGATCAACACCCAGCGCGACACCGGCACATTCAGGCAGGCCGCTTTGCAGTGCTGCGATGAGGTGACGATCTGCTTCACAAATCGTTTCACCCCGCTGTTCGCGCTGGGCATTCTCAGCATCAATGCGCCGCTGCTGTTCCGCCGCATTGGTCAGTTCCTGGTAGCCGTTAGCAAGTTCGGTGCGCCCCAGGTAGAGTTCAAACCGTTCAGCGACTGCCGGGGTGTCCTGGCGGACATTCGCCAATGCAGCCTGGTTGGACGGGAAGTCGTAGATAAACGTCAGATAGCACTCCGGTAAGGCGGGTTGAATAAAATGACTGATCAGCAGGTCCAGCCACTGCCTGCGACCAAGCACGATATCGCTCATTCCATGTTTTTTTGCCGAGCTTTTCAGTTCATCGATATCTGCGCTGAAAGGGTCGAGACCCAAATGTTGCTGAAAGAGCGCCCGGTAGCTGAGTCTCTGTTGTGGCCAGTGATTGAATTTCCCTTGCCCGCAGTGCAAGACCAGTGCGGCGACTTCATCCATCAGGCGGTGGTAGTCAAAAGCGGTGCGGTACCATTCGAGCAGCGTAAACTCCGTATTGTGGCAGCGACCCACCTCACCGGCCCGGAATACGCGGCCAAGCTCAAAAATATCTCCACTACCTGCAGCCAGCAGGCGCTTGAGTGCAAACTCAGGTGAGGTACGCAGGTAGCCTCCTTCATCCGTCCTGATGGACTGGATCTCAGGGTCCGTGTTGCCAGCCTTTGAAATTAACGGCGTTTCGACTTCCAGTACGCCCTGTTCGGAAAAGTAACTGCGAATGTTTTGCAGCAGACGTGCCCGTGCTTGCAAGTGATCATGTGAGGCCGTGGGTTGCCAGTCAGTCATTACCCCGGTTACCAAAGGAATTGCGCTCTTAGCTGGAAAATGGTTGGGCTTTCATTGCCGGCGTTTTCATCTGTTTTGACAAAAATGAGGTTGGACATGACGCGGCAGGACTTGCTAGCCTTCGTGTCCCGGTCGGCCTGATTCGCCCGCTTCGATACGTAGCTCAATCAGCCGTGCGCTTACCCTGGCACGCTGGTAGTAATCCAGGTCTGATCGTCTTGACAGGCTTTCGAGCTGGCTAAGTGCTTCTTCAATCCCGCCACGTTGATAATAGGATTCCGCAATGGCCTCAGTTGCCCGGATTTCATCACCGGCAAGATTGGCAGCGCGCGCATACAACGCGTAAAGGGCCGGGTCATCTTTCTGGGAGACAAGTTGTTGCCTCAATACAACGCTGGCCGTTTCAGCCTGCCCGGGATCGTTTTCAGACAACAGCGCTTCGCCGTATTCAAGCGCAATGGCTTTGTTACCCGGGAAGTTGTCGTACAACGCTGCCAGCGAAGTGATGGCCTGTTCCTGCCGGCCTCTTTTCAGGTTCAGATTTGCCATCTGTAATTGAAATGCCAGTCTTGAAGGTTCTTTTTCCAGCAGGTCGCTGAGTATGGCCTCTGCCTTGTCGTATTCCGCATTTTTTTGAAATGCGATAGCCAGACCATAGCGAAGGCCGTTTTCTTTTGCGTCAGTTTGTTCCTTCTCAAGCTCGGTTTCGAAATGCCTGATAATCTTGTTCGCATCTTTTTCCAGCAAAGCCCTGAGTCTGGCTTGCACAATATAGAACTGCCGGCCTTCTGCCGCCTCAACCGGCGGCAGGTTTTGAATGCGGTCTTCGGCTTCAGCTATACGGTTCACGGATACCGGGTGTGTGCGCAGAAACTCCGGTGGCCCCTCTCCATTGGCGCGGCTGGAGCGCGCCATTTTTGCAAAGAAATCCGCAATACCCTGCGGATCATAGCCACTGGCCGCCAGGGTCCTGATGCCAACCCGGTCTGCTTCGATTTCATTTTGCCGGGTAAAATTGATTTGCGCCTGCTGTGTAGCGGCTTGCGCTCCCAAGACCGCACCAGTGACGACCTGTCCGTTGCCACCGGAGGCCAGGATAAGCCCCATCATGGCCAGCAGGGCGAGTATATTCATGGTTTTGGCTTTTTCAAAGGCCCTGTACATGTGCAACTGGGTGATATGGGCAATTTCATGTGCCAACACCCCGGCGACTTCATCCTGCGTGTCTGCAAGCAGGATCAGCCCGCTATGCAATGCAACAACACCGCCGGGTGCAGCGAAGGCATTGACGACAGACTGGTCGAGTACGACAAAGGTAAATGCAGCCTCGGGTTGGTCGCTGCGTGAAACCAGGTTGAAACCCATGTCTGAAAAGAACCCGCTGATCAGCGGATCTTCAACCAGGAGTTCATAGGCCCGCATCTGGCGAACCAGGTTTGCAGCGTATTCCCGCTCCTGGGCGTCGGAAAGAACATCGTCCGCAGAATTGCCCAGTTCGGGTAAGTACACTCGCCCCGTCTGCGCAATACTGGAAAGACTGACGGCTGTGACCAGGACCGCTATCAGCGTTTGCTTCAGTAGACCTTGTTTTCGCTTGACCGGGTGCATGCTTTCCCTGAGACTGACGACAACGTGTCTGAGACATTCTTAATGCCCGTTCGTTCGTCCAGTAAGCCCTAGTCTATCGCGGATTTGCAATAAAAGACCATTATGCTGGTTAAAATGTACACCAAGGAAAATTGTTCGTTCTGCCACGCGGCAAAACGTCTGCTGGCCAAACGGGGCATTTCTTACCAGGAAATTCTGCTCAGGGGTGAAGCTAATAAAGAACGGGAAATGCGGGAATTGACCGGTGACAACTCCGTTCCGCAAATCCTGATTGACGGTAAAGCCATTGGTGGTTACATGGAACTGGTGGAACTGGATATGGAAGGTGAACTGGAGCAGCCCTGATGAGTACAACGATTACTGTGATTCCCGGCGATGGAATCGGTCCGGAGATCATGACTGCCACTTTGCGTTGCCTGGAAGCACTGTTGCGTCAACACAACGCAGCTTGCTTTTTGTCTACAGAAACCGGTAATTGGCAAATTGGAGTGTGTTTCAAAATCAGCAGGTCTTCTTAAACTAAAACAAGATCTTACCCTGTACTGCGGAAGGGGGACAACGCAGCTGTCGGATTTGTCCGCCGAGGGGTTTTTCGTTGACTTATTGTTGTTTTCCTGCCATATTCCTGATGAACTGCGGATACATGCATACAGGTTTGAAACATCAGGGATGAAATATCGTTTTTTTACAGCGTTGTTACTGGTAGCGGGCATGTTCCCGGCATTGTCCGCTGCGCGCGTTTCAGGGCTGCCGATGGCCGGTTTCAGCGCCGGTGGCGCGGGGCTGACACCCTTTTATGTACTGGGGTTTGAGCTTGGCCCCTGGCAAGATTACCTTGCCCAGGAGTTGACGCCTGATTACCTGCTGGATCCTTCTGCCGAGCCGCTGTATATTTCCTGGATCAATCAACAGGCTGTGACCATCCTGCCGGTATTTGCTGCAGAGCTTCTGGGTGAGCCGCAAACATTTCTCAGATTTGATGTCGATTGGCAACGATCTGGCGATCTGGGCAGGACCTCTTTCAACGATGGTCTGATAACAGGATTTTCGGGGCTTGAACGCAAACTGATTTCATCCAGCCTTTTACATCATTTGAGTGATAACCAGTTGATCGGTATCTCGGCTGTATTTGCAACGCAGAGTTTTGGCAGTTCTCGCCTCGGCTTGCAGTCCTACAACCGGGATATACCGGTAGCGCTGCGACCGACGCTTTATGAGCCTTATGCGGAGACCGGATATGGTGCCGGTGTGCAGTTGGCATTGCGCAGTGAGTTCACTGATCGTGTAGCGCTGGATGCCGGCTTCCAGTCACGCATCAATATGGATGATTTTGCCAACTACCGGGGCGTGTACTCACAACCGGCAGACTTCGATATTCCAGCGCGTGCGAGGTTGGGCCTTGCGTTTAGAGCCAGTGATAAGTCATGGCTGAATGTTTCGATAGAAAGGGTTTTGTATAGTGAAATCGGTGCATTTGCCAGCCGTAATCTGCCGAGCCGTTTCTTGTCATTACTGGGTGATACAACCAGCCCCTCTTTTGCATGGGATGATTTGACTGTTTATTCGGTCGGCTGGAATTGGGCGGACAACAAGGGTACTTCCTGGCACATTGATTTCAGTTCACGCACCCAGCCATCACCCAGTTCCAGGATCCTGAGCCAGGCAATCGATGCTGACCTTGCCAATAATGCCATGACCATTGGTTTCAGCCGTCGGATGAGCATGAGCAGCCGCTTTAATGTCAACGCTGCTTACGCACCGTCAGCATATGCCTTTGGCGGCAATGTGCTGGGTGTTGTTACCGATAAGCTCGATCAGAACATTGAACTCGAAGCGTCCTGGATCTGGAATTTTTAAGGTTTATTCAGCCCCTACCCACTCTCAACACCGTGCCGAGACTTATCCCGAACTTGCTATCGGGCAGGGTTTGCATTACAACACAAACAGCGTATTTCAGGGTATGAATCCATGAACCTCCTGACCGCATGGTTTAAGCGTACGTTTGCTGATCCCCAGGTCGTTATCCTGGGCATCGTACTCGTCATCGGCTTCGCCGTCGTGCTCGGCTTAGGCAAGATGCTGGCACCGGTTTTTGCCGGTATTGTTATTGCCTATTTGCTCGAGGCAGTTGTTGTAAAACTACAGCGCGTTGGTCTACCGAGACTCGCTTCTGTCTGGCTGGTATTCCTGTTATTTCTCGCCAGTGGTTTGTTCCTCTTATTCGGCCTGGTGCCGATGTTGACCCGGCAGTTGTCCCAACTGGTTCAGCAGTTGCCCAATTATATCAACCAGGGTCAGCATCTTTTACAGCAGTTGCCGGAACGCTATCCGCAACTTGTCACCGAGAAGCAGGTTCAGCAATTTATTGATAGTGTAGGCACTGAAGTGGCGACTGCCGGTCAGCAGTTTGTGACCTGGTCTATCGGGTCAGTCGGCAACGTCGTAGGTTTGCTGGTGTTGCTGGTGCTTTTACCCGTTTTGGTTTTTTTCCTGATCAAGGACAAGCGCCAGTTGATTGACTGGTTCAGCGCTTATCTGCCGACCGAGCGTCACCTGGTATCTTCGGTATGGGCCGATGTTGAAGCGCAGATTGCAAGCTATGTACGCGGTAAAGTGGGTGAGATTCTTATCGTCGGAGCGGTAACTTACGTCACCTTTGTTGCATTTGGATTACAGTATGCTGCGCTGCTTGCCACCATGGTAGGTGTTTCTGTATTGATTCCGTATATCGGTGCGGCCGTTGTTACGATACCGATCGCTTTCGTAGCTTTTTTCCAGTGGGGGTGGGGCTGGGAATTTGGCCAGGTCATCATTGCATATGCCATTATCCAGGCGCTGGACGGCAATGTATTGGTACCCCTGCTTTTTTCTGAGGCGTTGAATCTGCATCCGGTCGCCATCATCGTCGCTATCCTTGTGTTCGGCGGTTTGTGGGGGTTCTGGGGTGTTTTCTTCGCCATCCCACTGGCGACACTGGTTCAGGCCGTATTGAAAGCCTGGCCACAGGTCATGCACGAAGATAGTCTGCAGGCAGGTGATTCCCAACAAGCGGATACCCATTCAGCCTGAAAGAAAACTGGCCCCTTA
>BTRB01000092.1:0-6624 GCA_036986175.1 Gammaproteobacteria bacterium
ACGCTGCAGGTTGATCTGCATGGCATCGAAAATACGGGTCAGAGCGTCGCCGAAGATGGATACAGGGCTTTTGTCCCTGGCAAGACTTTGCCCGCCCGCAGCAAGGTTCAAGCCGACCAGGAATCCACAATCATCAATGATGGGTCCCGTTATATTGGGCAGGGGTGTATCGGCAGAGACGGTAAGTCCGCCGTTTGCATCACTTTTTGTGAGCTTGACCGGCACCCACAATGGTTGGGCGCCTTGCGCCATTTTCTCAGCCGGTGGAAATGCTGCCATGTGCAAAACACGCTCCTGCAGCCTATTGTCTTGCGCCAAAATGATGCCGGGCCTTGCAAGCCCTTTTACCGACAAAACCGCCAGGCCGTCAGCTACGGAACGCTTGACAGTCTTGCTGGGCCGCCCGTTGCGGATGATGTCAGTGCCGCCGTCCATGACGACAATCTCATCACCGGCTGATACAAAATCTGCAGGAACAAGCACCAGGCCGTCACTGGAAATCACAACGCCCGTGGTGGGTTTTACATAGGTTGTGGATACCAGTTTAAGCACCAGTACGACGGATTCAGGGATCTCAACAGCTGGCGACAGCCTGGTTGCTGTAGATTGGGCTGCTGTGGGTTGGACAGATAGCAGCACGATACCTGCCATGAGCAGGAGCTGGTTGCAACATCGAACCAGCGTTCGCTCGTGCATCAGGGGGAATAAAGCCTGTTAATCAGGTTATCAAGGCAATATTGCCCCGACCTGTTCAGGGTCTGTTCTTCTTTCCCCTGGATCACGTTTTGCAGGAAAACCAGGATCGCTGCCATCACCAGTGCTACCAGCGTGGTACTGAAGGCAACTCCCAGCCTTTCTGTCACCTGGTAGAGCATTTCCGGGCTCTCAACGTTGGCCCGGTCACCGGCGTAGTTCAGGGCAAGCATGATGCCGATAACGGTGCCGATAAACCCGAGGGTCGGGATCAGCCAGGTGATATAGCGAATGATGTTGTAGCGCAGGTCGAGTTCATGCAAAAACAGTTCAAGGCTCGAGTTTAACAATGAATTAGTCTGGTCCACTGACTGGCCGAGGTTAAAGTTGAGCACACAGCGTTCAATCAAACGCGGCAGAAAACAGGTGTTCCGGTATTTGCTACTGCGTACCTTCTGGTAAATCGGCGTCATGTCGTCGCCGGGTCGAAGTACCGTCTGTTCATCAAGTGGCAGGTAATTCCTGGCAAACTGGTTTTCTTCCAACCGTCCGGCGCGCCAACGCAGGGATAATTCCCCCAATCCGACAAAAAAGGCCAGCCACAAAATATTCTGCACCGTGATTGGCCACGAAGCACGCTTTATATCCAGCAGGATGGCTGCCGCACCGGGCGGGAGAATCCGGGTCAGCAATGCGATGACCAGTATTGCTGAAACCAGGCTGATTAAGAGCGTAATCTGACGTGTCATGGTAAGTGGTAATCCTTCATTGGTGATCTTCTTCAATCTGGCCGGTTAACGGATTGCGCTTCGGTCTCTGCAGGGAAGGCCCCGGTTCATCCCATTGGGCAACTGTCCCGGCGCCTTTCCTTCCCTGACGTAAGGAAAAATGTTTTACGCCAAGCCTGACATTGGCGTGCTTTCCAAACACAGCGGTGAGTTGTTGCAATGGTACTTCGCAGTCGCCGAAGCGAATCAGGTCGCCAACACACAGACTAACCCTCCGAACACGTATCCAGCCATCGTTCCGATGCACAAATGTGCCATTCCTGGAATCGGCATCCGCTACCCACAGGCTGCCGCCTTCATCCAGCTCGAGGTGGGCGTGCGTACGGGAAACTGCTGTGTGTTCAAGAACGAGGTCGCATGATGTCTCCCGTCCGATAGTTTTGGCATTCAAATGTGTCTGGTCCTGAGATAAATGGGTGGGCGGCATAATAACATCACGGCAACTCCGCGGCATACGTGCAGTGGTTGGTTGCCGCTGTACCTATGCCTGAATTCATATTCATTGTGCCAGTGCCAGGAAGCCACCCGAATTGGCCCTGGCCAAATTTTCCATGAACTCAACCGTGCTTTTATATTTAAAATAATCGCCCACGGTGACTGCGTGAATTTCCTTTTTCTGCCGGTTGGAAAGCACAATATCCTGCACTAACGCCCTGGGAGGCAGGTTGCCATTGAAATCGGGATTAGGCAGGCCGTCGCTGATCAGGATCAGGGCTTCCGCGGGGCTGGCAAAGCCCTCTTTGAATGCACTTTGTAAGGAAGACGCCCCGGCATACTTGCCGGATAATCGCCTGACGAAGCGCAGGGCTTCTGCTCTGCTCCTGCGGGTCATCTGTGCCAGGCTGCCGTTTTCGGGCCAGCGGTAATAACGCGGACCGGAATCGACTTGCTGAAAACCCAGAATTCCGAATTCATAGCCGGCTTGCAGTGAAGAAAGTGCCCTGGAAACTGTCTTCAGGATCAAGGCGTCGTACTTCGCCAGGTATTTGTTCATGTCGATCATGATCAGAAACCGGGTTTTATCGGTTTTCAGACCCAGGAACCTGAAGGTGACCAGCTTGCTTTGGGATTCCTCTTCCGTTTCCAGTGGTGACGGGGGTGGCGGTGGCGGCTGGTCCTTGCGTGCCTGGAGTTGGGCAGCGATGGTCTCAAGCTCACTGGAAATGATTTCCTGCTCTGCCTGCAGCTCCAGTTGACGTATCTGCGCAGCACTGAGAGAGTCCTGCATGCTGTTGATACCCGCTTCAGTATCATTCACCAGGGCCTCGGTCTGGCCGACCAAAGACTCAATGTACTCCAACTGACCTTCCAGCCGGACTTCTTTCTGATAATCAGGCATCAGGATGATGGTGATAACAATGAAAGCACCCATTGCTGATGCGAACAGGTCCACGGCAGACAGGGAAAAAACACCGAAATTCCTCATCCGGGTTCTCATCTTGATACCCCCACAAAATCACCATTGTTCACACGCGCCAGTGTCTGCATGAAAAGCACCAGGTTGCGGTTGTGGGTATAGTCGCCGATTGCCACGGTGTGAATTTCCGTCTGTCTGAACTGGTTCAGGCTGCTGATGTTCTGGATGATGAACCCGGGCGGAGAATTGGGCTCACCATCGCTCATCAGGATGATGGCTCTTGAGGGATATTCCAGTGCGGCCTGCAGGGCGAAGTAGGTGGGTGTCGAGCCGACAAATTTACGTGCCAGAGAGCGGGTGAACTCAGCTGCTTCACGCAGGTTTTCCTCAGTGGCAGGCAACAGGCTTTTGTCATTTGGAAAACCCCATAAGACCGGCTGTGGGTTACCCTGGTAGCCGATGATCGCAAATTCGTTGCTTTCATCCAGCGGTTCCAGTATTTCCAGCACCGACCGGACCATCAGATCCTCGTACTGGATCATGCTGCCGGACATATCGACCAGGATAACGAATGACTTCGCTTCTGAAGCCAGTCCCAGGATCGAAAACTCAACACCCTCGGTCAGTGCGCGGGGTACCGGCTCGGGGGTGATGACCTCTGTTGGCTCGGTAACGGGGCTGGGGAGGTCTGCCAGCTGGCGACTGATGTCCTCCAGTTGCTTCCTGAGCCTGGAGATCTGTTGTGCGACACCCTGGTTGGAGTCGCTCAGCTCGTTCAGTTCACTTTGCAACTTTTCCCGCTCAGCCTGCAGGTCCTCAAGCTGGCCGGATGCAAGCCGGCGTTTTTCCATGACGTCCTGGGTCCTGGCAAAGGAATCGTCCGGGCCGGCGTGCCGGTAATAAGGAAACAACAGCATGACCAGCAAAATGAATGCGCCCAGGGCCGAGGCAAACAAATCGATTGCAGAGGTTGAAAAAACAGCAGTGTCTCTTTCGGGAATTCTCACAGGCTACTATTGCCTGGTCACAGTCAGACAGTTGACAGCATGGATGGCATTTATGTTCAATGCTGTCTTTCGGGGCATAATTAACATTCCAAAAACTGTTTTCAACTCATGAGATCAATTTTAAACGAATCGCAGCAGTGCCGTCATGGCCATACCATCATGACATTGCGCATAAATGAATCAAGCGGCGTGAGGTATAGCCCGCGTTTTGCACCCGTATCCCGGCCCTGGCTTGTTCAGCTACGCCTGGTGCTGGGTTGCACGCTTTTTCTACTCGGACTGGCGAGCCCCGCTATCCCGGCAGCACAGATCAGCCAGGCGTATTTTATCCGCCAGGAGGCAGATGAAGCGTTGCTGATCAGGATTAATGCTTTTGAGGCTGAAATTGAAGCCAGCGTTTTCGCGTCTGAGCGCAGACTGCTGTTATCTTCCGTCATGCCCCAAAGCCGCCTGGTACCGATTTTCCAGTTTATAGATACAAACACGAAGCCGCGGCAACTGGATATAGAAGTATCTTCCAGCCTCAGCACCGCGAACAGCAAATTTGGCATTGAAGTTACCAGGCTGTCGGCCTGGGACAAGCGAAGTGCTGCTTTGATGCAGGCATACAGCTTGCTTTCATTCGGCATGCAGTTCAGCGACGTTGACAATGCGGCGAACTGGACCGTCAAAATAAACAGCCTGATGAATGCCGGAGCTACGTTCAGACAATATGGTATGCAGGAACTGCGTTTGTGGGCCGCTTACCTCGCTGCACACCTGGTCCAATATCGCTTGCACGACCACAACATGGTGCTTAGCCTGACCCGCGATCTCCTGGCAGATACGCGGGGGTCACGCTGGCAGGAAATAGAACTTGCCGCGCTACAGTTGCGCAGCGCTGCGCTGATTGATCTGCGCAGGTCAGGTAAATTGCGGGTTTCAGTTTCTGACCCGGACCCGGTCCAGGCGGCACTCCTTAAAGCAGCAGAACGCGCGGACTCCATGGGCTACAACTTTGAAAAGGCGCAGGCCATCAGGCAAAGTGCGCTGGAATATGCAAGCCGGTCCCTGTACCCGAAGGCGCTGAAACAATTTCAGCTCGCACTTGGAATTGCCGATTCAATCGGCGCTGACCAACTGGCAACCGGTATTCGTGAAAACGTTGCGCAGATACATGCCGGGCAGGGAGACGATCCCGCTACCAATAAAGTCTTGCAGGAAATCGAGACACAGCTGGTTGCGGAGGGTAGTGGGGATGAGCTGGCTCTAAACCTGTTGCAGCAGGGGCGCATATTCATACGCAATTACCGCTATCCACAAGCCATTGAAGTGTTATTACAGGCGCTGGGCTTTGAGAATGACAGTTCGATACGCAGCCAGCTTAACCTGGAACTGGCGAAAGCCTATTTTGAAACAGGCCAAAGCACTGAATCGCAGACCTATTTGAAGGCGGCCGGTCCAGGCCCGCAAACCGAACCCGCCTATTTTCTGCGCGGCGATCAGGCGGCAGTATCCAGGCTCTCCGGTTTAAGGTACCGCACTGAGGCGCTGTACCAGAAAGCACGATTCCTGGCCGGGAAAGGACAGCGCAGCAAAGCGATCGGTGTCATGGAGAACCTGATTGATGAGGTATTATTCCTGCGCCAAACGCTACCTGGTGTTCTTGGCGCCTGGTATTGGGAAAGGCATGAGCAACTGTTTGCATACTACCTTGGTTTGCAGATGGCGGGCTCGGGACAGGGCGATGCCGCCGCGCTGGAATCATTGCTGGCGTTGAGCAAAATGAGATACTCAGAATCAGCCGGCACTGCTGCACCGGATACTGACGCCTTGAGAGCCCTGTTAGCGCAAGCTGAAAGTGTTGCAGGCAGTAAGAATCCTGATGGGCTGAATGCCACAGCTGACCGGGCGTTGAAAGCACTGCGCCAGCCCTTCAATGCCGGGTACGGATTCTTGTCAAAAGGTGCTATACGCAAATTCCTGCAGGGCCTCGCCGCTGATGAAGCCTTACTGACTTATTACCTCACACCGTCCGCAGCTTATGTCTGGTTGGGCAAGGACGGTAAAATCCGGCAGCTTAAAATTTCAAACCCGCAAAAACTCTATGCGGATCTGGAAGCAGCAGGTAAAGGCTATGCAGTAGCTACAGGGCTGGGTACACAGTTACTTGGACCGGTCGCTGGTTTGTTGCCGGAGACGGTTTATGTGATTCCTTCGGGCCCGTTATTGATGTTTCCCATGGATGCTTTGCGGGTAAATGACCGCTACCTGGCTGAACGCCACAGGATCATTAACCTGCTGTCCTTTCCGGCCAACCAGAACCCGCAAGCAAGTCTGCAACCTGAGCCACCGCAACGGGTTTTCCTGGCCGGTCACCCAGTGGATTATTCCAGTACTTTTGCCAACCGGCTGGAGACTTCTGCGGAAATCCGGGCTGTCACTGATATTTTCAGGGGTCCCGGACTACATATCATCCAGGGAGCAGCCCTGCTGCCGGATGAATTTCAGGGTGATCGGTTTGCGAACGCAAACCTGGTTCACCTGTCAATGCCGGCCAGCATTGATCTGGGCGAACCGGGACGGTCGGGCCTGGAGCTTTCAGAGGCGGCACGCGGGTTTGGGCGTGTATCGTTCAGGCAGGCAGATATCCGGGCCCTCAAACTGAAATCAAACCTGGTGTTTCTCAGCGCGTCTCGAATAGTTGGCAGGCCTCGCTCCGGTTTGAGTGCGCGAGCGGGTGTTGTATCAGCCTTCCTGGACGCGGGTGCTGATGTCGTGATCGCCAGCCTCTGGACAC
>BTRB01000093.1:0-6606 GCA_036986175.1 Gammaproteobacteria bacterium
CTTCAACCTGCACTTCATTGATCCCGCGCAACCCAAGCTCCTGCAGCAATTGTTCGAGATCTACACGGCCACCGGAAGAAGGCAGCGCCACGAATTCTGCGGTGGTTTTGGCAAGGGCTTCTGGTATGTCCTGTATATCAACGCCGGCAATCAGCGTTTTGCCCGCAAGGCTTAATAAGCGGGCATCAGACGGCGTACGCCAGTGACTGTCGGCGATCACCCGCATTGGCTGCCTGGCGTTTTTACTCCCGCCATTCCCACCTGTACGTACATTCAGGGACGGGTCGTCCGCCAGGACTGTACCAACACCTGTCAGTATGGCATCAGACCTTGCCCGCCAACGTTGCACATCAGCGCGTGCCTCGGGCCCGCTGATCCACTGGCTGCTGCCGTCCGACAGCGCAATATGCCCGTCCATGCTTTGCGCCAGCTTGATACGGATCCACGGCCGCCCACGCCGCATACGCATCAGGAAGCCGGCGTTGAGTTCTTCGGCCTGTACCGCCATCAGGCCACTTTGCACTTCAATACCCGCGCGTTGCAAGCGTTCAATGCCGCCGCCACTGACCTCGGGGTTGGGATCCTCAAGTGCACAGACGACCCGGGTAATTTTCGCCTCGATCAACGCATCAACGCAAGGCGGTGTTGCACCGCTGTGGCTGCACGGTTCAAGCGTTATGTAGACCGTGCCACCGCTTGCTTTACCACCGGCATCAGCCAATGCATTGATCTCTGCGTGGGCAGCACCTGCCTTCTCGTGCCAGCCCCTGCCCACTTGCTGTTCATTGCGGGTGATGACACAGCCAACCCGCGGGTTGGGATGGGTGGTATTCAAACCCCGGCGGGCCAGTTTCAAAGCGGCAGCCATACAGCGATAATCAAAGGTGCTGAAACTCATTTTGCCAAATCTCATTCTTTGGGCCGCCTGCCCCTGGATCGGGCATCCAGCAGGGAAATCTGCCTTTTATCCAGGCTACCTGGATTTTCCCGTTCCAGCCTTTCAATCTCATCACGGAAGGCTTGCACGTCTTCAAACCTCCGGTAAACCGATGCAAAACGAACATAGGCAACCTGGTCCAGCTGACTCAGCTCGCGCATCACCCATTCACCAATCAGGCTGCTGGGAATCTCCGCATCCTCAACACTGCGGATTTCACGCAGCAAGGTGCGTATGGCACGTTCAACTTCGCGGGTCTCGACCGGTCTTTTCTCCAGCGCCCTGAGCATACCGTCGCGCAACTTTTCCTCTGAAAAAGCTTCACGGATACCGTCTGACTTTATGACCCGTGGTGCTATCAGCTCCGGTGCTTCATAAGTATTGAAGCGGGAAGCACAACTGGCACATTCACGCCTGCGCCGGATTTGCATGCCGTCGCCGGTGACCCGGGAGTCCACCACCCGGGTATCATCGTGATTGCAAAACGGACACCACATTTCCAGAGCCTAATGCTTATACACCGGGTGCTTGTTACACAAGACGGCAGCGCTCTCGCGAGCCCTTTCTTCAACAACCGGATCGCCGACCTTATCGAGTACGTCGCAGATAATACCTGCCAGTTCTGTGCAATCATCTAAATCAAACCCGCGTGTGGTTACAGCAGGAGTACCTAAACGCAAACCGCTGGTAACGAACGGAGAACGCGGTTCACCCGGTACGGTATTCTTGTTCACGGTAATGGCTGCCCGGTCCAGTGACTCCTCCGCGTCTTTGCCGGTAAATTCAAGGCCAATCAGGTCAACCAGGAACAGGTGGTTGTCAGTGCCGCCGGAAACAATCCGGTAACCACGGTCAATCAAAACCGCTGCCATCGCCCTTGCGTTGGCCACAACTTGCTGCTGGTATTGTTTGAAGCCCGGTTCCAGAGCTTCCTTGAATGCCACCGCTTTGGCAGCAATCACATGCATTAAAGGACCACCCTGGGTTCCCGGAAAAACCAGCGAATTCAGCTTCTTCTGAATTTCCTCATCTTCCCCGGCGAGGATGAAGCCCCCTCTCGGACCCCTCAGCGTCTTGTGCGTGGTCGATGTGACGACATGTGCATGCGGTATCGGGCTGGGGTAGATACCGGCGGCGACCAGGCCGGCAATATGGGCCATATCAACCAGAAACAGTGCACCGACAGAATCTGCAATTTCGCGCATCCTGGCCCAATCCATGACCCGTGAGTAAGCCGAAAAACCTCCAACCAGCAAGCGTGGCTGGTGTTCCTTTGCGACACGCTGCATCTGCTCGTAATCAACCAGACCGGTCCCTTCATCAAGACCATATTCCACTGCATTAAACAAGCGTCCCGAAAAATTTACTCTGGAACCGTGGGAGAGATGGCCGCCATGGGCGAGATTCATACCCAGCAAAGTGTCATGCGGTTCCATCAAGGCCATGTAGGCTGCGACGTTGGCCTGTGAACCCGAATGCGGTTGCACGTTGACATAAGGGGCCCCGAACAGCTGTTTGAGCCTGTCCTGCGCCAGTGTTTCAGCAATATCCACATATTCGCAACCACCGTAGTAACGCCGTCCGGGATAGCCTTCAGCATACTTGTTGGTCAGCACAGACCCCTGGACCTCCATGACCCTCGGACTGACGTAATTCTCTGAAGCAATCAGTTCGATATGGTCTTCCTGCCGCTGCTCTTCGGCGGTTATGGCCGCTGCCAGTTCGCTATCGTATTCCTGAATGCCAAAACTGTTGTCAAACATGCTATTTCCTGTACTGCGTGCGAACTGGATAAACGCGTAATTCTATCATTGTGGGGGGGGCTGTTGCATGGTTTGGCTTTTTGTTTCGATGGTGAGGGAGGGTGGGCTCGGTCATCACGATTCCCAGGGCCTGCGCGACCCGCGGTGCGAAGCCTCTCAGTCTCGTGTGGTATGTCAAGTGCCGATTCTATAAGGCCAGCGCCATGCATTCCGCGGGGATACGGGTACCTGCCCTCTGAGACACGCCGCGAGCACGTCCCTGTGGGCTCGGAAAAAACATCCCTGTTTTTTACGGTCTCAGAGGGCAGGTACCCGTATCCCCGCTTAGAGTTGGGGATTCTGATGCCTCGGAAATTTCAATCAGCAGAGCTCTGTTATTCCAACACGAAGCCCGCCCCCCAGCAAGAATCTACTGAACCAAGCGGGGATATGGGGTACTTCCCCCTGCGACCGTGGCCTGCCGGGAGCAGGCCCCGAGCATACAGGGATGTACTCGCAGCGTGTCGCAGGGGGAAGTACCCCGTGTCGCCACGCTTCGGATGGTGCAGATCTTAAAGAATGAACTGATTGATATGCTGTGCGAGACCGAGAGGCTTCGCACCGCGGATCGTACGGGCCCAAAAGATCACCCACTATAGCAGAGCGCGGTGGAACCCATTCCCGCTATCGTGGATAATTTCGCGTCAGCCCTTAAGCGGAAAATCTCATGGCTCAGTATATTTATACGATGATTGGCGTTAGCAAGACCGTGCCACCCAATCGCAGCATCATCAAAGACATTTCCCTGTCATTTTTTCCGGGCGCCAAAATTGGCGTGCTGGGGCTCAACGGTGCCGGAAAATCAACCGTGTTGCGCATCATGGCGGGCGTGGACAGGGATTTTGATGGCGAGGCGCGTCCCCAACCCGGGATTCGAATTGGTTTCCTGCCACAGGAACCGGAACTTGATGATGAAAAATCCGTGCGCGAAGTCGTTGAGGAAGGGGTGGCAGAAGTCAGTGGGCTTTTGCAGAAGTTTGATGACATCAGCATGAAATTTGCCGAACCCATGGATGATGAGCAAATGAATGCGCTGTTGCAGGAGCAGGCATCGCTGCAGGAGGCCATTGAGGCAAGCAATGGCTGGGAACTGGAGCGGACTCTGGAAGTCGCGGCCGACGCTTTACGCCTGCCGCCCTGGGACGACAAAATTGCGCACCTGTCCGGGGGTGAGAGACGCCGGATCGCCCTGTGCCGGCTATTACTGGCGAGTCCGGACATGTTGCTGCTGGATGAACCGACCAACCACCTTGATGCAGAGTCCGTCGCCTGGCTGGAGCGGTTTCTGACCGAGTTTGCGGGCACAGTCGTGGCGGTCACGCATGACCGCTACTTTCTCGACAATGCGGCTGAGTGGATATTGGAACTGGATCGCGGGCACGGCATTCCCTGGAAAGGCAACTACTCATCATGGCTGGAGCAGAAGGACAAACGCCTTGAACACGAACAGCGCGGCGAAAAAGCGCACCAGCGCGCCATCCGTGAAGAACTGGAGTGGGTTCGTGCAAACCCGAAAGGCAGGCGTGCCAAAAGCAAGGCCAGGTTGCAGCGCTTTGAAGAACTCAGCAGCCGTGAGTATCAGAAACAGAATGAAACCAGGGAGATTTATATTCCGCCCGGCCCGCGCCTGGGCGACCAGGTTATTGAAGTTGAGAATCTGAATAAAGGTTTTGGTGACCGCTTGCTGATTTCCGACCTGAGTTTCAATTTGCCACGCGGCGGGATTGTTGGAATCATCGGCGGTAACGGTGCAGGCAAATCTACGCTGTTTAAAATGCTAACGGGCGTTGAGCAGCCGGACAGTGGCCGGATCACCATTGGTTCAACGGTTGAGCTGGCATATGTCGACCAGAGCCGCGACAGCCTCGATGGAGAAAAAACTGTTTGGGAGGAAATTTCTGAAGGTTCTGAAACAGTCAGTGTCGGCCGTTTCGAAATGCCGTCACGGGCCTATGTCAGCCGCTTTAATTTCCGTGGCTCCGATCAGCAAAAACGCGTCAAAGACCTTTCCGGCGGTGAAAGGAACCGTGTTCACCTGGCAAAGTTGGTGCGCTCAGGCGGCAATGTTTTACTGCTGGATGAGCCTACCAACGATTTGGACGTGGGAACACTGCGTGCGCTGGAAGAAGCCTTGCTCGAGTTTCCGGGCTGTGCTGTTGTCATTTCGCATGACCGCTGGTTTCTCGACCGGATTGCCACGCACATGCTGGCTTTTGAGGGCGACAGCAAAGTGACCTGGTTTGAAGGCAACTACTCAGAGTATGAGCGGGATTTGAAACGCCGCGTGGGTGACGATGCTTTAAATCCACACAGGATCAAATACAAAAAGATGTAGGGTGGACATTCATGTCCACCGAGTGGTTGTTTGGTGGACATGAATGTCCACCCTACTCGGGCCGAACAAAATCCTTTTTTGATGGTGCGAAGGGGCGCGGTTTATAGGCAAGCAGTTCCCTGGCCTGCCCATCATCGAATACCAGGTCTGTACATTGCCTGCGTACCATTTCGCTATTGATGCCCAATGCAGGGTTGAATGCCCTCGACAAACTGACCAGCAAGACGAATAACCACTGAGGAAGGTGTAGCAACCTGGCCGGCTTATCCAGTGCGGAGAAAATCCGGCAAACCATATCCGCGTAACTCAGGGTGCTGCCACCCGCCAAAAACAAACTCCGGGGCAACGGGTCTTTGCTCAGCAACGCAGCCACTGCTGCCGCTGCCAGGTCATCCGCGTGTACCGGCTTTCTCAGCCCGCTTGCCTTGCCGTTGACCGGCATGAAACCGAAGCGATGGATCCAGCTTGCAAGGCGGGAGATATTGGTATCCAGCCCGCATCCATAGATCATCGTTGGCCTGAGAATCACCAGCTTGAGCGCCCGGCTTGTGCCAATTGACTCGAGCTCTGATTCGAGACTCAGCATGCCCTGTATCTGTTTTCTTTCTGCCGGATCAGCTGATTTCTGCTTGCTGGTCACGCTGCTGCTACTGAATATGACCGCAGACCGGAACTGCTTGCCGGCGGACAAAATTTGTTGCGCCAGCTCCAGTGGGCCGGCAGATAACAGGGTTTCGCAGTGCTCATCAGCCCGTACTTGGTGAATATCGGTCAGCCATTCAAGCTGCTCAAGGTCCGGATAGTTCCGCGGTTTGCCCTTGCGGCTCAGAGCGAGAACACGGTAGCCGGCCACCACCAGCCGTGGAAGGGCAAAAAACCCAATCTGGCTGCTTGCACCAGTCACAAGTACAGCAGGTGTGTTCAACGTCTTATCAATACCCATGGCCATAAAATGACAAACCTGGCCCAGATACCTGTGTAGACCAACGTACGAACGGGTAATGAAGTTGTTTCAGCCTGGAATTTTTTGAAAAACCTGACCATACCGCGATGTTTCTGATAATGCACCCAGGTGGGTCGGCTGCGGCTTGATATTCCCTGCTGATGGACACAGGTTGCTTGCGGTACATACAGGCAATGCCAGCCCTTTTGCGCCAGCCGGTACATCAGGTCCAGGTCCTCGCAGTGCATGCAGTAGTCTTCATCCAGGTAGCCGACGGCTTCAAGTGCACTTCGCCTGACCAGCATGCACGCTCCGCTGACGGCTTCGGCAATTTCAGTTCCTGCGCTTGGTGTGCCGGCGCCCACTTCAACACCATGAAAAGTCGGAAACCATTTGCCCAAACGCCATAGGCCACTGGCAGTCATCAATGACTTCCATGGACTTGGGAATCGCCGTACCGTAGCGCGTTGAATACGACCGCTCTGATCATGCACTGCGGGACCCGCCAGCGCAGCACTGCTGTCCTTTTCAAGGGCCGCCTGCAGGTGCTCCAATGCAGATGTCTGCAGGATACAATCAGGGTTGAGCA
>BTRB01000094.1:0-6580 GCA_036986175.1 Gammaproteobacteria bacterium
TTCATCAACATCAGCCGGGTCAGATGCGCGCCCGCCAATAAAGGTGCCGAAACCCCGTGACGAACCGACAAAATAATTATCCAGCTGTACCGGGTTCTCACCGTTGATATACGGAGCAAGGCGCTGGTCAATGACAGCCATGATTTCCTTCTTGGCCGTTTCTATGCCCAGGCCCGGCGGGGTCGCAATGAACCCGAAGATGAAATTATTCTTGCCCTCTGGCAGGTAATCAGCCGGGGGCTTCAGAACCAGGGCCAGGGCCAGCGGGATGATTGTCAAACCGGCAACCCACGCCCGGCGTCGTTGGGGTGTGTCTGTCCAGCGCATAATATGGTCGGTAATCCAACGCCACCAATGACGATGCAGGTCTTCGATTGCGCTGCCCCTGATCCAGTTGGATGCCGCTGCTGGCAGCACCGTCACTGCCACGAGCAGTGACGCTGTCACCGCCGCTGAAATCGTAATCGCCAGGTCACTGAACAATTGGCCCGCTTCATCCTGCAAAAACACCACCGGCATAAAAATCGCGACCGTGGTAGCTGTCGATGCGAGTAAGGCCCCCCATACCTGCGCAGTACCGCGCTCTGAGGCCTCATCCCCCTCGCGCCCGTCTTCACGCTGTCTGAAGATATTTTCCAACACCACGATAGCCGCATCGAGCACCATGCCGGTTGCAAACGCGAGTCCTGCCAGTGAAATGATATTCAGGGTCCGGCCGGCAATGCTCAACACAATAAAAGCGGCAAGCAGACACAAAGGAATGGCCAGCGCCACAATCAGCGTGGCTCGGAATTTTCGCAGGAACCACCACAACACCGCCACTGCAAGGACCATGCCCAGCAACAGGTTGTTACGCACCATTTTGATAGATCCTTTGACATACAAGGATTCGTCGTAACTCTGGCTGATGGTGAGGCCGGCACGGTCAAGCTCATTGGCAGCAAGATCAGCCACGGCGGCCTGAAGGTCTGTCATCACCTCGAGTACATTGACACCCGATTCAGGGGTGGCATTGACGGCAACCGACGGGCCACCATTCATATGCAGTATCGATGACGGGTCCACCAGGGCCATCTGGATACTGGCAATGTCTTTCAGACGGATGGGCTTGCCATCGCGCCATTCAAGCACCAGTTCGCCCAGCGATTCGACAGCATACTTACCGCTGAACCGTATGGTGTACTGGCGTCTGCCAACCTCGGTGCTACCGGCCGAAATATTCGTATTTGCACCCAGCTCAGCCGAAATTGAAGTCAGGTCAAGGCCAATGCTTGCTGCCTTGTACGGGTCGAACGTAATCCTTACTTCGTGCCTGCGGCCACCAAAAGCTCCAATCCGGGCTATACCCGGCACCCTTTCCAGCCTGGTGACGACCGTGTCTTCGATGAAGTCCTGGTAAGATTCTATGGGGGTTTCGTTGCCGGCCTTCCTGCCGATAGCAAACCACGCGATAACTTTTCCAAACTGGCTACCGCCAACGCTGATGACCGGTTCATTGGCATCCACCGGGTACCTTGGCACCTGGTTCAGGCGGTTCATGACCTCAATCAATGCACGGTTCATGTCGGTGCCAATGGCAAACTCCATCTGCACAGAACCGCTGCCGAAATTGGCAGTCGAAGACATTCTTAACAAGCCCGGCACGCTGCGCAGCACGTCCTCCTGCGGCTCAATGATTTCCGATTCAACCTCGTTGGGTGCAGATGCCCGCCAGGGTGTCCTGATGGAAATCTCCGGGCGTTCAATCTCCGGTGTCATCTGGATCGGCAGGCGCATCAGGGCCAGGATGCCAAAAATCACCACCAGGATGCCTGCGACAGCTACCGCCACCGGGTTGCCCAATGATATTTGCGTTAAGGTCAAATCAACTTCCCCTGCCCATCGTTGCGCAACTATACCCGATTTGGATCCGTCACTGACATGCTAAGTGACCAGCCGAAACTGATTTGGGTCAAGCCGTAAGCCATTTCTGATAACTTTGGTTTCTGACTTTCCAACCATTGGGTATGATGGCGCATCGCAGAGGAATTGGGATCTGGAAAGTGGAATACGACTACATCATCGTTGGTGCCGGCTCCGCCGGTTGCGTGATGGCCAACCGCCTGAGCGAAAACCCTTCCAGCCGTGTGCTGTTGCTGGAGGCAGGCGGGCCGGACACTAACCCGTTTATCCACATGCCGGCAGGCTTGTGGCAATTACGCAATAACCGCAAAATTAACTGGGATTATATGACCGAACCCCAGACAGAGCTTAAGCAGCGAAGGCTGTTCTGGCCGCGCGGTAAACTACTGGGTGGTTCCAGCTCCATCAATGCGATGATTTACAACCGCGGCCAACCTGAAGATTACGATGGCTGGCAAGCGCTGGGCAATCCGGGCTGGAGCTTTGCAAGTGTGTTGCCCTGGTTCCTGAAAGCGGAAGATCAGCAACGCGGCGAATCCGGGCTGCATGCGACCGGTGGACCGTTGTCTGTACAGGATCTCAGGTATACCAGCCCACTGAGCAGGATTTTCGTCGCGGCAGGAGTGCAAATGGGCTATCCGCCAAATGACGATTTCAATGGTGAGCAACAGCGCGGTTTCGGAATTTACCAGGTAACCCAGCGCGATGGTCGACGTTGCAGTTCTGCGGACGCTTACCTGAAACCGGTACTGAAACGCCCCAACCTGAGCGTATTTACGCACGCGTTGACAGAAAGAATACTTGTTGAAGATGGTATGGCCATTGGTGTCGAGGCCTCCCACAAGGGCAATCGTCACCGCTTATTTGCCGGCGAGGTCATACTCTGTGGAGGTGCCATTAATTCACCTCAGCTATTGATGTTATCCGGTATCGGCCCGGCAGACCATTTGCGGGCAAGAGGAATCACGATTAAACATCAACTGGAAGGCGTTGGCGAAAATCTGCAGGACCACCTGGATATCTGCACGCTGATATCAAGCTCCAGCCACGACACCTATGACAAACTCAACCATGCTCTGGCAGGCCTGAAATACCTGTTTGGAAAAAAGGGCCCGGCTACCTCCAACCTGGCCGAGGCCGGTGGTTTCGTCAACAGCACACTGGCAACAGACTCCAGGCCGGATATTCAATTCCATTTTCTGCCGGCACTACTGGATGACCACGGCCGCAACCTGTTGCCTGGCCGCGGCATGACCATACACGCCTGCCACCTAAGGCCCGAGAGCCGTGGTGCAATCCGCCTGAAGTCTGCAGACCCGTCCAAGGCACCTGCAATTCAACCCAACTACCTGCAAACCAGCCATGATCTTGAGATGATGCTGGAAGGTGCACGTTTGTCCAGGGAAATCTTCAGTCAGAAGGTATTCGACCCACACCGCGATAGGTTTATTTTCCCGGAAGAGTCCGTCCGGACAAAAGATGACATGGTAGATTTCATCCGCCGCAAAGCCGAAACGGTATATCACCCTGTCGGCACGTGCAAAATGGGTAACGACGCCTTGTCGGTGGTGGATTCAGACCTCAAGGTTCATGGTATCAACAGGCTGCGTGTGGTCGATGCATCCATCATGCCGACACTGGTATCAGCTAACACCAATGCACCAGTGATCATGATTGCAGAAAAGTGCGCAGGCACTATTTTATAGAAACACTAATTCTTTAATTTTCCGCAGATTACGCAAAAATATTGAGCGTTGAATTGCTTACAGGTTACATGGATAAAAGAGCTAATTTATCCGCAGATTACGCAGATTACGCAGATTGTTTCCAGGTTCGCTCTTTATTGAATACCGACACCATGACGTGGTTGTGCAACTCTTTTTAGATAGCACTCCCCCAAACCCCAAAGCGCTCTTGCCCTCCAATCGCTCTTGCTCTTAATCTGCGTAATCTGCGTAATCTGCGGAAACATAAACTCCAGTGAATCAGGCCGACCGCTTAGGGGAAAAGTTACACGCTCTGTGCTTCACCGCCGGTAAGTATCGGCAGAGGCACGTGAATCAAGGCACAGACGACACGCAGCAATTCCATTTCCGCAACTGCAATCCGGTTGTCTGCCATGACCGTGGCAATCAATGCCCTGACCAGTTTTTCCTTGTCTGCCGGTTTGAGCCGGTCGAGAGCCGGTAGTGCATCGTCCAACGCCTGGCTCCAGTCTTCAATAGGCGGCATTGCCGCTGAACTGCCCATAGTCAGCGCGTTCACGCCTGCATCGAAAGCACTCTGAATACCCCCCGCACTTTCCTGGCCATGCTGTGCCAGCACGGCGATCACGTCGATCGCCTTGTCCTGTAACTGTTGCAGAGACTTTTTCCCCGACAAGCGGACCTTTTGTGGGTTCGTGGACTCCCAGACATGCTGGGCAATAATCTTTGCCAGCAGGTACTCGAAAACATCGATGTGACCGTCGGCCTCATTGAGGTCTTTAATGGTGCTGAGCACGTCACGGACATAATCCGGTGGCCGGCGTTTGAGGTCCGGGAAGGCAATTTCGAGCAGGGGCAAGCGTTGTTCCCGCGCCAGCTCAGGCGCGGCACTCAGCAAACCACGTACACGCGACTCGCTGTCACTGCCCATGTGCTGGGCGACTGACAGCAGTTGCTGCTCGCGGACTTCAGTGTTCTTATCCATCAGGCAATAGAAGAGCACTTCTGTTGCCCACTCAGCCGAATGTGCCGCTCGATTGATCTTCTCGGGAATAGATGCTGCCAGTGCTGCTGCCATCAATATCCTGGAGAAGTCCGGGTTGCCGATCTGGTCAACAATATTTCCGGCGTCGAACAAGCCGCCACCCTGCTTTTTCGCTTCCCGCTCCTCTTTGGCGGCCTTGCTGGCCTGGCTTTCCTGCGCGTGCTCACGTTGTATCCGTTGCGCAAGGCCGACCAGGTCTGCAGAGGTGAAGGAGGGGTCAACCCGTGAGATACGTTCGTTCAGAGGTGGGTGGGTAGAAAACATTTTCGTCCGTTGACCGTCACCAAAAAGCATGTGGCTGACTTCTTCGCTTTCGATATTCAGGTAGGAAGCGTCACTGTAAACGGCAATTTTCTTCAAAGCTCCGGCTACGCCATCCGGGTCGCGTGTGAACTGCACTGCTGATGCGTCCGCCAGGTATTCACGTTGCCGGGATACCGCCGATTTAATCCAGCGGCCGAAAAACAAGCCGATATAACCCACCAGCATAACGGCCACTGCTACCAGTATGATTGCGCCGCCTTTACTGTTTTTAGAGCGGCCCGCGTAGTAAGAGCCTTGCAACACCCGTCGTCCGATCAGGGATAAAATCAAAATGCCAAACAAGGCGCCCATCAGGCGGATATTCAGACGCATATCGCCATTGAATATATGGCTGAATTCATGTGCGATAACACCCTGTAATTCATTGCGGCTGAGCTTCTCCAGAGCACCCCGGGTAACGGCGACCGCTGCATCTGCCGGTGTGAAACCGGCCGCAAAAGCATTAATACCGGATTCCTGGTCGAGTACATAAATTTCCGGTACCGGGACACCGGATGCCAGTGCGATCTCTTCAACCACGTTATACAGACGCCGACGCAACGGGTCGCGCGCATCGGCTTCGACCAGCATTCCGCCGAGGTCACGGGCGACTTTACCGCCGCCCGAGCGTAAGGTCATCGTTTTGAACAGGCTGGCCACCAGGATCACAGCAGCAGTCGCCAGCGCACCACCCAACAGCGCTGGCACATTGTTACTTAAAGTCTGAAGGCTGAATAAAGTTTGTTGCTGTTCAGGATCCAGCGTACCAAATGCAACCAGCATGGCAATATCGATCACCACGACAATGATAAGAACGGCGAGGATAAACAAAAAGATCAGCCAGCGACTTTGACGCCGTGCCTGATCCTGGTATGCAAAGAAATTCATGTCAATTTATTCGCCTGCCAAACCGACCTGCCGTTGCTTTACCGACAGCGGCAACGGCCTGTTGTCAGAACGAAACCTGGGGTGTCTGGCGTTTTGCCTCGTCCTCAATTTCCAGTAACTCTGCACGCAGGAAACTGAACCGTTCGGCAACGAAGCTATTCGGAAACGATTCACGCAGGGTGTTGTACTGCATGACCGAGTCGTTATATGCCTGGCGTGCGAATGCAACCTTATTCTCGGTGGTGGTCAGTTCCTCGGATAGCTGCATCATATTCTGGTTGGCTTTCAAATCCGGATAGGACTCCGACAGCGCGAACAACCTGCCGAGCGCGCCGGAAAGCCCCTGCTCTGCCTGTGCCAGTCGCTTCATGGCTTCGGGATCTGAAGGATCCTTTGCGGCAGTCTTAAGCCCCGCTACCGCGGTATTACGCGCAGTGATGACCGCCTCGAGGGTTTCACGTTCATGCTTCATATAGCCTTTGGCTGTTTCTACCAGGTTGGGTATCAGGTCATGACGACGGGTGAGCTGTACATCAATCTGTGCGAACGCGTTCTTGAATCGATTCCTGCCTGCAACCAGGCGATTGTAAATTGAAATCGCAAAAAAGACCGCGGCAATGATCAAACCAATTACGATCCAGTCCATAACAAACTCCCTTACATCAAGTACTGTTGAAACAAAATTCTAGCAAAAAGACGGTTTGTGCGAGTGTGCCTCAAGTCACTAAGTGTACTG
>BTRB01000095.1:0-6475 GCA_036986175.1 Gammaproteobacteria bacterium
TTTGCCATTGAACGGAGGGATACGGTCGGCAGGGAAGGCCGACCCACGGTCTGTTCGTTCTTCACCACGGCTGTAATTCAGGACAGCAAACTAGTCGGATCGTTTAAACAAGGTTTATACTTAGCAGTTCTGCCAGACAAGGCGGGAGCCTGAATGTGACCAATGTATTAACCTTGAGACAACCGGGTGCTTTAAAAGATCGCGGTCTGGAACGCAACCCCGGTATGGAATATACGCCGGAGTTATTTGCCGGATTGCGTATCAACCGCAGTGCTGTGGAGCGCCGTGCCGCGACCATCGCAAAGCGCAGATCAATCAAAAAAGACCATCAGACAGCCTGGCTGCTTAAAGCCCTGAGCTGTATTGATCTGACCACACTGGCCGGTGATGACACGCCGGGCAAGGTCAAGCGCCTGTGCCGCAAGGCCCGCCAACCGGTGCGCAAGGATATTCTTGCAGGTCTCGGCGTAGCGGACATGAACATCCATACCGGAGCAGTGTGTGTTTATCATAACCTGATAGACACAGCTGTGAAGGAACTGGAAGGCTCAGGAATACCGGTGGCAGCAGTTTCGACGGGTTTCCCCGCCGGCCAGATTCCTATGGAAATTAAGCTGGCACAGGTTCGTGCGTCTGTCGCAGCCGGCGCCGGGGAAATTGATATTGTCATCAGTCGTGCCAAGGTGCTGACAGGCGACTGGAAAGGCCTCTATGAAGAGGTCAAGGCTTATCGTGAAGCCTGTGGTGATGCACATCTTAAGACCATCCTCGCAACCGGCGAATTGGCCACTTTAACGAATGTGGCAAAAGCCAGTTGGGTTTGCATGATGGCCGGTGCTGATTTCATCAAGACCAGTACCGGCAAGGAGACTGTCAACGCCACCTTGCCGTTCAGCCTCGTCATGGTGCGCGCCATTCGTGAATATCACCGCCTGACAGGCTACAAAGTGGGTTACAAACCCGCCGGGGGAATCAGCAAAGCCAAGGATGCCATTGCCTACCTGGTCCTGGTGAAGGAAGAACTGGGCAATGACTGGTTGGATCCACATCTTTTCCGCTTTGGCGCCAGCAGCCTGTTGGGAGATATTGAGCGACAACTGGAACATCGTTTGACCGGCAGTTATTCGGCCCAATATCGCCACCCCATGAGTTGAACGCATTACAGCGCACACCGGAATGAATAAATGAGCATCAAAGAAATTTTCGCCCGCATGGACTACGGTAAGGCACCGGAAAATACCGCCATGGCTGAGCAGTGGTATGCCGGGCGTGACAACAGGCTTTTGCATTACATTGATGGCCAATGGCAGCAACCTGCCAGCGGTGATTTTTTCGAGACCCGCAATCCGGCTACCGGCACTGTGCTGGCCCAGGTGGCGGACGGGGCTGAGGACGACACCAAACGAGCCGTGGTTGCAGCTGCTGCAGCAGCAGTCGGATGGGCCGCATTGAGTGGACATCAACGTGCCCGTTACCTTTATGCGATTGCACGCCAGATTCAAAAGCACAGCCGTCTGTTTGCGGTGCTGGAAAGCCTCGACAATGGCAAGCCGATTCGTGAATCCCGGGATATTGATATTCCTTTGGTTGCACGTCATTTTTACTACCATGCCGGCTGGGCACAGGTCAGGGACCGTGAGTTTCCGGAGTTTCAGCCGCTGGGTGTGGTTGGCCAGATTATTCCGTGGAACTTCCCACTGCTGATGGCTTCCTGGAAAGTTGCACCGGCGCTGGCTATGGGTAATACGCTAGTATTGAAGCCGGCTGAATTCACCCCAACGACAGCCGTCCTGCTGGCCCAGATTTGTGAGGAAGTCGGTCTGCCCCGGGGCGTGTTTAATCTGCTATTGGGTGACGGCAAGGCCGGCCAGGCGCTGGTCGCGCATCCCGATGTCAAAAAAATCGCTTTTACCGGCTCAACAGAAGTTGGCCGGATTCTGCGCAAGGTAACCGCCGGTACCGGCAAGAAGCTGACTCTGGAACTGGGTGGCAAGTCACCGTTCATTGTGTATGAGGATGCTGACCTCGACAGCGTGGTCGAAGGCCTGGTGGATGCGATCTGGTTCAACCAGGGACAGGTCTGTTGTGCCGGTTCACGTTTGTTGGTGCAGGAGTCAGTGGCGGAAACGCTGCTGGAAAAAGTCAAAGCCCGTATGGCTAAACTGGTGGTCGGCGATTCACTCGACAAGGGTGTGGATATTGGTGCAGTTGTTGACCCGGTTCAGTTACAGACCATCACCGATATGGTCAGGCTGGGTGCACAAGAGGGTGGCCAGGTCTGGCAACCTGATTGCAAACTGCCGGAAGACGGCTGTTTCTACCCGCCGACGTTGGTAACGGACGTGCAACCCTCATCGACCCTGGCACAGGAAGAGATTTTTGGACCCGTGCTGGTCTCAATGACGTTCAGGACACCGTCTGAGGCGGTCGCGCTGGCCAATAACAGCCGCTATGGTCTCGCAGCCAGTGTGTGGACGGAAAACATCAACCTGGCACTGGACGTGGCGCCCAAACTCAAGGCCGGCTCGGTGTGGATCAATTGCACCAATACCTTCGATGCCGCCGCAGGTTTCGGTGGCTACCGTGAATCGGGCTTTGGCCGGGAAGGTGGCAAGGAAGGCTTGTACGAATACCTTAAGCCGGCCTGGGAGGCCGCTTTGCACGAGCAGCCGGTGTATCCGTTGGTGGATGCACCTGCGGGCGATGCCCCCAAAGCAGAAAATGTCACAACCATTGACCGCACCGCGAAACTCTATATTGGCGGTAAGCAGGTCCGACCTGACCAGGGCTACAGCCTGATGGCGTATGATGCGCGCGGTCATGCCATCGCTGAGTATCCGCACGGCGGACGCAAGGACATCAGGGATGCAGTTGAAGCAGCACGCAAAGCCGCAGGCTGGACCAGGTCGACTGCCCATAATCGCGCGCAAGTGCTGTATTTTATTGCCGAGAACCTGGAAGCACGCGGGCAGGAGTTTAGCCGCCGTATCGCACAACTCAGCGGCAAGGATGAGGCGGGTGCAGCCGCAGAGGTAGCACTGTCTATCAGCCGCATTTACACCTATGCTGCGATGGCAGACAAATACGACAGCAACGTGCATTCCACGCCTTTCCGCAATGTCACGCTGGCCATGAAAGAGGCGTTGGGTGTTATCGGCATTGTGGCACCGGAAGAAGCCGGCCTGCTGGGATTGATATCGACCATCATGCCGGCCATTGCGATGGGTAATCGGGTAGTCGTCATTCCTTCGCAGCAGTATGCATTGCTGGCGACTGATTTTTATCAGGTGCTCGATACATCAGACGTACCGGGTGGCGTTGTTAATATCGTCACCGGCATCCAGGATGAGCTAATCGTTGAACTGGCGAAACACTACGATATCGAAGGCCTGTGGTACTGGGGCACCGCTGAGGGCAGTAAACTGGTAGAAACCGAAGCCGCAGCGACCATGAAGCGTACCTGGGTCAATTTCGGCCGTTATCACGACTGGGAGGATCCTCAGCAGGGCGAAGGTGAAGTGTTCCTGCGCAAGGCAACCGAGATAAAAAATATCTGGATTCCCTACGGCGAATAATCCTGGACTGGTACCGTTTGATCCGCGGCGACACGGGGCACTTCCCCCTGCGACACGTCATGAACCCATCCATGGGGACTCGGGGCCTGCTCCCGGCAGGCCACGGTCGCAGGGGGAAGTGCCCCGTATCCCCGCTTGGCGTGTGGGTTCCTGAAGGAGGGAGAAGGTGAGGATGGGAACCGGTCGAGAGACTGGCCCTGGCTGGTCGAAATTACAGGGCCCTTGCGGCCTCTTCCAGTTGCTCACTGGCTTCCAGCCATTCCCATTCCATGGCCTCAAGCTCTGATTTCAATTCGGCTTGCTTTTGTAGCAGTGCGGTCATTTCTTCCTTGCGGGCGGCATTTGTATACAGCGATTCGTCATGGAGATTGTTTTCGAGGCTGGCCAGGTTCGTCTTGTGCTGATTCATGGCCTTTTCAATTTTCCGGACTCTGTCGCTGAGCGGCTTTAACTTTTGCCGTTGCCTCGCCCCGGCCTGGCGATTCTGTCGCTTGCTGGCTGAGTTCCTGCCGGACGGGCGTGTCGTTGGTACTGCAGGGGCTGATTCACGGGCAACAGGTACGTCTTGTGACTTCAACCAGTTTGCATAGTCATCTATAGATTGCCTGAATTCGAGTAACCGCCCGTTATGCACAACGTATAACTCATCGCAGACACTGCGCAGCAGGTGCCGGTCATGGGAAATAACCAGCAGTGCGCCGCTGTATTCGACCAGCGCCATACTCAATGCGTGGCGCATCTCAAGGTCCAGGTGGTTGGTAGGTTCATCCAGCAACAACAGGTTGGGTTTCTGCAGCACCAGCAAGGCCAGCACCAGACGGGCTTTCTCGCCGCCTGAAAAGGGTGCCACCAGCTCATCGATGCGTGCTCCCCGAAAACCAAAATGTCCCAGGTGATTGCGTAACTCCTGCTCCCTGGTATTCGGTGCCAGTCGTTGCACGTGCCACAACGGGCTGCAATCCATATGCAACAGTTCCAGTTGGTGCTGGGCAAAATAGCCGATATGCGTGTGCTTATTTATGCTGCGCGTGCCATTGAGCATGGTGCTGCCGTCAACCAGCGCTTTGACCAGCGTTGACTTGCCGGCGCCATTGGCACCCAGTAAACCGATCCGGTCACCGGCACCCAGCCGGAATTGAATCTGGTCAATAATGACCGAATTCCTGTAACCGACGCCGGCATCTTCCAAGTGGATGAGTTGTTGCGGTTGCTTTTCCGGTTCCTCAAACTGGAAATGAAAATTTGAATCTACGTGTGCCGGTGCAATCTCGGTCATACGTTCAAGCATTTTTAATCGGCTTTGCGCCTGTTTTGCCTTCGTAGCCTTATAACGGAATCTATTAATAAAGTTCTGTATATGTTTGATTTCTCTCTGTTGTTTTACATACATTGATTGCTGAAGCGCCAACTGTTCTGCACGAACGGCCTCAAACTGGCTGTAGTTTCCCGTATAGGTTTTAATCGTCTGGTGTTCAATGTGAGCGATATGCGTACACAGGCCGTCGAGGAAATCCCGGTCATGGGATATCAACAACAGGATGCCGGTGTAAGACCGCAGCCAGCGTTCCAGCCAGATAATGGCCGGCAGGTCGAGGTGGTTGGTCGGCTCATCCAGCAGCAGGATGTCCGAGCGGCACATCAGGGCTTGAGCCAGGTTCAGACGCATGCGCCAGCCGCCGGAGAATTTATCAGTAGGTTTTTGCATGTCTATGGCCGCAAAACCCAGGCCGTGCAACAGCCTTGCTGCACGCGTTTGGGCCGTGTAGCCGTCGATATTATCCATTTGCTCATACAGGCTGTGGAGTCTGTTGCTATGCCCGCTATGCTTTTCAAGTGCTGCAATCTCTTGCTGTAGCTTGCGCAGGTCGTGGTCGCCATCCAGCACAAATTCCAGCGCCGGCTGATTCGAGGTCGGGTTTTCCTGCGCCACGTGGGCGATGACGTCTTTGGGGTTGAGCTGCAGTTCGCCTGCGTCACCTTCCAGGTCCCCGAGAACCAGGGAAAACAATGAGCTTTTGCCGCTGCCGTTGACACCTATAATGCCCATGTGCTGTCCGGCATGTACCTGCAAAGAGGCGTCCCCGAACAGCAGCTTTGTGCCCCGGTGGAGCTCGATTTGCTTAAGTTGTAGCATGTGAGGGTTCTGCCTGGGCACTGCGGTCAGGGAGAGGCATTATACGGCACAGTGGCGGGTTCTACTTGTGTAATGAAAGGGTTTGCTTACGCCGTGGACTTCAGGGAAAATGATCCTAACCTTCCCTTTCCGGGTTAAATCAGTCCCCGGCTACAGCAACACGAGGAAATCCAGTGAAGAAGATACATCATGCGCGGCCAATTGGCTGGCAAGCCTTTTTATTAATCGCCGCTTCCCTGTTCATGTCAGCCTGCTCATCCGGTCTGCAGGTCCGCAGCGATATTGATCAGACGGCAGATTTTAGCCAGTACAAGACTTTTAATTTCTTCGCGACCCTGGGTATTGAAGGGGGTCACAATTCTCCTGTCTTCGGGGAGCATTACCGCGCCGCACTCAGCCGTGAACTGAGGCAGAGAATGTACCGGAAATCGGATAATCCGGACTTGCTGATCAATGTCACTCTGCGCGCTGATGACAAGGTCCGGATGAGATCATTTACGCGGCCCTACATGACCGGCCATTACTATAACCAGCCAGGTGGTGCTTTCCTGGGAACAGGTGTGGGTGTGGGTGTTTCAGTTGGCCCAACGGCTACCACGTCCACTGAAGTATCGGTGTTTATTGATTTCGTGGATATCAAAAAGCACCAGGTGGTTTGGCAGGGTGTCACTGTTGTTAAGGCCAATGACAAGGTAGCGCAACAATTGCGCGATGCCATCTATACGTCCGTGAACAAAGTGCTTGCGCAGTACCCTTACACTGCGGG
>BTRB01000096.1:0-6459 GCA_036986175.1 Gammaproteobacteria bacterium
GGTCGACAGTATTTGCAGCTGCAAATGCCAGCGCAGCAGGTAGTTTGAAATTCTGCAGCCTGGCTTCAGCTTCAAGTTGCCGGTAGGGCCAGCGGTAGTGAAGACCTCCCGGCGGGAGATCGAACTCAGGTTGGACAATCTTCGGGCTATCACTATCGACGTGAACGGATGATGCTGACTCAATGGTTTCACTTTCAATCTTCAAACCAACATAACAGCCTGAAAAACGCGACATCGCCCAGCCAAGCAAGCCGAAATCCAGTATCTCCGCTATGCAGGATGCATGCAGTACCGGCATCATCCATGAAGCAAACAACTGTTCGCTCTGGTGGGCCATGGCGGAAGAGATGGCATTGTGATCATCGCCGACGACAATCAACGCGCCACCGTGAGGTGACGAGCCCATTGAGTTCGCATGTTTGAGCGCGTCGCCGGCGCGATCCAGACCAGGACCTTTGCCGTACCACAGGGAGAACACACCATCGCAGCTAACATCGGGCTGGGCTGCGACCTGTTGTGTGCCAATGATGGCTGTTGCAGCGAGTTCTTCGTTAATCGCAGGAACAAAGGTGATCTGCTGAGCGTCGAGTAAGTGCTTTATTCTACCCAGTATCATGTCGTAACCGGCAATGGGTGAACCGCGATAGCCCGAGATAAACCCGTTTGTGTTGAGACCTGCCTGAATATCCCGCAGCCTCTGCTGCAGGGGCAGGCGCGCCAGTGCCTGGGTGCCGCTCATGAATACGCGGCCGTGGTTGAGAGTGAAGGTGTCTTCGAGTGTGGTTTGCATCTGCAGCTTTATGCTTGATTACACCGCATATTGCAATAGGCGGGCCAGGAACGATAGTGGTTTTCCTGTCGCTCGCACGAGCGGATTCCGACATAATGAGCTGATGAGCAGTCCCGATGATTCAATCAGCTACGAATACGATTTTCGACCGGAAATCGGTGCAGCTGTGGATATCCTTCCCGGCCTTAAATGGTTGCGCCTGCCTTTGCCGTTCCTGCTGGGGCATATCAATGTCTGGCTGCTGCGCGACGGTGATGGTTGGGCGATAGTTGATACGGGAATATTCACCGCTACAACACGGAAAGTCTGGGAAAATGTGTTCAAGCGGACCCTGGATAGTGCCCCGATCACACGTGTGTTTGTTACCCACTTGCACCCGGATCACGTGGGCTGCGCGGGCTGGCTGTGTGAACGGTTCGATGTTGAGCTGTCCATGTCCCGTGATGAATACCTGCTCTGCCGCCTGCTGGTGTCTGATACCGGCATGCCGGCACCGGAAGAAGGACAGCGTTTCTACCGTTCGGCCGGGTTCTCTGAAGATCATATGTTTCGTTACATCGAGATGTTTGGTGCATTCGGCCGGCTCGTCGCGCCATTGCCCCAATCCTATCATCGTCTTCTTGAGGGTCCTATGTTCAGTATCGGTGATCGCGAATGGCAGGTCATCACCGGGCATGGCCATTCCCCGGAACATGCCTGTTTGTATTGTCCAAAGCAAAACGTGTTGATCTCCGGAGATCAGATACTGCCAACCATCTCATCCAATGTCAGTGTCTTTCCCACCGAGCCGAGCGCAAATCCCCTGGCCGGCTGGTTTGAATCGCTGCACCGTCTGCAGGACGTGCTGCCGGATGATGTGCTGGTCTTGCCGGCGCATGGCAAGCCTTTCCGCGGGGTTAAATCACGTTTGGATACTTTGATTGATGAACATGAAAGCGGTCTGGAGAAATTGCGGGAGCTCTGCCGGGAGCCTCAACGTGCGGTGGATGTATTCCCCGCATTATTCAAAAGCAAGATTACCGAAAGCAATCTCATTATGGCCACGGGTGAGGCCATTGCCCATCTGAACTACCTTTTCTATGCCGGCGAGCTGGAAATCGATAAAGAAGAAAACGGAGTCCGCTGGTACCGCAGCAGGTAAGTATGCCCGCTTATCGTTTTAGCGTATGCGTCAACATGCTGCCGAGGCTGATCGCTGTCGCTACCAGCAACAGGCCTGTGATCTGCGCCAGTAAATCCGTCTGCAAAAGAATCGCCATCACACCCAGTACAACGGAGCTTATGTGCAGGAAAAATCCAACCCGGATCCGCCGTTGGGACAGCAAGCTTCTCATTGAAGGCACCGGTTCCAGGCCAACCCGTGCTGAATAGCGGTGAAACCAGACCAGGAACGGCACGATACGACTCAACATGCCGTGTATGATCAAAGCAGCCCATCCCCAGATCGCCAGCCAACCGAACAGTACCTGCCAGCGGGGATCCGGTAGTAAAAGGGCAGCGATCGCACTGGGACTCAGCAGCAGGGCAGTGCCGAGGCCAGCTTGCCAGAACAACAGGGAAGCATCGCTCCGTTTGCGCTTGCGACGTGCAATATTTTGTAGCATCAGGGCAGGGTGAAGCACCCAGATCACTAACGCCGCCGGCAGTGCACTGATGGCTGCGATATTGCCAGGCGATAGCAATTTACCGGCTTCCAGGCCTACAAAAAGTACCGCAAAAGGCAGGATCAATCCCAGCGTCAGCAAACCTAACAGCCAGCGTTTGGCGGTCCTGTTTACCACCGGTGACAGGTAGAACATGGGTATCACCTGCCAGGATACTGACATGATCAGTCCACCAACCCAGCCGAGCAGGGCCAGCGTCAGGTGAATTTGCGTCCACAGGACCCGGTTTTGCGCAAAGGTATCACCGGCATACCCCCTTGCCATCAGCAAGCCGATCAGTGCGATGGCTGCCAGGCTGAGCAAAGCCAGCCGCATACCCTGGACCGTTTCATTGTGAGTAGCCGGGCGCAGCAATGCCCAGCCCAGCGGCAACAGGAACGCCACCAGGGCCAGCTCAAAACTGATGATTGCCCATGACATCGCAGCAACAGGTCCGCCCAGCAAGCGCCAAATGAACCCGGCCAGGCCTGCCAGAAACAACCCGTGTACGAGGTGGGCGATACGGGTAAAGGGTACCGGTGTCCCGGCAATCACAGGGGTCATCTGGTAGAGCGCGCCCACCATCGCCATGGCGAGAACACCAAGCGTTCCGGCATGTGCCAATGCCAGTGTCTGGCTGACCCATGGGGAGCTCAGCGCCATTGTGCCGTTTGCAAGCAGGATGCCGGCTGCGATCAGGATGCCAAGCGGTATGGTCAGAAAAAAGCTGGTGGGGATGGACAATGGCGGTGCCTGGTCAAGACTCAGGCCACCGGTCTTCAAGACTCCCTCCGTACCAGCAGTAATGCGCTCTGGTCAGCTTCTTCATGCACCCACCAGCGCAGTCCCCGGGATTCCAGGTGCGGGAACAACAGAACGGGTACGTGGGGCACATGCGCGAGGAAAAACTCCCCTTCGTCCAGTTGTGAGCAGGCAAGCAGTACTTTCTCCATGGGTCCGGGTGCTTCCAGATCCCGCAGATCAACTATTTCCGGTGTTCGACTGCCAAGCACAGCGAAATTATCTGATACAGATTTGACCATTAAGTCTTCAAATATTGTAACGTTTTGCTAAAATAAGCCATCAGGCAATAATTTACCAGAATACCCGTGAAACATTTCGTTTCGGGATCTGTACAGGAGACACCCATGACAAGCATAGACATCGAAGCGGGCCTGGCAGGCTTCTTCGCGCAGGGCCACCGTGATTGTGACGCCCGCTGGGCAGAGGTTGAAGAACTTCTCGACAGCACCAAGGCAGAAATAGTCGGTACAGATCCGGCCGCTGATGCCTGGCAGAAGTTTGACGACTGCATGCGCAGGCATTTTGCGATGGAGGAAGATGTTCTGTTCCCGGCATTCGAATCCCGTAGCGGCATGGGTGGTGGCGGGCCGACTGCGATGATGAAAATGGAACACCAGCAGATGCGCGGTTTGCTCGACCAGATTGGTGCTGCGATGGATTCCGGCGAAACTGCGGATGCCCTGGATATTGGTGACACCTTGTTGATGTTGATACAGCAGCACAACGTCAAGGAAGAGGGCATGTTGTACCCGATGGCCGAAAATATGCTGGCGGGCGAATGGGCTGTATTGGCCGGGCAGCTCGAGAGGTACCAGGGCCAGTAAACAGGCCCCGTAACCGTTATGATGAAAAATCCTGATAGCAGTGCCGGGTATGACAACCTGCCGGACCGGAAGGCGGTAGTGCAGGACCTGTTCGGTATCGATTCGGATATGCAGGTGCCGATGTTTTCAGCGGCCAATGAATACGTGCCGGCAATCGATGAATCCTATCGGTTTGATCCGGAAACTACACTCGCCATCCTCGCCGGATTCGCCTACAACGCGCGGGTGATGGTGCAGGGTTATCACGGCAGCGGCAAAACCACGCATATTGAGCAGGTGGCGGCGAGGTTGAACTGGGGATGTGTACGTATCAACCTCGATAGCTACATAAGTCGGGTCGATTTGATCGGCCGGGATGCCATTGTTTTACAGGATGGGCAACAGGTAACCAGGTTCCAGGAAGGCATCCTGCCCTGGTCCTTGCAAACACCGACCGCGTTGGTATTTGATGAATATGATGCCGGCCGCCCCGATGTGATGTTTGTCATCCAGCGGGTACTGGAAGCTGAGGGGCGACTGACCTTACTGGACCAGAATCGCATTATCCAGCCGCATCCGGCATTTCGCCTGTTTGCTACCAGCAATACCATCGGGCTTGGCGATACCACCGGCCTATACCACGGTACACAGCAGATCAACCAGGGCCAGTTGGACCGCTGGAATATCATCGCCACGCTGAATTACCTGCCACATGATGAAGAGCTCAGCATTGCACTGGCCAAGGCGCCCGGCTATCAGAACGATGAGGGCCGTGCCTTGCTAAGCAAAATGGTGCAGGTTGCCAACCTGACACGACAGGGCTTTATGAACGGTGATCTCTCGACCGTCATGTCGTTGCGCACGGTCATCAACTGGTCCCGCAACGCGGAGATATTTTCGGATGTCGGCTACGCTTTCAAAGTAACTTTTTTGAACCGTTGCGAAGAACTCGAGCGCCCGGCAATTGCCGAATACTATCAGCGTTGTTTTGGTGAAGATTTGCCAGGATCGGAGGCTCCTAAATGAATTTTCCCCCTGTCCTCCTTCCCCCGGTTTCCCTCCCTGCAACTTGCCCATCCAGGGAGCTGTTCGAGCGTTCGCTGGAGAGTACCAGTCGCGCGTTGGCAGGTGATGCCGACTTACAGATCAATTTCTCCGCTGAGCGAACAGGCGGCGACAGCAAAGCTATGCATTTGACTTTACCAATCGAAAACCCGGCTGAAGGGCAACTAGCCACTGTACGTGGAATGTGTGACGCGTTCGCAATGAGGCGTTGCTATCACGATCCCGATTTGCATCTTTCGCTGGCACCGGCAGGTCCGCTTTCTCTGGCTATTTATAATGAGCTCGAGGATCTGCGCATAGAGACCTGCGCCTCGCGGGCCATGAGCGGTGTTGCAGCCAACCTCTCGGCGTTATTTGATTACAAATTCGGTCTGCGTGGCCTCAATGTGCTCGGGACGGACACGGCTACATCCCAGGCCAACGCGTTTGTCCTGACGGCACGCGCTGCCTTGCTGGGTAAACCACTGCCGGAAACTGCACAGCGGTTTATTCATCGCTGGCGGGATGAACTCACAAGGCTTGGCGCCGGAGACATCGAAACTCTCTGTGCAGCCAGTGCAAACCAGGCAGAGTATGCCCGACAGTCGCTGCGTCTGATCGAAAGGCTGGAACTGGTTGATGAACCTGAAGAAGGTACACAGGCCAAACCAGCCGAGGTGTCCCCGGACAGTGAGGAAGAAGTGGGGTTCGGCGAGGGTGGTAGTGAGAGCAACCAGGGTGCAGGCGAGGGAAGGGAAAGTTATGGCACGGAAACGGCACATACTGGCGACAATGATGGGCAGGAGGCAGCAGGTCATGGGGACAGGGTTCCTGAAGCAGGTGCTTCCGATAAGGTCATCCCTTTCCCGACAAATAACCAACGGGAGTCCTGTGGCACATCGGCTGTCACCGTGGAAGGCACACCTGAGGAGCCGGATGCCGCAGAGCGCGATGCAACACGCACATCTGCCTACCATGTATATACAAACCGATTTGATGAGGTGGTACACGCCCGCGACATGCTCGGCAGGGATCAGTTGGTCCCCCTGCGCGAGCAGCTTGACCGGGAGATTTCTGAACACCGGCGTACCGCAATGAGACTCGCCAACCGCCTGCAAAACAGCCTCAGGACATTACAGAAGAAAGCATGGACCTTTGATCTGGATGATGGCTTGTTAAATACCACCCGTCTGCCCCGCCTGGTGATTGATCCCGTCAGTCCGCTGGTCTACAAACAGGAGCAGGATAGCCAGACCCGTGACACGGTTGTTTCCTTCCTGATCGATAATTCCGGCTCCATGCGTGGCAGGCCGATTGCACTGGCGGCCATGTTTACCAATATTCTTGCCCAGGCACTGGAACGCTGCCAGGTCAG
>BTRB01000097.1:0-6348 GCA_036986175.1 Gammaproteobacteria bacterium
CTTCAGATTCTGTGCTGCACGCAAAGAAATAAATGACCCGAAAGAAAACCCGCCCATCCACAAGTCATCATTTGGCCGGCTTTGCCGCACCCACTCGGTGATGGCAAACAGGTCATCGGTCTCACCGTAACCCTCGTCGTGCTCGCCTTCGCTCTCACCAGCGCCACGGAAATTGAAGCGGATCGTGCGCAGGCCAAGTTCGCGCATGGAGCGTTCCATAATGGTGACGACTTTGTTATGCATGGTGCCGCCATGCAAAGGGTGCGGGTGGGAGATTACGATAGTAGCCGGACGCTCCACTGCAGGATCGGGCACATCCGCGACACATTCCAGCTTACCCGCTGGACCGCGTATAAAGAACTCCTGTCGAGAACTTGGGAATTCAACTACTTTCTTTATGTCTTGAGTTTCCGCCATGGCCCGATTCGTTTTAGGCAGGCTCTGCATCATACAACAACTTGTACGCCAGAGACCACAATATGCGACTTCTCTGTGCTAGGCTGGATGCATGAATTTCCTTGCCCATCTGTGCCTTGCCAGTGGCAATTCCGACCTGATGCTGGGTGGGCTTTTCGGTGATTTCATTCGCGGCCGCCGGGCTTTACGTGCATTTCCGGAACCGGTGAGACAAGGTATCATTTTGCACCGCTATATTGACCGGCGTACCGATCATTCGCCGCTGGTGAAAAAACTACGGACAAAGTTTCCGCGTGAATTCCGGCGTTACTCCGGCATCATTATCGACCTCGCGTTTGACCATGAGCTGGCGCTTAACTGGTGGCGCTATATGCCGCAGAGCCTGGAGCGCTTTGATGTTGAAACCCGTGATTTAATCCGGGACAACGCCGAAATGGTACCGGACGGGCTTACCCGGTTTATGCGTTACGCCGACCGCAATGGCCTGTTCACAGCTTACCGTGATGAAGATGTCATTCTGTATGCGTTGGCAGGATTAGGCACACGTCTTTCAAGGTCGAATCCACTGCATCGGGTGGCCGAAATATGGCCGGAACTTGCGCAGGAATTTCATGGCTCTTTCCGGGAGTTTTTCCCGCAAATTCAGTCGGATGTAGTCGATTGGTGCAAGCGGACGTCTACTACCACCGGATCGTGATCTGAAAAACGCAGCCAGGGCTGTGGTAATTCCAGCTTTGCCGGCAAGGCGGCATTGACATTCCAAATGAAGGCTTGCTGTACTTTTTGCTGAAGTGCTGCGGTGGCAAACGCATAGTCCAGTGTGCCGGCCTGACCAAAGTATATGAAGCTGTAGGGGTTCTCAGCGCTATCCAGCAGTTCGATAAACCCGGCATCACGAATCGTATTGATGGGGTCTTCCCGCCGGTAAGCGTTCATGTCCCCCAGGATCAATAAATTGGCGGTTTGGGTGGTTGCCGCCAGTGAATTTACCCACGTTGACATTTTCCCGGCTGAGGCCGCCCGCATCGGATTCCAGCAACCCTGGCCGTCTTTTTGATTGGCATCAATACCGGAATCCGGGCAGGAGCCCTTGGATTTCAGGTGATTGACAACGACAAGGATCTTCTCACCATCCTGCCGCTGCTTAAAAAGCTGTGCCAGGGGTTGGCGGCTGCGTTTGAACTCAGGCCCGGTCAAGGTTCGTGCCGGCCCCAATGCCTCAAGAACATCACCGCGATAAAACAGACCCACTGCAATTATGTTTGTGCCGGTATCATCACCTGCCGGTCTTGCCACCTGCCATGGTGTACCGGTGGCCTCCTGTGCCACGGCAATGAAATCTGCAGCTGCGCTGACCGGCCCGAAGCCATCATTTTCAAGCTCCATGACAGCCAGTACCTGCGGGTTCAGTACACGGATGGCCGCGCCCAGGCGCTGACGCTGCTGGTCAAATTCAGCGGCAGTCCTGGCACCCCTGGGTGCGGGAAACCCACCACCTTTGCCATCACCGTTGAAGAAATTCAGCAGGTTCATACCGACCACCCTCAACTCACCCTCACCTGCCTGCCGGGGTATGGCGAAGGATGGCGGTTCCCCGTCGGACATCGATTGCAATGAAACCCGTAAACTACGCTCATCATGCGCCATCACGCCCGTGATGCCACTGATGGTTGAGCCGGTGGCCAGTAAATCGTGATTCTCCGGGTACCCCGGCAGCATGGCCGGAAGTGTAAAGGCCTGGTTATTCAGCGTGTATTTAACAGCTTCGGGACCGGGCGCCATAACTTCAGTGGCGGTGAACTGAAAACCGTTGCCCGCCAGTGAGAATTCTCCACGGCTCAACCGGTACGTGTCGGTGACGGTGAGCGTGTCGTGCATATGGATGCGCATACCTTCCAGTGCTTCGCGTTCAGGTCCGCGCAGCGGTAGCGCGATGCTTGTCAGCGGCAATGCCTGCGCGGATGAACACTGGGTAACTTCACCAACGTCGGTCAGTGCAGTTAAAGAGTTGCGCCCCTTACGGATCTCGGATACTTTTCCCTGCGCGCTGACCCAAGAGCCTGGCCCGACTCCGTCCGGCAATTCAGTGGCCTGCACAAAAATTGCGTTGGACGTGCTTGCGTCCTGGTCAGAGCCTGGTTCTTCCATATACAGCCCCTGCCCGTCTTGTATAAGGGTCACGACTCCCTGAACCGTTACCTGCTGATCGAGCAATGGTGAGGCGGGGCGGCTACCCTGGACACTGGCAATGGGTGTCGTCGGGACGGCGCACTTCGCGTAGTCTGGCCGGGAATTTACCTGGTCATCCGCGCAGGCAGTCAAAATGGCGGTATAAAAAAACGCCGCAATAAGCGGCGTCCTGGAAATTCTGTTTGACATAATTGAACCTATTTGATCATGAATTCGACGATAGCTTTGATCTGTTCATCTGAAAGGTCAGGTCGCCCGCCGCGTGCCGGCATGGCATTGAGGCCATTCAAAGAATTTTGCCACATGGCATCCAGTCCGGCTTCTGCCCGCTGGGCCATTTCAGCAGAACCGGGTATGGGTGCACCTATCAAGCCGGTTGCATGGCAGGCCGCGCATGCACTGTTATAAGTCTTTTCAGCCTCCAGGCTGCTATCGGAAGCAACTGCTTGCGCCGGGGCTGCTGCGGGCGCAGCCTCCTGGGTTGCCGCTACGGGTGCAGTTTCCTGAGTTGCCGCTGCTGGTGCAGCCTCCTGGGTTGCCGCTACGGGTGCAGTCTCCTGAGTTGCTGCTTCGGGCGCAGTTTCCTGAGCTGCCACTTCGGGTGCAGCTTCCTGAGTTGCTGCCGGACTGTCTTCAGCCGTATAGACATCCGCAACGGGCCTGATACGTTCTTCGGTGAGCCCGGCACGGCTGGGGATGTCCCTTTCCTCCTCAAAGCCTACATACTTTGCGAGAAAGACGATGCTAACCGTAAACAGGATCAGTGCGACCACGATCAGGCTGAAATTTCTGATAAAGACCTTATCGGATTGTTCTTTCACACTGCACCTCTGAAGCCATGTTTATTTGCGTCGGCGCCTGCCAGGGCTGGGCCGTTAAAACGTCGCGTAGTATAGCCGTAACGCAGTATAACCGGAAGTGATGTTGCGTTGCCTGTTCACCTGGGAAAGCCGTTTGGAATAATAGTATAAAAGGGGGAAGCGTCCTCACTCTAGGTGTCAAATCGTAAACGCTGACCGGGCCGGATTCCGGACAGGAATTCCTGAGCGGGGATGCACCAGATGTTGTCAATGCGCCGGCGTTCATCGCCCCTGTATATCAATGCAGTTTGTGCTTCGGGATAATCATCGTGAAAGGCTTTCAGTCCGCGAAGATCGGATGCATCTATTCGTCGCGCGTGTTTCACTTCGATGGCATAAAAACCGATTTCCCCGTAAACAACGAAATCAACTTCGCTGCCACCCCGTGTATGCCAATAGGCCAGCGACTGCCGGCCATTGGAGTAGTCAACCCAGGCTCGCAAATGCTGGGCGACAAGGCCTTCCAATCCGGCACCGTGTATCTCTGCATCGGAATCCAGAGGACCACGCGGCCGCAAGGATCTGAACACCCCGGTATCAAAAAAATAGAACTTTGGATGTGAAATAGTCTTGCGCTTTGCACGGCGTGTAAACACCGGAATCCGAAATCCCAACAGCAGGTCTTCCAGTATCTCGATGTAGTTGACCACTGTTCGCCGTTCAATTTCACACTCCCGGGCCACAGCAGATGCATTCAACACCGCGCCGTGAGAAAAACTCATCACCTCCTGAAAGCGGGCGAACGCGCCTACGTTGCGAGTCAGCCCCTCGGCCTGGACTTCCTGCTCCAGGTACAGATTGGCATAACTGGCAAGTGTCACATCCGGATCGGGAGAATCCAGTATCAGCGGCAGCATACCCAGTCGCAATGCCCGGTCCAGATCGAACTCACCCAGCTCACAAGCCATAAACGGATGTAAGGAGCAATTGGCTGCGCGTCCTCCCAGCAGGTTGGTACCGCTACGTCTCAGTTTGCGGGCACTTGAACCGGTCATGATGAAGCGTGGGTGGCCTGGCTCCTCCAACGCAGCATGGATGACATTGAGCAATTCCGGGGTGCGTTGGATTTCATCGACAATGATCGTATCCACCGATGGCGAACCCGCTATCAGTTCGCCAAGGCGCTCCGGACGAGCCTGCAATGACCTGTAACGTTCCGGGTTTAATAAATCGATGTACAAAGCACCGGGAAGCCGCCTGCGCAACAGTGTTGATTTGCCCGTACCCCGGGGGCCGAAAAGAAAAAAGCTCCCGAGTGGAAACTCGAATATTCTACTTATATTTTCCATTATGAGTCGCAATTTGGAAAAACAAATTCCATTATACACTTAATATCAGGATAATTCTCCTCATTATCAATTATAAAATGAGCCGAATAATGGTCTTAATCAGCTCAACGATGGCTCCATGCTCGTCGAATAGAATCTACTCACAGTGACCGACTTATCATAAGTGTAATTCACCTATAGACGTCCAAATTTAAAGTAATGTATCACCTGATACCAGGGTAATTTCCTCATAGAAGTCTTAGAGGATCGATCAGATGAAAGCTGATTCTTTCATCTGGCCGGTTAGCTCCACATCATATTTTTTATTCCAAAGGACAAATCCGGCTAAACCGTCTAAACTTCACAACTCAAAATATTCATGCGCCCGTAGCTCAGCTGGATAGAGTACTGCCCTCCGAAGGCAGGGGTCACAGGTTCGAATCCTGTCGGGCGCGCCAATTAAATCAGGGTCCATTCCGGAGACATGGCTTACGCTTTATTCCGGAGACACAAGAGCGGCAAGAGCGGCGACACCCATCACTTGCCCCAAGCAGTTTAGTCTCTACCAGGATAAATCCAGCCATGAACCTGGCTATTGAGCTGTTTTTTTGACAGGTGTTTTGAAGATCATGAAAGTCAGTAACAAATGCGTAGAAGTTTTGGCAGAATCAGCGAATTCCAGGCAATCTGAAGTTACGCTCAGGGTTGAAACTTGATGGCTATATACTTTCGGGACATAACTGTTTGCCAAGCGCCTGTCCTTTAACAAATCGTCGTCCAACCGATAGAGCAAACGCCCTTAGCATACTCACAGGTCCTAACGCGCCAAACGTTGGTTGATCAGCCCTGCCAAGATAGTCCAATACCGGAGCAGCATCCATTTGGAGTCTTGCAAGTATGGGTGGTGCATGGGCGGGGATATGGTGTCAACACCGGTTTAAATTTGACCCCCTTGGGCGCTTTTTCACCGGTTTAGAATCTGGAAGATGGCTGTCTTGGCTTTTCTCTTACTCGGCAACTGAAAAGGGATACCTTGTCAATATGAAGCCTGACTGGTGCAGTGACTCTGATCCGGCATTTTGGCAGCGCACCGAATTTGCACACAATCGCCTGCCTCATTTCCTCATGGAGAATTGTTTTAATCCTGACGATGACCCAGTTTTACAAAAACGTATCTTACAACCTGGGTAGAGCCACTCGAGTTTGTGATAGCCGGGTTTTCACCGCCAATTCTCTGCCCGGTTTGGGTTGGCCCCAGCAATAACAGGTCACAACCGCTGTTTGCTGCCAATCTGCGTGCTCTCAAAGTAGTTTGAATTTGCGACCCGCTACTTGGGATTGCAATCGGTTTGTCGGTCACCAGGACGTATGGACCGACTTCTTCAAGTGGCGACTTATGCTCCGGGTCTGAAGATTCCATATCAATAACCAACACCTCATCCGTCGCTATGCGAGCACCACAAACCGCAGCATTTTTTTTGTTCAGGGACTTCAGGCAGGAATACGCATTGTCTGTCAGGAAAACTTCACCCTCTGCCGTCAGATCCCCGCATTTGGCCTCGACGATGGAAGGTGAGGTACCACTGCAAGCATTAATCAACAGGTAGGCAATC
>BTRB01000098.1:0-6333 GCA_036986175.1 Gammaproteobacteria bacterium
GAACGGCCCCAACTGTTCGGAAATCGCAGCCTGCTGCGCAATTGAGGCAAGGCGAAGAATATGTCTGTCAAGCATCCTATTATCTCTGTCACCGGTTCATCTGGTGCCGGCACGACCTCGGTTAAGCAAACCTTCGATCACATCTTCACACGTGAAGGCATCCGGGCCACCTCGATTGAGGGCGATGCTTTTCACCGTTACGACCGCGTCGATATGAAAAGCGTCATGCAGGAAGAAGGCGAAAGAGGCAATAACCACTTCAGCCATTTCGGCCCGGAAGCGAACCGGCTGGAAGACCTGGAGAGTGTATTTAAACAATTCGGAGAAGACGGTAGCGGCCGCATCCGCAACTATGTACACGACGAAACAGAGGCCGAAATTCACACCACCCCGCCGGGAACATTCACGGACTGGCGGGAAATCCCCGATGACACCGAACTGTTGTTCTACGAAGGCTTGCATGGTGCCGTGGTAACGGAGGAAGTTAACCTTGCCCAGCACTGTGATCTCAAGATTGGCGTGGTGCCGGTGATTAATCTCGAATGGATCCAGAAGATTCAGCGCGACAAGTCGGACCGCGGATATTCAACCGAGGCAATCCGTGACACCATCCTGCGCCGGATGCCGGACTATATCAGTTATATCTGCCCGCAATTCTCTGAGACCGATATCAATTTTCAACGTGTCCCGACAGTAGATACCTCGAATGCCTTTATTGCCCGGTATATACCGACGGCGGACGAATCCATGGTCGTCATCCGCTTCAAGAACCCGCGTGGCATCGACTTTCCGTACATGGTCTCGATGATCCACGACAGCTTTATGTCGCGCGCCAACACGATCGTGATCCCGGGCGGCAAGCTGGATATTGCCATGCAACTGATCCTGACACCGATGATTTTACGGCTGATGGAACGCAAGCGTCGCACGCGCTGACCGTACGCACAGATTTTAATTCAACATTTAGTAGTTATTGGAGAACACAATGGACCAATCCAACAGATACGCCGACCTGAACCTGAATGAGCAGGCATTAATGGATGCCGGGCAACACGTACTGGTGGCTTACCACATGAAGCCAAAAGCCGGCTACGGCGGCTACCTGGAAACCGCAGCCCATTTTGCCGCGGAATCTTCAACCGGCACCAACGTCACTGTTTCTACAACTGACGAGTTCACCATGGGCGTGGATGCGCTGGTTTACGAGGCAGACGAAGAAAATGAACTGATGAAGATTGCCTACCCTGTCGATTTGTTCGACCGGAACATTATCGACGGCCGCGCCATGCTCGCGTCTTTCCTGACGCTCGCCATCGGCAATAACCAGGGAATGGGCGATGTCGAATACGCCAAGATGCACGATTTCTGGTTACCACCGGTCTACCTCAAATTGTTTGACGGCCCGGCCACCAATATTTCCGACCTGTGGCGTGTGCTTGGCCGGCCCGTGAAGGACGGCGGATTTATCGTCGGTACCATCATCAAGCCGAAGCTGGGCCTGCGCCCGCAACCGTTTGCCAGGGCAGCCTATGACTTCTGGCTGGGTGGTGATTTCATCAAAAATGACGAGCCACAGGGCAACCAGGTTTTTGCGCCTCTCAAAGAGACCATCACGGCGGTAGCAGATGCCATGCGTCGCGCCCAGGATGATACCGGTGAGGCCAAGCTGTTTTCAGCCAACATCACCGCTGATGACTACCGTGAAATGATCGCGCGTGGTGAATTTATCCTTGAGACTTTTGCAGAAAACGCTGACCACGTTGCTTTCCTGGTGGATGGTTACGTCGCCGGTCCTGCCGCCATTACCACAGCGCGTCGGGAATTCCCGAACCAATACCTGCACTATCACCGTGCCGGTCATGGTGCGGTCACCTCACCGTCAGCAAATCGCGGTTACACTGCCTTTGTGCTGGCCAAGATGGCCCGTTTGCAAGGAGCCTCAGGCATCCACGTGGGTACCATGGGCTATGGAAAAATGGAAGGCGAGGCGGATGACCGCGGCATTGCCTATATGATCGAGCGGGACAGCGCGGATGGCCCATACTTCCACCAGGAATGGCTGGGAATGCAGCCCACCACACCGATTATTTCCGGTGGCATGAATGCGCTCAGAATCCCCCGCTTTTTTGAAAACCTGGGCCATTCCAACCTGATCCTGACCGCCGGCGGAGGTGCCTACGGGCACATTGACGGTCCGGCTGCCGGTGCAAGATCATTACGCCAGGCCGAAGCCTGCTGGCGCGCCGGTGCCGATCCGCTTGAATATGCACAGGATCACCGGGAATTTGGCCGTGCTTTTGAGAGCTTTACCGGCGATGCCGATGCGATCTACCCGGATTGGCGCAAGACGCTGAATGTTGCCGCCTGAAGCGATCGTATGGGATCTTGACGGCACCCTGGTAGATTCAGCGCCGGATCTCGCTGCGGCGCTGAACGCGGTCCTGGATAAACGCGGTTTTGCCGGTCATTCGCTCACCATGGTGCGCACAATGATTGGCAACGGTGTGTCAATACTGGTTGAAAGAGGTTTCAACGCGGTCGGTGTGCGTCTGGAAGCCGGGCAACTTGCAGACCTCGTTTCCCTGTTCGTGCAGGAATACATGAGCTGCGCAACTGATCGCACCCGGCCTTATCCACTGGTTGTCGAAGCGCTGGAGCAACTCCGTGAGATGAATATCCCCATGGGCGTGTGTACCAACAAGCCGGAAGCGATATCGCGACACATCCTTGATAGCCTGAACTTATCAGCTTATTTCAGTAGCCTGATCGGCGGCGATACCACCAGCGCCCGCAAGCCGGATCCACTGCCTTTGCTGACTTGCCTGCGTGAACTGGCTACAGTGCCTGAAGCGGGCTTTATGATTGGCGACTCCGCCGTTGATGTGACTACCGCCCGCGCTGCGGGTGTCACCGTTGGCGTGGTTCCGTGGGGGTACAGCTCTGAACCGGTAGCAGACCTGGGTGCAGATTTTGTCCTGCGTGACCTTGCCGACCTGCCGGAACTGCTACGCAAAGTGAAAAACAAATTTTTACAAACGGCCCATTGAAATAGCTCTCTGACATCATTTACGCTTATCGTGTACGGAGCCGAGAACCGAGAGAAGCAAGAATGAGAAATTCCAATCCCGTACGCTGGTCATCACGCTTCGCTTTCCTGATGGCGGCAATGGGTGCTGCCATCGGTCTGGCGAATATCTGGCGTTTCCCCTATACCGCCGGCGTCAGTGGTGGCGGAGCATTCGTATTTATTTATATCGGTGCCGTGTTACTGCTGGCGCTACCCCTGTTGGTTGCCGAGTTCATGGTGGGGCGCAGGGCTGCGGCACCGCCAGCCAGGGCCATGGCAGAGGTTGCCCTGGAGTCCGGTCACTCCCGTCACTGGGGGCTGGTCGGGGTCATTCTGGGTGGCGCCGGGTCCATTCTGACCCTGTCTTTTTACGCCATCGTTGGCGGCTGGACGATGGCTTATGTGGTTAAAATTGGCTCCGGCAGTATGCAAGACATCACTGCCCGGGCAGCGGAAAGTACCTTCAGTGCATTGAACGGCGACCCGCTGACCTTGTTCGCATGGTTCACTGCATTCATCGGGGTAACAGTTTTTGTCTCAGCCAGAGGCATCCATGCAGGTGTGGAAAAAGTCGTCAGGGTAATGATGCCAGCCTTGCTGGTGATGCTGGTCGTGATGGTGATTTACGCCATGTTCGTCGGCGATTTCAGTGCGGCGCTGAAATTCTTGTTCACACCTGATTTCAGCCGGGTGGACGCAAAGATCATCATGGCTGCATTCGGCCAGGCGTTTTTCTCCCTCAGCGTTGGCGCCACCAACCTGATGGCCTATGGGCAGTACATGCACAAAAGTACCTCGATTCCACGCTCGGCTTTGATCGTTGTCGCTGCCGATACCAGCGTGGCCTTGTTGGCCGGGTTGGCGATTTTCCCGATAATATTTGCCTTCGGGCTGGAGCCGGGTGCCGGTCCGGGCGTGGTGTTTATCACCATGCCTTTCTCCTTCGGACAGATGTCCGGCGGTTTGATTTTTGGCAGTATATTTTTTCTGCTGCTGTTTTTTGCCGCCCTGACCTCGTCCATAGCCATGATGGAATCACCGGTTTCATGGCTGAATGACCGCACGCGCCTTGGTCGAATACCGGCAGCACTGTTATCCGGAACTATCAGTTGGGTGCTGGGCATCCTGGCCGTGTTATCGCTGAACCGGTGGGCAAATTTCTACCCGCTGGACAGTGTTCCATTGTTTGCCGGTAAGACCTTTTTTGATTTGTATGACTTCACCGTAACCAATGTACTACTGCCCTTTGGCGGTATCGTGATCGCAATTTTCGTCGGTTGGATAATGAAGAAAAAGTTCAGCAGCGATGAGCTATACGGCGATCATCCCACCCTCTGGTACAGCGCATGGTTGTTCCTGGTTCGCTTTGTAGCACCGCTTGTGTTGCTGGCAGTATTTTGGGATATGCTCAACTGATAACTAAATGTAACCGGACATACATGAACCAAAGCGGTAGAATAGCGTCCGCAAGAAAGCGTTACGTATAGTTTATACCCGGGGGCGACCTGGCTTCGACGTGGGTCGTGAAACTCTAGGTGCATGCCGAGCTGCAGTTAACTCGTAAAACTGGTTGCAAACTTTTAGTTGCCAATGATGACAACTACGCACTAGCAGCTTAAAAACCTGCCTTAGTGCCCTCCGCCCGGAGCGTGCCCGTACGCGCCGGAGCCCGGGGGTCACCCTAAACGGGACCGCGGTGAAGCACGCCTGGTGTGGAGCCGTTAAAACTTATCCAGGCTCGTTGCTTGTTTTCCCTGCCGACCGGGTAGCCTGCGATTAAATTAATAGGACGGATAAGCATGTAGAGCCGAAAGCGGATCACTTGCGGACGCGGGTTCGATCAACATGGGTCGCCTTTACCTGTAAAGGTAAAGTGAAAACGGAGCTCACATCGGTGAAACCTAAAGCAGGCAACTGCAATGGCAATACCGAGGGGTAGGAAGGAGGCTAACTCCAGGCCTGCCCTGTAGAGACTCATAGACTGGCTGATCTCTCTGAGAGGAGCCAATACTAGGATTCAAGGCATCATTAGGCCGCGAATAACACGCTCCGCATCCTGGCAACAGGATGAAGGTATAGTCCAGCCCTTTTCGAAAGATAAGGAATAGCTGTCCCGCCGCCTCCACCAATCAGTTGCCCCGGCATTCTGCCGGGGTACTCTTTTTGGATCTAATCCATGAATACGTACAAACAACTCCAGCTTCTATCTGTGAAGGATGCAGCCTATATTGCGGGAGTGTATGAGCGCATCCTGTCCTAAACGCACTGTCTCAGCACTGTCTTCGTCAACTCACTGCACCGTGACCTGGTAGCTCTGGGTTTTGACGGATCCTACGACCGGGTGGCAGCACCTGGTTGGCGGGTGCATATTTACGGCTGCGAGGTATGCCAGTAAAAGCACGACTTGACCCACATTTCGCTGCCCGGACCAGGCACAAATCTGTCATTGATTGGGGCACCCTTCTCACAACACTTTGAGAATAAGCCCATTGTGCAGCGCAAGACCACGAACGAATACTTTCAGTATTTGTTTGAACCATGGGATTGCATTCACAAAAAATTCGCCTGGCAAAGCCAAACTCCGCAGGAGCCTACGTACGTCACCGTCCCGAGACCACTTTACTTTATCAGATCGTCCAGGAGTACTGGCCTGAGTTTCAGGCTGAACTGGCCAGCCATGGCAGATACTTACCGGCCTATGTTACAAAAGAATTTGATGAGTATTTGAAGTGTGGAAGGCTTGAACATGGCTTTTTGAGGGTCAAATGCGAAGCCTGCCATGATGAAAAATTGCTTGCTTTTAGCTGTAAGAGGCGTGGCTTTTGTCCCAGCTGTGGCGCACGACGTATGGCGGACAGTGCCGCCCTGCTGGTGGACGAAATATTACCTCATCAGCCCATGCGTCAGTGGGTGCTCACTGTGCCGTTCCCGCTGCGCTTTCTGTTTGCCAGTCAACCCACTGTCATGGGTAGTGTGCTCGGTATCGTCTATCGTGCCATTTCCGCACATTTGACCCGCAAAGCCGGTTATACCAAAGCCACGGCACGGACTGGCGCAGTCACGCTTATCCAGTGTTTTGGCGGTGCCCTTAATGCACACATGCCCCAGGGCACCTTCTCTTGATGCTGCGCATCAATTCACCTTGTCCACTTTCACATGCTGTTCCTGGATGGTGTTTACGCTGACAACAAGCATGGAACCTCAGGATTTCATCGGCTTAAAGCCCCGACCAATGATGAACTTACCCAGCTAACACACACCATTGC
>BTRB01000099.1:0-6252 GCA_036986175.1 Gammaproteobacteria bacterium
AATCAATCTATACATGCGCTGGACGCAGTTGACCTGGATATCGGGGCAGGAGAGTTTGTTGCTGTCATGGGGCGCTCCGGCTCCGGTAAATCAACGCTGCTGAATATGCTGGGGTGTATGGATCAACCGGATGAGGGTGAATACTTGCTGGACGATAAAAATATCAGTGCCATGGATGACGACGAGTTGTCTGCTGTGCGCAATCGTTACATGGGTTTTGTTTTCCAGAGTTTTCATCTGTTGCCGCGTTTGACCGCGTTTGAAAATGTTCTTTTACCACGTCGCTACCATACCGACGGTATGGATGGCGCTGGCCGCCGCAAAGCTGTGGAGCTATTGCGACGGGTCGGCCTGCAAGATCGTATGGAACATAAGCCAAATGAACTGTCCGGGGGCCAAAGGCAACGTGTGGCGATAGCACGCTCCCTGATCAACGATCCGAAAGTCCTGTTGGCGGATGAGCCGACTGGCAACCTGGACAGCAGTACTTCCGATGAAATCATAGGGTTGTTAAAGGAGTTCAATGGAGACGGCCAGACCATCGTCCTGGTCACCCATGAGCTCGAAATCGCCGCGAATGCGCAGCGTAAACTTTTCATGCGAGACGGGAAAATTCTGCCGGTTAATGCAGCTTAACTCACAACAAATACTGCTGGTCACTTTGCTACTGTCGCCCATAGGAGCGCAGGCCCAAAATAGCGATATGTTGTTTACCGGCGAAGTGTTTTCGCTGCAGGCGCAGGAAATATTTGTACCGCTAACCAACAACTGGCGGGCACGCATCAGCATGATGCTGCCGGAAGGAACCCGGGTTCAGAGCGGTGATGTGGTGGTAGAGTTTGATGGCTCGGAGGTTGCACGACAACTTGAGCAGCGAGTGGAGACCCAGCGTACCGAACAGGCTAAAACCGAGCGTGATCTGGCAAAGATCGAAAAAGAGCTGGTTGTAGCGGAGTTTCGGCTCAAGCAAGCAAGGGTCAGTCTGGAGCTGGCAACCTTAAAAGCAGATCTGCCGGAAGGGCTGATAGGCAGGCTTGAGTATTCTGAAAATATTCTCGAGAAGGAAAAGGCCATCAAGGCGGTTGAGGATGCAGCGGAGCAGTTCGAGGACAAGCAGCAAAGCGCCCGGGAAAGGGACCGGCAAGCCGAGCTGGACAAACAAAAAGGCGACAGCCAATACGATTATTGGAGCCAGTTGCTGGATTCTTTTGTGATACGTGCCACCCAACCAGGATTTATCATTTACGGCAAGCACCCCTGGAACCGGACCAAGTTTCAGGAAGGCGATACGGTTCAGACCAGTTTTAGGGTTGCACAGATCGCAGACACCTCCGCACTGGCAATCCGGGTATGGATTAACAGTATTGACCGACCCAGAATCAACGCCGGAGCACCGGTTAACATCATGCTTGATGCTTTACCCAGAATGGACCACGCGGGGCGGCTGGACTCCATATCTGATAGTGGTTCCAAACGTCCGGAGTGGGGCAAGGCCTTGTATTACGAAGGTGTCGTGCTATTTGAATCTGCCGGTATGCCGCAATTGCTTCCCGGCATGAGCGTGCTGGTGGAGCCAGGCTCATGAATTTGATCAGCTACACCAGAAAGACCGGACGTGGCGCTGTGAGCGGCTTATCAGGCCTGCTGACCCTGGTTGGCACAACTATATTCACGGTGACGCTTGGCGGTTGCTCGCCAGATCGCAATAAATCTACGACGGCACAGGCTGACACGAGCGAAGTGGTACGGGTTACCGGGGAAATAGAATCGGCCAGATCAGCTTTTTTTGGTCCACCAGTCGTACCTAATATCTGGCAGTACACAATTTCTTTCATGGCCCCGGAAGGCCGCAAGGTAAAAGCTGGCACACCGATACTGAAGTTTGATCCACAGGAACTGATGACCCGGCTCAGGGACAAAAGCAACGCCATGAATGAAAAGCAAAAACAACTGGAAAAACAGGAAATTGTCGCCCGTGAAGTGGTAGCAGAGCTCAAACTCAAACGGCAGGAAGCAATGGCTGACCTGGACAAGGCCCGGCTTAAAGCAGATATTCCGGTGGTATTGCTCGCCAGCCGTGACTACAGGGAGTACAAGCTGGTACTAAAGCAGGCGGAACTGACGCTTGAACTGAGAAGGGAGGAGCTGCAAAAAGAGCAACGTGTCCAGGACACCGAAATCACCATACTCAAACGTGAAATTGCCGTTCTCGAGAGTGAGGTGGCGCAAGTCCAGGCTTCGGTTGAGTCAATGACCATCAAGGCAGCTGGTGAAGGTGTGGTCATCTATACGGTAGATCGCAGGAATAACAAGCAAGAGGTTGGTGATAATGTCTGGATGGGCCGCAGGGTGATGGAATTACCGGACTTGTCGCAACTCCAGGTGCAACTTGAGGTGCCGGAGCGCGAGTCAGCGCGTATTGCGATCGGCCAGACAGTGAAATTCGTTGTCGATGCAGTACCCGAAGAGCAGTTTTTCGGCGAAATCATCGAGCTGGCTTCGGTTATTCGCAGCAAATCAAGGAGTCAACCGGCGCGCGTATTTGACGCAACCGTCAGTATGCAGAATCCGAATTTGACCATCATGCGACCCGGTATGAGCGTGTCAGCCGAGATCTACCTGCAAAAAGGGTCTAGGTCTAGTAAGGGCCCATGAAGATTCTCGCAGTTTTGATCATGGGTTTGGTGCTCGCGGCCTGCGGCCAGTCTGACGCGGACAAAGTGGAGACCGTCTTGGTTGGAAGTGGCCTGTTTGAGATCACCCTGCGCGCGAAAGGCGAATTGAGGGCCGCAGAATCCACACCGATCAAACCGCCACCGGGTAGCAGGACCCCCCGCACGATTGAGTGGATGGTGCCTGACAACAGCTGGGTGACCAAAGGTGAGCTGATTGCGAGGTTTGATGCATCGTCTGCCGAACGCGGTACCCGGGAAGTCGGTATTGAGCTAAGTAAGGTAGATATCCAGGTCCTGTCCAAACAGCGTGAGCTTCAGCGCCAGCTCGGTGAGCTTGGTAACGAGTTGGAGTTGGTAGACATTGAAAAAATAATGGCGGAAGAGTTCTCTGTTGACAACGAACTGGCTTATTCCCGCTATGAAATCATTGATGCCATGCGAGATAAAGAACTACTGGATTATCGTGCGGATCACCTCGAAGGTAAAAAAGACACTTACCGCGACCGAGAGGGAGCAGAAGTGGCGGTTCTCAATGCTGCAAGGGCAACCCAGGAATCCAAATTTCAGGAACACAGGATCCAGTTGGAGAGCTCAGAGATACGGGCGCCACATGATGGTTTTTTTGTGTACGAAAAAACCTGGTTTGGCCAAAAAATCGGTATTGGCAGCACGGTATTCCCCGGCAACAAGATTGCCAGTATACCCAACCTGGGAAAAATGGAAGCCGTTTTACAGGTGTTGGAAACCGAGGCGGTGGGTATTGTCAAAGGCCAGTCTGCCGTGGTCATCATTGATGCATTTCCCGACCGGCCTTTGAGTGGGACTATTTCAAAAATCAGTGCTACCGCATCACCCATCGAGCGCAACAGCCCCGTTAAATACTTCGTCGTTACGGTCACCCTCGATAAAGCCAACCCGGACTGGATTACGCCTGAAAGTCAGGTTGCAGCAACCATTGCTATCAACCGCATAGAAGACACAATATTCGTACCCAACCAGGCGATATTTTCAGATAGCAGCGGCGATTGGGTGTTGATTCGCAAGGGCAGAGACCTGGAGAAACAGGAAATTGAACTTGGATTGCGGGGGGCGAACCGCTCGCAGATTATCAGTGGTCTTGAAAAGAACGCAGAAATCGCACTTTTCCCACCTGGTGAAAACAGCTCATGATACCGTTCAAGGGCATGGGAGCAGAAGACTTGTGGCACGCTGTGGAGCAATTACTGCAGCACAAACTACGTACCGCATTAACCCTGTTGGGAATGGTTTTTGGTGTTGGTGCGGTTATTGCTATGCTGAGTATTGGTGAAGGCGCCAAACAGGAAGCCTTGCGACTGATCGAGTCCATGGGTTTACGCAATATACTGGTTGAGTCGCGTGATTTTGATGAAGACACGCTGAAAGAAATTCGTGAACATAGTGTTGGCCTGTCGCAAAGTGATGTTACGGCTATCATGCAGACACTGCCAGGCGTGGAGGGCGTGAGTTCGGAAAAAAAGATCAAGGCCTGGAGCCTGTTTTCCCGCCGGGCATCATCGGATGCGCAAGTGCTTGCGGTGTCGCCGGAGTATTTTGAGCTGGCCAGCCTGAAGATATCTGAAGGCCGCAAAATCAATGATGAAGACAACAAATATTACGCGCAAGTGGCCGTGCTTGGCGCACAGGCAGCCAGGAGCCTGTTTCCGGACGGTAGTCCGCTGGGCCGGCGGGTAAAAATCAACCATCTTTGGGTTGCCGTCATCGGGGTACTTCAGGATCGCGACCTGGGCAAAGATGAGTTTGAAGGTGTCAGTCTGGGTGGTGACCGTAACCGGGTGTTCATTCCACTTGAAACTGCGTTAAAGCGACTGAAATTTGAGTCACTGGAGAGCGAACTTGATTCTGTCAGGTTGAGACTGGACAAAAATGCAGATCCCCGGTTATCAGCCCTTACCGTAAACCACTTGCTATCCCGCCGTCATGGTGAGGAAAAAGATTACGACATCATTATCCCGGCCGCCCTGTTGAAGCAACAGCAACAAACCCAGCAAATATTTACCATTGTCATGTCTGCCATTGCAGGTATTTCGTTATTGGTGGGGGGTATTGGCATTATGAATATCATGCTGGCAACGGTGCTTGAACGCACCCGGGAGATCGGCCTGTTACGTGCATTGGGTGCCCGTAAAAGGGATATCCAGGTACAGTTCCTGGTGGAATCAGCGACGGTAGCCTCGCTGGGTGCCTTTATAGGAATTTTCTTCGGTTTGGCGCTGGCGTTTGTTATCCAGCAATTTGCTGGTTGGCCGGTTGGATGGTCGCTGATGGCTATCGTGTTGTCGGTGGGTCTCTGCTTGCTTACAGGCATCGGTTTTGGCTGGTATCCAGCCCGGCAGGCTGCTGCGCTGGACCCCATACGCGCATTACACGCTGAGTAAGAGGGAACAGCTTTGCTGCTCGCGACTCCTTTCACTCACGCAGCTTTCAAACGTGTCAAAATCGGCCAGTAAACCCACACAAATATCGCAAAGGCCAGCATCCAGCCGGCGGCGGACAAATCGATCATCAAGAGGTAGTTCTTTGCGGTCAGCGGCCCCAGTACCCGGAGCAGTACGGCAATCATCAATAACCAGTAAGCCAAAACGGTTGCCCTTGCGGCTTGCAATGGCCGGCCGGTGTGACCCAGTGCGACCCTGGTGGTGACTGCGAGTACCATGCTGCCGATGGCGCCCATGGTCAGTGCGTGCAGTGCGGCGGTTGGCGTAAACAGCCATCCGAATACGGCGCTGCCCAACAGGGCATAACCAACCGGCAACCAGGCGTAAGCAGCGTGCAATATAAATACCAGTGGGTTGGAGGTGGTCGCGAAACCCCGCCAGCGACTTAACCGGTAGCCATGCACCGCGGCAGCGGTAAATGCCAAAATTCCGGTGACCGGATACTGCGGTGCGAAACTGGCAGCCAGACCCACCAACACAGTCAGCGACAGCGCGGCGCGGGCTATACCAGCACTGTTAACCGGCAGCCTGTTTTGGCCCTGCATACGCAGCCAGTTGCCGGTAAAAGCCGGCACAATACGTCCGGCAATGACGGTAACCAGTACCAATAGGGTATGAATCAACAGGTAAATGGCCGTTTTGTCTCCACCTGGTAGTACCTGGTTGATACCGAGATGATAAATGCCGTTGAGAATAGCCAAAAAAACAACAATTACGACAAGGATATAGTTACGTTTGCTGTTACCAGCGTAGATTTCGCGACCGAGCAACACACTTAACATCAGTGGGAAGAGCATATCCAGTAAGGCTACCAGGCCTGCAGGGAGCCAGCTCGCAAGGACCATGGCCAAACGCCCTGCCAGCCAGAAAAAAACCAGCCAGGCCAGTGGCGCACCGTGAATTGCGGGTCGGCCGGTCCAGTTGGCCACCGCTGTCAGGCTGAAGCCGGCGACTGCTGCCATGGCAAAACCCACCAGCATTTCATGGCTGTGCCACAACGGGGTAATTCCGGGCAGGCCTGATCCATGCAGGGTCATTACCCACACCAGTAAAACCACAATTGCAAAAATTCCATTTAGCAGAAAAAACGGGCGGAACGC
>BTRB01000100.1:0-6238 GCA_036986175.1 Gammaproteobacteria bacterium
GTGTTGCGGCAATTGGCCGGCCAGGCCGGATATCAGCAGTGATTTATGGAGGGCACATGGAGTCCGGGTATATAGCGTGACAAGGCCCGAACTGTATATTGAGTTTAGGCGGAAAACTCACACCGGGGCGTGTTTAACTACCAGGTGGAAGAGCCAAAATTCGTCTGGTTAAGCTGAGCGTTGGGTGAAAACTACACATCAGGAGAATGAGATGGACAAGATGAATGTAAAAGCATTGACAATTGCACTTGGTTCTACATGGGGACTTATGGTGCTGCTTGCCGGTTGGGCTGCGATGTTAGGAATCGCGGTAAGATTCGTTGAAATTATGGGCTCTGTTTATATTGGCTATGAAGCAACTTTGTTGGGTAGTTTAATTGGCGCAGCATGGGCGTTTCTTGATGGTGCGATAGGTGGATTAGTAATCGCGTTAATTTATAACGCTATCGCAAAAAAGAATTAAATTTTACCGGTTCTTTTTCGCCAGGGTCTTACTACTGACAGATATTGCGCTGCTTCACGACGTGCGCGTTCGCTGATACCGGGGAATTCTTCGAGTTCCTCACCCATAACCCGTGCAACCGGTAGGCCGTTTTCCAGCAGTACCCGGTTGCCGGGCATGGCGGGCGTTTTGGCGCCCGGCACGATTATTCCACCCAGGTTTAACGGGTCGCAGCCGTTGATCACGGTAAAAACGGGATTTCCAGTGGCGCTAACGGGTTGCCGTAACAAGCCAAGTGCTTCCGGTAAGGCAAACTGCTCACCTGAAAATCCATCCACAAAGCGGCCGCCGCGTACTTCACCCCGGTCTTCCATTCTTCTCAGGTAGCCGAGCAGTTCCCGCCATGATGGCAATAACGGCTCTCTTTGCAGCACCGCCCGGAACACGACCCCGTAACGGCGCAACAGTGCCTGGCAAATGACCGCAAGCCGCTGTTGACCGCTGCCTGTCAACACGGGTCCCTCGTTCTCGCTGGCAGCGCCCGCAACGACTGGAATACTCCAGCGCCCAACCGGTAGCCCGGCAAGCAGATTGTCAGCGCCACGCACGCGCGACCTCGTGCGGCGTAATTTTTGTGCTTCGGGTCGCAGCAACCAGCGCAGTGGAGAGAATGCATCTGCGGTAATTGCGCCGGCAGCAATCAGCGTTTTGAGCACCTGCTCCAGCTGCGGGCGCAACAGGCCGGACGCTTGCGCAAGATCAGAGGTGAACATGGCACCGTACTCAAGCAATAATGACCTTAGCTTGGCAGCGGCTGAATCACCGAAGTCCGGCTCCGCTTGCTCGCGAAACCACCATTGGGTGTCCTTGCGGGGTACGACAGATATCGGGGTGGCTGAAACAATCGTACGCTTTTGTTCAGTATCCGCCGGTGGCCTGAACCAGGCAAGCTGGCCGCTGAGAAAGCGTTGATCCAGTTGTTCCGGTGAATAGTCTTTGCAGCGCGCACCCAGTAATGCATGCTCCCAGGTAACGACGGATGCGGCCCAGCCCTGTAATTGTGACAGTGCCTGATCGAGATCAGCACCCGCATCATCCAGGCCATGCCACTGCACCAGGAAATGCATAAAGGCTGCCGGTGATACCGGCTTAACGGCACGACGGCGTTGCTCGCGGCTATAGCGGTGTATCCTGGCCAGTAAACGGCGTTCGCACCACAGGTTTTCTTTGACTGCGTCTTGCATCAGGATGGCAAACCCTTCATGTTGCAGCTTCAGTAAGCCTAGCTGCAGGGTGGCTTCATCGAGGCCGAAGTCTATTGCCAGTTGCGTACAGCTAACCGGTCCAAGCCCGCTCATACGGCTTCTCAGTAGCGCCGCCAGCGCTTCTTCGGGATCAGGTTTCGCCTGCTCAGGCAGCAAGCCGGTCGGATCGGGCGAAAATTCGGATTCCGGGTGAATAGCCAGCCATTCCGGCAGTCGCTCAGAGGCAAGCCACCAGTGGCCGTGTCCTCGTGCCCTGACGCTGCAAACCCGGAATTCTTCGACCAGTGCAAAGTACCAGCTACCCCACTGGCCGGCCTTGCCCGCGGCACCGCAACTTGAGTTGCCGCTGGAGAACTCTGCTTGCGTCAAAAAACCCATTTGTAATAAGCCGTCATGCAACTCATCAGCATTGCGTGGCTGAATCCAGGCCTCGTCACGTACCTGTGCCTGCGCTGCAACGCTGATGATGCTCAAAGTGGCGGCTGATGAAAGGTCATCAGGATCACTGCTGATCGCGCGCGTGCGCCGGTTCTCAGCCTCACCGTCGTCCAAAAACGCATACGGCCGGGCGTTGATGATTTCACGCGCCAAAGGTGACGGTGCAGTCAGGTCCAGGCAAACCACTTCGACCTTACCCGAGGCCATTTTCGCCAGCAGTTTTTCCAGGCCTTCGATATCCATCGTAGCGGTCAGCAAATCATCAATGGTCTGGTTAACCAGTGGGTGATCCGGTATTTCACGTGCGCCGCGAATGTTCTCGAAACAGGCGATCTGGTCAGGGAAGACCACCGCAACGAGGTCCTCTGCCTGGTTTCTCTGCCACTGCGGCGGCAGCTTCTTGCCGTTGCGCATGCGCTGCACCGCCAGTGCAATGGTCGCGTTCCAGCGCCAGCGCAAGGCAAACATCGGCGCATCCAGCATGGCCTGGATCAATACATCGCGGACGCTCTCTGCCTTCAGGTAGCCCGCTACATCGGCAATTTCAAAACTGTGTGTTTCGCCCAGCGAAAGTATCAGGGAGTCTTCAAGCGCGGAGGCCTGTAGTTCAAAATTGAACTGGCGACAGAAACGCTTGCGTAAGGCCAGGCCCCACGCGCGCATCAGCCGAGAGCCCAGGGGTGCGTGCACCACCAGGTGCATATCGCCCGAGTCATCGAAAAAACGTTCCATGACAATCCTGTTCTGTGTCGGCAAACAGCCCAGGGCCTGCAAAGAGGCCTGCAGGTACTCAACCATCTGCAGGGCTGCAAGCCGGTTAATACCGGCCTTACAATATTTGTCAATAAGCTTTTCGGCCCCGTACTTGCCGAGCAGGTCCTCTACTTCACTACGCAGGTCGGAAACTGCCACGGAAAGCTCGTCGCTGCGACCCGGTGCCTCACCAAACCAGAACGGGATGGTCGGTGGCTGCCCGTGGGCATCCTCAACCAGCACCCTGCTCTGCTCGATCTTGAGCATTTTGTAACTGCTGTTGCCGAGTTGGAAAATATCCCCGGGAATGGATTCAAAAGCAAAATCTTCGTTCAAAGTACCGATGCGGTGACCCTGTGGCAGCATGATGACTTCGTAATCAAAGTGATCGGGGATCGTGCCGCCATTTTGCAAGGCGGTCAGGCGCGCTGCTGGCCTGGCGCGCAGCTGGCCGTTGATTGCATCGTAAAATAACCAGGCGGAACGCCGGCCACGGCGGGTGGAATAACCGTCCGCCAGCATGCGTACGACCGCCAGGAACCGGTCTTTCTCCAACTCACGATAAGGCCAGGCATGACGCACCACCTGATGTAATCCATCCACATCCCAGTCACGCGCGGCAATTTCTGCCACTATTTGTTGGGCCAGCACATCCAGCGGCGCGGACGGGATGGCGATGGCATCAAGTTCACCCCGAAGTAGCGCGCGTTGCAACGCCACGCACTCAACCAGATCGTCACGACTGAGCGGAAACAACCGCCCTTTGGGGGTTTCACCCACATTATGGCCGGACCTGCCGATACGCTGCAGCAAGGCAGAGATACTGCCAGGTGTCCCCATCTGGCAAACCAGGTCCACATGGCCGATATCGATACCCAGTTCCAGTGAAGCGGTGGCCACCAGCGCTTTCAATTGACCCGCTTTGAGTGCCTGCTCAGCTGCCAGCCTGTGCTTGCGCGACAAACTGCCATGGTGGGCGGTCACGGCATCTTCACCCAGGCGCTCGGCGAGGTGGCGGGCCAGGCGCTCAGCCAGGCGACGTGTATTGACGAAGATCAGAGTTGTCTTATGTGCGCCAATATACGCCACCAACCGCTCATACAGCTCTTCCCAGACCTCGTTGGATAAAATCGGCGCCAGCGGTGAATCAGGCAGTTCCAGTTGGATATCCATGTGGCGTTTATGGCCGGTATCAACAATGCTGCACGGCAAGCCGCCACACAGGTAGTCCGCAATCCTCCTGATGGGTTTTTGTGTAGCTGAAAGGCCAATGCGGGCCGGCAGTTGGCCACAAAGTGCATCCAGCCTCGCCAGTGACAGGGAAAGATGACTGCCACGTTTGTTACCGGCCAGCGCGTGTATTTCATCAACGATCAGCGTAGACACTCCCGCCAGCATGCTGCGGCCTGACTCCGAAGTCAGCAACAGGTAGAGTGATTCCGGTGTGGTCACAAGTATATGCGGTGGACGTTTGCGCATCTTTGCGCGTTCACTTTGCGGTGTATCACCGGTTCTGACGGCAGCCCGGATGCCTGCACAAGGCTCGCCGCGGTCGGCCAGTTCTGCTTTGATGCCCCCCAGCGGCGCCTGCAGGTTCTTCTCTATATCGTTGGAAAGCGCCTTGAGTGGGGAGACATACAGAACGTGGACTTTGTCTTCAAGCACCGAATGACGGCTTTTCAGGACCAGCTCATTGATAGCACACAAAAATGCCGCCAGGGTCTTGCCGCTACCGGTGGGTGCCGCGATCAGGACGCGTTGTTCTGTGGCGATTTTTGGCCAGGCAGCGGTTTGTACCGCCGTGGGAGCAGCAAAGGTGTGTTCAAACCACGCACTTACAGCCGGATGAAACCGGGTGGGTAAGCTGCAGGTTGAAATCTCCGAAGACACATCCTGATTGTAAACCAGGCTGTCTCAAAAACCGATAACATGCATGACGCGAACTAGCCCGCTATGCTTATTCTCCTCAGACGGTATACAGCAGTACCCCCGGTGACGAGGATGAGCAGCAAGAGACTCCAATCTGTCAGGGTAGGGACAGGCACTGTCGGGAGCGGCTCGTCGAACGCCCAGATCTCTGTGCCATTCGAATTCAGCGTCGCAGCAAGGAGACTGAGGTTATAGATAGCCATACCGCTAATACGACGGTTATTGGTGTCACCGAAACCACTTGTAGCCGAAGCACTCCAACCGCTACCGCCATACCTCCAGATCTCAGCCCCACCGGAATTCTCGGTGCCTGCAAACAGAGTGTTGTTATAAACCATCATGACCCAGGCGAGCGTATTCTGGGGATTCCCGAAACCATCCGTGTTGATCTGGGTCCATGATGAACCGTTGTACTCCCACACTTCAGTTCCCGTAACACCATTCCAGGTTGAAACAAAAAGCCTGCCATTAAAAACAGCCATGCTTGATGAAGCAAAGTTATTTGCGTCTCCGAAGCCGCTTGTATTCGCCTGACTCCAGCTGCTGCCATTGTAACTCCATACCTCGGCACCGCCCGTAAAAGAAGCGACAGCGACAAAGAGGCCACCGTTAAAGACGGTCATATCCGTTGGTGCAAACCTATTGAGATCACCAAAGCCGCCCGTATTCACCTGGCTCCAGGTCGTCCCGTTATAACGCCAAATCTCAGCACCGGTGTTGCTGTTTTCTGCACCGACATAGAGTGCGGCATTGAAAACGGTCATGCTGTCTGTCCGCCAATTACTCACGTCTCCGAAACCATCGCCGTTCACCTGGCTCCAGCTGCTTCCATTGTATTCCCACACTTCCGTACCGGTCGCCCCGTTTTCCGTTGCAGCATAAAGGCTCCCACTGAATACGCTCATATCGGTTATGGTTGCGTTGTCGTCATCGCCAAACCCGTCCGTATTCACCTGGCTCCAGGTTGAACCGTTATACCGCCACACCTCGGCCCCGGTCAAAAAATTTGCGGTACCGACATAGAGATTGCCGTTAAAGACCACCATGGCCCATGCATCCTGGTTACCGGAATCCCCCAACCCCCCGCTGCTCATTAGCTGCCACGTCGGTGCGGCCAGCGCACCATATGAAAAGACCAGGCAGAACAGGCCAAACGCGATTATGTGCCTCTTCATCAGGAATCCTCCGCTGATTTGCTAATAGTTGTTACTTTTACCGCATAAATACTCCTGAAGATCGGGGTTGTCAACCACTGAGAACAGACCCGGGGGATTATTGCACAACCTCTTGAATGGCCTTTTCGAGGGTTTGGGTAAAACCGGCTTCATCGCGCAATGGTGATTTTTCGAAGCGGCCACGCAATTCAGCGCGATAACGCACCAGACTGGCCGGGTCCCTGCTCAAATCAGTG
>BTRB01000101.1:0-6148 GCA_036986175.1 Gammaproteobacteria bacterium
AGTATTGAATTCCTTCCCGCCAACGCAATACACGGTAGGGGTTGCCGCTGCGGTTTCCCCCTAGCCGGATGGTGGTCTCCAATTGTTCCCAAACGCCATTGGGCATTGTCGCCCTGGCCTGAATACTATACGTGACCCCTCTGCCTTGTTCCATGACTACAACACCATTGGGTAATTCCGTGCCGAGGGAGTCTCCAGGTTGCTGAGAGTTCCGCTGGCTGACAAAGTTCACTGCTTCATCATAAGTTATGTCCGGCAGGGCCATCAGCGCCTCAACCGGCGCAAATGCCGGGTCAGGTTCACCGGCGCTGGAAAAAACCGTGATACCGGGTTCCAGCTTGCGAAATAAATCAAATGGCATGCCGATAACCTGCAACAGCTCTTCGGTCATCATGAACGGCCTGTTAGCCGGCCCGATTTGCAGGCCTGCGGCATAGTAAGCATCCTCCTCGGCTCCATTGACGCGCTCCAGCTCATCCGCGTCGCGCCAATCCATCACCGCAGCAGCCAAAAATTCGGCGTTGGTCAAATCCATACCATGACCGCTGAACAGGTTCACCAGGGTCAGCTCATCGCTTGCATTGATATCCAGTTTGCCCCGCTCATCGATCGCACTTACTGCAACCACAATCCCGTCGATTACCTGCGAATAAATTCTGCCGTCGGCCAGCATACGGGTTTCGTCGTCCGGGTCGCGTAACGCCAGTACAGCAAGGTTGATGGCAGCTTCGGCACTCAATCGTGCCTGGGTGCCGGACAACAGGGTATTGGCCTCCAGCGTGTCCATGCGTGCCATCAAGGCAAAGGAACCGGTAATGATCGTGAGCAGCAATAACACCCACAATACCAGCACCAGGGCAATACCGCGTTGGGTCCCGCTGTTGCGAAGGGCTCTCATGACCTGGGCCGGCCTTTACGTTTGATCAGGTCCTGGATGGTCTGCTCGTAGGTCGGCCTTCCGGCCCCGCCACTGACCGCGGTCTCATCAATCCGGACGCCGGCTACGAGGTCTGGCCAGCGTAGCGTTGATTGCACGGAGAACTCCAGGTTCAGGCGGACTGCAACGGGTAGTACATCCGGCTGATCCCAGCTCGAAACCCAGCCGGTCAATTGACCATCGGGGTCGCGGCCGAGGAATTCAAAAGCAGCCGAATCTACTCCTTTGAGCAAAATCACCGGTTCCCGGTCAAATAGCCGCGCCTGTTCAAACCCCAGTAACAATGCGTTGCTGAATTGCAAAACGAACCCATCCCCGTCATCCGCAAACTCCAGCAACTGTACCTGTGGGCCACCCGCCCCAAGGTAGCCCGGCATAGGTGCAACATACTGGATGTGTCTTGCATCGCCCTCAAAAACGATGCGTGCCTCCTCACTGCTGTTTTCCACAGCAAATGGTAAAGGCAGCATCTGGTTCAATTGCCGGCGCACAAACTGATGGGCAGAGCGAATTTCCCCGCCAACAGCCAATATTTGTTCACCGCGTTCCGCCGACCGCGTGGCGGCCCGCAGCCCGCTATAGGTCAGGGCAAGCAGGATGCTCATCAGGGTGATTGCAAGCAGCAATTCAACCAGCGTGAAGCCGGTTGCGGGCCGCGAATTCATCCCGGGTGACCCCTTCATCTGCGGTTCCGGTTTGCCAAAATGCTGCGTATTGTACTGAAATGCAAATCCCGCTGCCTGCGGCCTGAGACCCAGTCAATATCCAGGTCAACCTTGTACAGTTCAATACCGGACATCTCGGCCACTTCCTGTGTGCGTACATCTTCATCAGAGGACGCGTACAGGTAAATCCCCAACTGCCACTGGTAACGGTCAAGGGCTAACCCACTGAGCTCACCTTCTTCAAGCGGGATTTCAGTGCCGACCTGGTCGAATACCGACTGGGCAAGCAAGGCAACTTCCGTGTCATCGCTGGCACGCCGTACACTGCGCATCGACCCTGCCATGATTTCCAGCACCGTGGCAAAACTCAGGGCAAACACGACAAAAGCCAGCATCACTTCCAGCAGGGTGAACCCCCGGGATGCATGCGGGTACTTGCCGGGCGAACGCAGCTTCAAGGACCTCATCCCTCGGTTCTCTCCAGGCTTGCTTCACCCGTCAGCCAGGCAACATTGACGCGGTACTCACGGCCATTGACCACTAACTCTATGTGGCCGCCGGTAGACCCTCCATCGGGGAAAAAGCGTATACCGGAGACCGCTTCGGAGGTGATCTCCGAGCGCGCAGTTGTGATCGTTACATCCACGCCTTCCGGCAACGTAATCTGCTTGCGACCGGGTGCCTGGTAGCTGCGGTTTTCCGTGTCTACCTGAAACACGGTCTCTGATTTATCAATGATCGCCCTGGCCCTGGTATAACGTATATTCGCCACCAATTTGCGTGAAGCGGCCCGTGCTTCTGCACCGGAAATGCTACGCGACATGGAGGTTGCAACCAGCCCCATGACCAGTGCAATGATGACCATGACGACCATCAGCTCGACCAGCGTAAAACCCCGGCCTTTCCCGTGCCTCATATAGTTACAAATTTTCAATCAATCCTCATTCCCAGCTGTTGATATCCGCATCTCTTCCTTCGCCGCCGCGCTGGCGGTCAGCGCCCAGGGACTCGATATCAAAGTCACCATGCTCACCCGGCACACTGTATATATATGGCTGCCCCCAAGGATCCTTCAGCAGGGAATTCTTGATATAGGGACCGTTCCAGCCAGTGACACCCGTTGGCTGGCCAACCAACTCTTCCAGCGATGATGGCGTATTACCTGTATCCAGGTAAAAACTCTCTACTGACATGGAAATACGACTGATTTGCGAAGAAGCTGCCTTGGCCTTGGCACTTTCGGCTTTGCCGATGATGCCCGGCAATACCAGACCCGCAATTAGCGCCAGAATCACCAGTACCAATAGCAATTCGACCAGCGTGAATCCAGGCTGCCGATTTCTGCCTGCTGTGTAAAACTTTCTGCCATTCATTATTCAAGTCTCCTGCCGGGACTTTAACTTCGGTACCGGCTCACTCCCGTGCTGTACAACCGGCCCTGTTGCTTATATCTGTGACTGTATTTTTAGCCAACCAGTTCATTAATGCCCATAATCGCCATCAATACCGACATGACGATCGTGCCTATCAGGACGGCCATGAACAGCGTAACCACCGGTGTGAATACTGCCAGTAAACGGTCTATGGTGTTGCGAACCTCTTTATCATACGTGTCTGCAACTTTCAGCAGCATGACATCCAGCTGGCCTGTTTCTTCACCGACGCTGACCATTTGCAGCGCCAGGCGGGGAAAGTGCCCGCTTTCAGCCAGGTTATGGGCCAAACCGCCACCTGTTTTAACTTTCTGTGCCGTATCCTCAACCCTCTGCCGCAAAAGGGTGTTGGTCATCACATTGCTGGCAATGGAAAGGCCAGACAATAACGGTACGCCATTGGTCAACAGCGTCCCGAGCGTACGCGCCAGGCGTGCAATCTCCATTTTCGCCACCAGATCACCCACCCAGCGCATACCGAGCACCCATGTATCCCAGCGCAGACGCTGTTCCGGATTGGCCAACATGCGTCGAAACATCACCACCCCGAGCACCGTCAGACCAATCAGCCCCCACCAAAAATTCTGCAGGATGCCACCGGCAGCCAGTACGATCTTGGTAATCAGCGGCAGATCCCCTCCCAGTTCTTCAAATATGGGAGTGAATTGGGGGATCACGTAAACCAGCAGCAAAACCAATGAACCGCCAGCCAGCACCATCAGCATGATGGGATAGATCATGGCGGAAACTACGCTGTCTTTCAGATCCTTGGAACGCTCCAGGTAGTCCGCCAGACGATCCAGTGTTTTGTCCAGCGAACCGCCGATTTCACCGGCACGCACCATATTGACAAATAACCGGCTGAACGAGCCATGCTGAGCATCCAGTGCTTCCGACAGACTTCCGCCTTCCCTCACATGGTCCCGTATAGCGGTCACAGTCTGTTTGACGCGATCATTCTCAGCCAGCTCGAGCAATACCTGCAAAGAACGGTCCAGCGGCAATCCGGCACCGAGCAATGTTGCTAATTGCTGGGTAAACTGACCAACCTCCCGCACGTTCATACCGCGTCTTTTAAGACGCAAAACATCCAGATTGAAACCACCCTCGCCTGCTGCATGCGCCGCTATGGGTATGTTGCCGCCCTCCTGGAGTTTGGCGATCACCCCTTCCTCGGAAGCGGCTTCCATCGTACCGCGTACGGTCTCGCCTGAGGGAGCTACTGCCTTGTATTCAAATAAGGGCATCAGGCTTCCTGTGTCACTCTCAACACTTCTTCAATCGTGGTCACGCCCTGCAAACATTTCAGCAGGCCATCCTGGTACATGGTCCGCATCCCTTCCTGGACAGCCAGCTCGTGGATCTCACCTGAAGTCGCCTGCTGCATGATCAGACGGCGGATGGAATCCGTCATCTGCAACAATTCGAGGATACTGGTGCGGCCAAAATAACCTGACGGATTTTCTTCAGATGGAACCGGCCGGTACACCGTGTAGGTATCCTGTACCAGGAACTCCCCGAAACCCATTTCTGCCGCGACTTCCGGCAGGAGTTGTACGGCCTCCCGGGATCCCTCGCCGATGGTTCTCACCAGCCTTTGTGCCAGGATGGCGTTGACGGTGGAGGTCAGCAGGTAATCTTCGACTCCCATATCCAACATGCGGGTGATGCCGCCCGCTGCATCATTGGTATGGATGGTAGACAACACCAGGTGGCCCGTCAGTGCCGCCTGAATCGCGATACGGGCAGTTTCCAGATCACGCATTTCGCCAATCATGATGACATCCGGATCCTGGCGGACAATGGCCCTCAAGGCGTTCGCAAAATCCAGTCCGATGGACGACTGAGCCTGCATCTGGTTAATGCCTTCAAGCTGGTACTCCACCGGGTCTTCGACGGTGATGATCTTTCTTTCCGGTGTATTGATCTGGCTCAGTGCCGTATAAAGCGTCGTCGTTTTACCCGACCCGGTGGGGCCGGTTACCAGAATAATGCCATGCGGCATCTCCAGATCCTTGACAAAACGTTGTTTTAGTCCTTCGTCGAACCCCAGCGAATCAAAATCCAGCACGATGCTTTCACGATCGAGGATACGCATGACAACGCTCTCTCCGTGCGAGGTAGGAATGGTTGAAACACGTAGATCCAGTTCCTTGCCCTGCACCCTGTGCATGATGCGGCCATCCTGTGGCAGACGGCGCTCGGCAATATTAAGCCTGGCCATAATCTTTACGCGGGAAATGACCGCTGCCGTGGAGCTTGACGGTGGTGCTTCTACTTCCTGCAATACGCCATCAATCCGGTAACGGACTTTCAGCCGGTTTTCAAACGGTTCAATGTGAATATCCGATGCCCGCGCTTCCACTGCCCGCTGCAGGATCAGATTGACAAGCCGGATAACCGGGGCTTCGGAAGCCAGGTCGCGCAGGTGCTCAACATCTTCCAGTTCGTCATCTGTGCCCTCACCAAGGGTGTCAATAATCTGACCCATGGCACTACGACCCCCACCGTAGAGTTTCTCAATGCCGTTTTCTATTTCAGAAGCCAAACCTACTTGTGGAACAATGGTTTTGCCGCTGGCCATGGCGAGCGCTTTGAGTGCGAATTTATCCCTCGGATTAGCCATTACAACAACCATGTCAGAATCAGTCACTGCCACCGGTAACAACAGATTCTGCTTCAGGTAGCGCAAAGAGAGCTTGCCGATGTCCGGGGCTTCATCCGGCCAATCTGCCGTACTCTTCAACGGCAACTGCAATAAGCTGGATTCAGCCTCGGCAACATCACGCTCTGAAACAAGCCCAAGCCGAACCAGCAAAGTGACCAGGTCACCGCCGTTCTGGTCACGAAATGCCTCGGCACGCCTCAGATCAGCCTTTTTCAGGCGGCCGCGTCCGATCAGGTGAACGCTGACCTCATCTTCGACAGCACCGGATTGCTGTGCTCCGTTGTTTTGTCTTTCTTCAGTTGCCTGCACGTCGTGCCCCCGCCAAGATTATTTAAGGTGGAAATTATAGCCCTATCGGACGAATCATATGGTGACCCGCCCCGAACACAAAGACCACAGCGCTGTGCCAACAGTTCCCGAAACCCGTCAATCCGGGCGCCGACGC
>BTRB01000102.1:0-6129 GCA_036986175.1 Gammaproteobacteria bacterium
CTGGCAAAGTCCGGCTTGTCACCCAGCCACTCAATACGGTTACCCGATGCCGTCAGACGATATTCATGCCGACCCTGATCTGCCTGATCAAATACGCTCAAATTATCAATCAGCTCAATCCGGCCATACTTGCGGTTATAGCGCTCAACCCAAATCGGGTGAGGTGAAAGCAAGGCGTCAGACTGAGCGATACTGCCCAGCATACGCAACAGGTCCGCTTGCTGGAAAAAACGCTCATCGGTCGCGCCGCGGGGATAATCCTTGCCAATTACCAGCAACGGCACCCGTGCCCGGGCACTGTCGCCAAATCTTTCGGTTTCTTTTTCCGTCAAAGGGCGCATTTGCCGGTGATCCCCGGTAATCAATAAAATACCATCTTCAAAATAGCCCGCTTTTTCAAGTTTTCGGTAAAATTCGGTCAATTGTTGCAGGCTCCAGTGCCACACCGCCTGGGCGGTATCCGGTCCGCCTTGAGGGTGCGTATAAGGAAGGTGCGTGCTGGTGGTGGCCAACACCATCAGGTAAGGCGAGTGTGTGTCTGAAAGTATCCGGGATGCGGAAAACGCTTCGGTGTAAAGCAGGTTGTCCGCTGGTGCATCCTGCACAACGCGTCGTGCTTCACGCAGGATTGCAAATTCATCCCGCCCGCGGCTACGGTCCAAACCCAGACCATGCAGAAAATGATCCAGCCCGATAAAGCTGAGATCACTGTTGGTCATAAATTCCGTGAAATAACCTTGTTCCCGATACACCCCGATGACCGATGGCTGCGTGGCAAATTCATCGAACATATACGGTGTCGCAGTCGGAAAATGCATGGGCGGGTAGCCGCCCAGCAACGCGATAATGCCACCCTCAGAAGCCTGGTGATTGGCAAAGAAATTGCGGAATAACAAGCCATCTTCAGCCAGTTCATCAAAACCACCAAGCAGGTTGCCGACAGCGGATGTTTTGTTCGAATTTATAGAAGAAAGGGATTCGACTACGACCAGGATGATATTGGGCCTGGATGCAGGTATCGATACCGGCTCCCGTTCCAGGCCGGCGTAGAACGCAATTTGTTTATTTGTATAGATGGAAACATCCGGGCGTCGACCAAAGCTTTCCACAAGACTGCCCGGCTTTAACATCGCGTATCGCGCCAATGGTTCAGGTGCATAAACCGCAGACACGCTGCCGGCCAGCAGGGCAAATACCAACAAGGTGATGCTCATTTTTTTCATTGGCGCTGTGAAATCACGAACCAGAAACAATGCAAGCAACAGCAGTGTTATTGCGATGTAAGCTGCCATATTGAAAAAGCTCAATACCACACCGGGTTCCAGTGAATATCGCCCGATATCGAATAAGTCCGCATGCTGGTCCAATGCCAGCAAAACAAAGCTGTCCACCAGGTAGATAGCCGTCATGAAGACCAATACCAGCCACACAGGGGTTCGCAACCACCAGGTTCTTATGTAGCCGATGAGAATTGCCAGCAAAAACAGAAAACTGAGATAGAACAGATCAAGGCCGACCAGCTGCGCCAGGTTTTGCCGACCCGCGCCAAAACTGACCGTCAGCATGCCAGCTTTGTATACCGTCAGGGCCAGGCTGAACAGCACCAGGCCAAGTGGGAAGCGTTGGTTATTAGTTCCCGGGTACATTCGCCGGGGAACTTTTCCAGAATCTGTATATCTCTTCACCTGTCATCAGGTACGAAGTGCCTTTCATATGTTCATCATAATTCCAATACATCGGTTCACCGTTCGCTTCACGCCGACGCAGGATGGTGGTCATATCCAGGAACGGAACACCGAATCGTTTGCTTGCATGTTTTAAAAGTTCGGCCTGTCCCTGGTAGGGCGCCGACATCAGCGAGGCGGGCTGCTTGTCTTCGTCAAACAGGCTGGTGTATTCAAGATAGCGGTCAGATACCTGGGACCTGTACGGGATATATACCAACAGAAGTTGACTGCCATAAGCTTCAACATAACGTTTGAGCCGCTCAATGACGCCTTCAATCTTCGCGGGGGCCCGTAAGTAACGTTCGTAATTGCTGTACTCGTTCACGACAAACGGATTAAACCTGCCCTGTTGCATCGATTCCAGTATCCCGGGTGCTACAAAACCCCTGGCGTACTTGAGGAGTTTTTCGTCATGCAACGGGTTCCTGCCGGAATCAGACGCAGGCAGAAACATGAATGGTTTCTTCAGCCACCGGGTTGCGACACGATCTCCCCGCATCAGTTTTGACACAACCACATACAAGCGCGGCAAATAGACATTCGAACGGATCGCAGTGGTGCCGGAATCGAGGTTCCTGGTGACATCCGGCCCGGCCGAAAAATCGTTCGCGTACAGGACGAGGACGACAGTGTCCGGCCGGAATATCGGTACGGCATCCCGTATGACTGCAAGGTAATCGCCTGGTTGACTGGCACCGATACCCAGGTTAATTGTTCCCATGGGTTCACCGGCGGCTTCTGCGGCTGCCTCAAATCCACGTGGAATGGTTTCTTCGTCGGCGGCCATGAACCCTTCAACAAAGCTGTCACCGACAAACATCGCTCTGTTGTCAGCCTCTACAGGCCAGGTACGGTCTCTGAAACCATACAAATTCAAATGATGGACGAATTCCGCACCATCCGGGTCTGAGGCCCATATATATGACTCATTGGAGAGTGCTCGGCGCTTTCCCTCCCCGCTATTCTCTTCCGAGGCACTATTGAACATTTGTGAATAATTTATCCGGTTGAAATTTGAAATCTCCGGCAACGGAAATACAATCCGGAATAAGGCTTCCTGGAAAGCAAACAGGACTGCCGCAAGCAGCAAGTAGAAAAACCAAACACGCCCCGGGTTCAAGCCGCTGGAAGGCATGGCACTAGAAAATCGTATAGATGAATGGCGCAATGGCGGAACCGCTGGCGAGGACCACCAAAACCCCGAGCAGCAGCATCACGAAAATGATGGGTGCAAGCCAGTACTTCTTGCGCTTGCCCAGAAATCCCAGAAAATCCTTCATCAATTCCCACATCAGTAGGGATGCCTCATGTGTTCCCGGTCTTGTGGCCCGCGCACATTGCGGTAGGACGGGAGTTCCTTGTCAATCCTGCGTTGCATCGGGTCGTATCCAAACAAACGCATTATAAGGCCGATGGGTAAGATCAGCACATAAAACAACAGGATCAGGATGATGCGTGTATTTACCCAGCCGGCAATATCCGCAAATATCATCCACGGGCGGTGCAATAGGTGCAAAGAAGCGGGGTGCAACGCAGCCCAGGCAAACACCACACCGCCTGTGACCCATGGCCAGCGTGGCCACAGACTCAAATCTGAAAACAATAGACCCAGGTCCTGGCGAAGCATTGGAATCAGAACACCGATCACCAGGATAAAAAACACAGCGAACACAAATCCAAACGTGCGTAATTCGCTGGCCGCGGGTTTTTGATAAGCAGAGATCATGATTCAATCCAGTTCAAATTCCTGTTGCCAGGCGCCGTCATCATCAAAGCCGGGTTGATCCGGCTTGGCAAGCAGGTAGTTACCCATCACCAGGTAATCCATTTCGGTGCGCATAAAGCAACGATATGCCTCTTCAGGCGTGTTAACGATCGGTTCTCCACGCACATTGAATGAAGTGTTCACCAGCAGGGGACAGCCCGTCAATTGCTCGAACTCATCGAGTAGATGATAGAAACGCGGATTGGTGTGATGATGCACTGTCTGCACCCTGGCAGAGCAATCCACATGCGTGACAGCAGGAATACTGGAACGAATAATATGTAACCTTTGCAGACCACCAGCCGCCTGATCTCCAGCAACCGGTTCCCCATCCTCCGGCCCGGTCAGCTTGTCTGCGGCTACAGGGGCGACGAATAACATGTAGGGGCTCGATACTTCCTGTTCAAACCATTCGTGCACCTTATCAGCCTTGATCGCCGGTGCAAATGGCCTGAAGGATTCCCGAAACTTGATCTTGAGGTTCATCACCGATTGCATTCTGCTGCTGCGCGGGTCACCAATAATGGAACGGTTACCCAGCGCCCGTGGACCAAACTCCATACGTCCCTGGAGCCAGCCGATTACCCGCCCTTCTGCAATTAAACGCGCCACCCTGGCAACCAGGGCGTCTTCTTCAAGGTACTCATGGATTCCACCGGAGTCATCCAGCGACTCCCTGATCTGCGTATTTGAGTAGGCGGGACCCAAAAACGCACCTTGCATGCTGTCATCAGCTTCCGCTACGCGGGGGTTCTCAAGGTATTCGTACCAGATTGCGAGGGCGGCTCCCAGGGCACCACCAGCGTCCCCGGCAGCCGGTTGTATCCAGATACTTGCAAATGGTCCCTCGCGCAAGAGCCGGCCATTGGCGACGCAATTCAGCGCGACACCACCGGCAAGGCACAGGTGATCCGCACCAAGCTCCCGGTGTACCGTGCGTGCCAATTTCAGGACGATTTCTTCGGTAACCACCTGAATTGAGCGGGCAATATCCATCTCTTTTTGGGACAAATCGGCCTCGGGTGTCCGCGGTGGCCCGTCGAATAAACGATGAAATTTATCCGTGGTCATGGTCAAGCCAGTGGCGTAATCAAAATAGGACATATCAAGACGAAAAGTCCCGTCCTGCTTCACATCGATGAGATTCTGCAGTATCAGGTCGCTGTAGCGGGGCTCGCCATAAGGTGCCAGACCCATCAGCTTGTACTCGCCGGAGTTCACCCTGAAACCGGTGTAGTAGGTAAATGCGGAATACAATAAGCCCAGTGAGTGCGGGAAATTAACTTCCCATTGTGGAACAAGCCGGTTGTCTTCGCCCAGCCAGACCGAAGTCGTTGCCCACTCACCCACGCCATCAAAACAGATGACGGCCGATTTCTGAAAGGGGGAAGGGAAAAATGCTGAAGCTGCGTGTGACTGGTGATGCTCAGTAAACATCAATGCCGGCAACTCTTTTTCAGGTATCCCGCCCAGCGCTGACAATTCTCTCCTGAGTGTCTTTTTCAAATACAGCTTTTCCTTCAACCAGACAGGAATTGCAGCAAAAAACGACTTGAATCCCCTGGGCGCAAAGGCGAGATAAGTTTCGATCAGACGTTCGAACTTGATAAAGGGCTTGTCATAGAAAACGATATGGGCGACATCCGCCAGTTGCAGATCAGCTTCGCGCAGACAATATGCAATAGCATCGGCGGGAAACCCCGCATCATGTTTCTTGCGGGAAAAGCGTTCTTCCTGTGCAGCAGCGACGATGTCACCATCCACGATCAGTGCCGCTGCACTGTCATGATAGTAGGCTGAAATCCCCAATATTGGTGTTGTCACTGTTGACTCTGGAATCGCCAGGTCGTTTCCAGCAGACGGCTGATGCCTGCTTCCCTTGCCTTGGCAAGGCTGTCGATCACATCAGATTGATCCACACAGTGAAGTGAACCGGGCCACAAGCGCTGGACCTCCGCTGCTGCAACACTGAACGGAGGACCCTGCATCAGCTCCTGCAGGTAATCCAGGGTGATCAGCAAACCCTGCGGCTCACTGCAAAGCAATTGGCGGCAGGCGTTAACGTAGCCCGTGCGCTGCGTGGCCGGCAACGCGACCAGTGCGGCACGGTCGAAAAGCGCTTCGAAGCGGCTACCCGTGTAGCTTTTTGCAAAATGAAAAAAATCATCGACGTACAGGCGGATGTTTCTGTCCAGCAGCCGGTAACATTTTCGATCCTGATCGAGGCTGACCGAGAAGGCGAGCCCGTTTTCATGGCAGAAATCCAGCACTGCCTGCTCCACCAGTTCGACACCGCTAACGTGAAGTCCCTGTTGTGCCAGCCACAGCATATCCAGTGATTTGCCGCACAGGGGAACGAGCACTGAAGAGTCCGCCGGTAAGTCGGGCCAGAATTTTTCGAGCGAAGCGTGGATCTCGTCCTGGTGGAAGCCCGTTCGCCCGTCCTGCCAGCTTTCAATCCAGAAGGTGCTGTCCAATTCAAAACTCCTGTGTAAACGGATATCGCGTTTCCGCGCCGGATACCAAATCACCCCTGTACCGTGGCGGGCGGAACGGCGCCAATTGCGACCGGATCAGGACATTCGCCTTCGTCGAGCGCATGCGGGAAACTTACACTAAGACAGGGTTAAAGGCCAA
>BTRB01000103.1:0-5842 GCA_036986175.1 Gammaproteobacteria bacterium
CCATCGGGAACACCGGCACGCTGCACCAGGTCTGCCAATAACATGGACGCACCCGGGTCACGTTCGGAAGGTTTCAGCACAAAGGTATTGCCGCATACCAACGCCATCGGGATCATCCACAACGGCACCATGGCCGGGAAGTTAAACGGTGTAATACCGGCAACGACACCCAGTGGCTGCCTGAATGAATACGCATCAACACCGCTACCGACACTGTCAGAAAACTCACCTTTGAGCAGTTGTGGCGCGCCACAGGCAAATTCGACCACTTCCAGGCCACGGCTAACTTCACCCAGGGCATCATCCCGTACTTTGCCGTGCTCGGAGGTCAGCAACCCGGCCAGTTCATCTTTGTGTTCCTCGATCAGGTTTTTAAGCCGGGACATGCAACGCGCCCGGCGTAGTGCCGGCATTGCAGCCCAGGCCGGAAAAGCTGCGGCGGCCACTTTGACTGCAAAATCCAGCTCCCCGGCGGTCGCCAACGGTACCTGTTTCTGAACCCGGCCGGTTGCCGGATCATAAACATCGCCGTAACGCCCGCCAGCACCTGCATATTTTTTACCGCCGATGAAATGTGTCAGTTTTTCCATGGTCTACAGTGCTCTCAAAATCGTTCTGAGTGTTTCAACCGCCTGCTGAATATGGCTTTCTTCCATAATCAACGGTGGACTGAAAGCAATCGTATCACCGGTCACACGGATCATCAGGCCGGCATCAAAGGTCTTTTGTACCAGTTCCGCTCCACGCGCACCCGGCTGACCTGCAATGGCTGCCAACTCAACCGCACCCATCAGACCGTAGTTACGCACATCGATCACGTACGGCTCATCTTTCAGTGAGTGCAGTGCATCTTCAAATACCGGTGCCATGTCAGCGGCACGCTGGAATAATCCTTCATCCGCATAAACTTCCTGGACTGCTTTGCAGGCAGCAACAGCCAATGGGTGGGCGGAGTAGGTATAACCGTGGAAAAGCTCGATAGCGTTACCGGGTTCGGACATGAACTCAGTGTAGATTTCATCTTTTACCAATACCGCGCCCATCGGTACTGTTCCGCTGGTCAGACCCTTGGCGGTGGTGATGATATCCGGGGTAACAGCAAACGCCTGGGCTGCAAAATTGTCCCCGAGCCGGCCGAAGCCGGTAATCACTTCATCAAAAATCAGCAGGATGTCGTGCCGGTCACAGATTTCACGCAAACGCTGCAAATACCCCTGTGGTGGAATCAACACACCCGCAGAACCCGCCACAGGCTCCACAATTACCGCCGCAATATTGGACGGATGATGCAGGTTCACAATGTTTTCCAATTCGTCGGCCAGTTCGATGCCATGTGCGGGCAAGCCACGCGAAAAGGCATTTTTGTCAGGTAAATGCGTATGCGGTAAATGATCCACACCGGGAATCATGGAATTGGAGAACTGCATCCGGTTGTAGGGAATGCCGCCAACGGATATCCCCCCGAATCCAACCCCGTGATAAGCACGCTCACGACCGATCAAGCGGGTACGTGAAGCCTGTCCGCGCTCTTTCTGATAAGCCAGCGCAATTTTCAGCGCCGTGTCTACCGACTCCGAACCGGAGTTGGTGAAAAATACGTGGTTCATTCCTTCCGGTGCGATGGCGGCCAGCATATCGGCGACTTCAAATGCTTCCGGATGACTGAAATTGAAATGCGGGGCATAGTCCATTTCCGCCGCCTGCGCCTGGATGGCCTGGACGACTTTTGGATGGCCGTGACCGGTATTACAGCACCACAGGCCCGCTACCATGTCGAGCACCTGGCGGCCGTCGGGGGTGTAATAGAACATGCCTTCGGCCCGCTCAACCAGCCGCGGTTTTTTCTTGAACGCCCGATTGCTCGTGAACGGCATCCAAAATGATTCCATCGAAAGGTTATGTGCTTTCATCTGGTACTCCTTATAACTTTTCCAAACCCGGGTTTTTCCCCGGCATACACTTCAGGCAGTTTCCAGCGCCTTTGCAGCCGCCACGTAATCATAGCCAAGATCGCGCGCAACATCTTCATAAGTCACCATGCCACGATGCACATTCAGGCCTTCCAGCAAATGCGGGTCATCCAGCAGCGCCTGTTTTGCACCTTTGTTGGCCAGTGCCAATACAAACGGCAGCGTCACATTGTTCAACGCAAAAGTTGAAGTGCGCGGTACCGCCCCCGGCATGTTGGCAACACAATAATGCACAATGCCGTCAACCAGGTAGATCGGGTCTTCATGGGTGGTGGCGTGGGAAGTCTCGAAACAACCACCCTGGTCAATGGCCACATCGACCAGCACAGAACCCTGACGCATGACACTCAGGTGCTGGCGGGTAACCAGCTTGGGCGCAGCAGCACCCGGGATAAGCACACCACCGATGACCAGGTCGGCATGCTTGAGGTGGCGCTCAATGGCACCGGTACTTGAGTAAACTGTTTGCACGCGGCCATGAAATATGGCATCGAAATGCCGCAGGACATCAGCGCTACGGTCCATCACCACAACACGGGCGCCCATGCCGACGGCCATCTGGGTTGCGTTGAAACCCACTGTGCCGCCGCCGATAACGACCACTTTGGCGGACTCCACACCGGGCACACCACCCAGCAACACACCGGACCCGCCATGGGCCTTCTCAAGAGCCCAGGCGCCTGCCTGGATAGACAGCCGACCGGCCACTTCCGACATCGGCGCCAGGAGTGGCAGCCGGCCGTGCCGGTCGGTAACGGTTTCATAGGCGATACTGGTCGCACCGCTGTTGATCAGGCCTTCGGTCTGTGCTGCGTCCGGTGCCAGGTGCAGATAGGTAAACAGCGTCTGGTCAGCACGCAGCATGGCGCGTTCGACGGCCTGCGGTTCCTTGACCTTGACGATCATCTCCGCCTTGTCGAACACACTTTGTGCAGTGGCGAGGATGTGGGCGCCGGCGGCCACATAATCGTCATCTGTCATTCCGATACCGATACCTGCGTTGGTTTCCACATAGACAGCATGACCCTGGTGGGCCAGTTCACGTACCGATGCAGGCACCAGGCCGACACGATATTCATTGTTCTTGATTTCCTTCGGGACACCGATTCTCATTAGAAGACCTTCAATATGCGTGAATAAACTATTTTAGCTAGTTTAAAGTAGTTTTTTATGCTATTGATAAGGTACTTATAGACTATTAGTCTGGTTTGCAGGCTTTTCCCAGCAAAAAGAATGAGCAAACAAAGAAAAACTCCCAAGGTACTGGACCGCACTGACCGGCGCATACTTGAATGCCTGCAGGCCGATGGCCGGATTTCAAATGTACAGCTCGCACGCAAAGTCAACCTGACACCTACACCCTGTATAGAGCGGGTCAAGCGCCTGGAACGACACGGCTACATCCGGGGCTACACCGCTATCCTGAACCCGGAACTCGTCAATGCCGGTTTACTGGTGTTCGTCGAAATTGACCTCTCGCACAACTCACCTGACGCGTTCAGGAAATTTCGTGATGAAGCGCGCCGACTGCCGGAGATCATGGATTGCCACCTGGTATCCGGGAACTTTGATTACCTGATTAAAGCCCGCGTCAGCGATATGAAAGCCTATCGTAAACTGCTCGGCGAGAAGATACTCTCACTCCCCGGGGTCAACGGATCACGCAGTTATGTGGTTATGGAAGAAATAAAAGAAACTTTGAATCTGCCGCTGTTTTGACAGGAAAGTTATGAGCACGATCATCATCCAGCATGACGACTGTTTGCGCCACAACCCGGGGCCCAGGCACCCGGAATCCGCGCTGCGGGTAAAGGCGGTCATGAGCGGGTTGGACGGCCTCAGGGGTTTGCAGAAATTACCCGCCCCCCTGGCAAGCGTCGATCAGATCACACGTGTCCACCCGGCAGAGTTCTGGGCCGGATTACGGGCCGATGAGCCTTCTGAGGGGCACTTTCCCATCGACCCGGATACGCTGCTGAACAACGGCTCAATCAATGCGGCGCTGCGTGCCAGCGGTGGTATCTGTTTTGCCATTGACCAGGTTCTGGAAGACAAGGCGCGCAGAGCTTTTTGTGTCGTACGCCCGCCCGGCCACCACAGTGAACCGGAAATGGCCATGGGCTTCTGCCTGATTAATCACATTGCCATCGGCGCACAACAGGCGCTCGCCAACCCCGCCATCAACCGGGTCGCCATCCTTGATTTCGATGTACATCACGGCAACGGCACACAGGCAGCGTTTGAACAAAACCCGAACGTGATGTATGTATCCAGCCACCAGGCACCGCTGTATCCGGGTACCGGCCACATCGAAGAAACCGGTTGCGGCAATATTCTCAATTTGCCGCTGGCCGCAGGCGATGGCAGTGATGCCTTTCGCAGCGCCTGGAGCAGGCTGGGACTGCCGGCCATCCACAGCTTTGTACCTGACCTGATCCTGGTCTCGGCCGGTTTCGACGCCCACGAGCGTGACCCGCTGGCACAACTGGAACTACAGGATAAAGACTACCGCTGGATCACAGAGGAAATATGCGACCTGTCGGTTGACAGCAGCCAGGGACGCGTCGTTTCAATACTCGAGGGCGGCTACGACCTGCAGGCACTGGCAAGTGCCGGCCGCGCCCACGTAGAAGGACTGATGTAGGAGGAGAGTTCTGTGGATTCTTGTAGTGGAGCGGGTGATGGGAATCGAACCCACGTAGTCAGCTTGGGAAGCTGAAGTTCTACCATTGAACTACACCCGCACCAGGGTCTTGCAAAGCACAAAGTATACCCTTTATACGCTTTTTCTTTTTCTCAAGCCGAGCGCCTTGCTGATTCCGACCTGCGCGCACTCTGTAGCACACGCTCAACAATCAGGTCATCCGCCCAACTTTCCATTTTCCAGTTTTTTAGAAATGCGCAATGGCCGCCAAAGCGCGCCACCAATAATTCAATACTCTCATTCTCCGGCAAATCCCTGAAGTCAGCCACCGGCACCACCGGATCATCTTCCGAAGTCAAAATGGTTGTCGGAATCCGTATCGCCGCAAGGCGCTCACCCGCGATCGAGTAACCTTCAAAATAGTGTTCCAGCGACTCAAACTCGTAATAACGCGTGGCGAAAAAGCCGGTTCTCGCGCGCAACCCCCCCAGTGCATGCCATTCTTCGTATTCATACGCATCCGGGAACAGTGACTGTTTGTGTCTTAGCGATCTGGCCCATTTGCGAATGAAGTAGTTCTCATATACCCAGGGCCCGTCTTCCATGGCTTTGAGCACATTGGCCGGCGAGACCACCGGGCAGATTGCGATGACCTGGGCAAGTAACAAACCGGCCGCAGGCGCTTGCAAAGCAACCCTCAGGGCAAAATTACCCCCCAGTGAATAGCCCGAAAGTGCCCAGTTTTTCGCGCCTGTACGCTGCTGTATATCCTGCAGGGCATGGATGACCTCGTCCAGCAGACAGGAGTGAAAAATCCCCGGGTTCAGGTGGTGGGTGTCGCCATGGTCGCGGAAATTCAGGCGAAATACATCAAATCCCTGCGCAAACAATTCGCCGCCTACACCGACCACATAATTGGAGCGGCTGCTACCTTCCCAGCCGTGAAACAGGATAACGAGGCCCTTGCTGTCACCCGCTTGCTTTGAATAATGCCCCAGCAAGCGCACATCGTTACCGCCATCTACGACCCAATCCTGCTCGGCAGCCAACAGTGATTTTGCCCGCCTGCTGACAATCTGCCTGCGGTAGCCGCTACTGTTAATCAGCGACTGGGCATGCGTATTGCGCAAGCCGTAAACAGGGTAAAAAGTCTCAGCTGTGATATTGGTTTGCTTCATTTATCAGTTGTCGTAACGTTCAATTACAGCAGCCCTCGCCGTATCGGCCA
>BTRB01000104.1:0-5653 GCA_036986175.1 Gammaproteobacteria bacterium
GCGTGCTGGTAGACAAAGACGGAATCATCCGCTGGCAATATGCTGGGGAAATTCAAAGAGATACCATCATTACTATGCTGAGCGAGTACCTGTAGGAGGGAGAAGGTGAGGCCGGGAACCGTATCCCCGCTCAGGGCTGAGGATTCTTCCAGGAGGGAGCAGCTTTGCTGCTCGCGATCGCTTTGGTGTTGTACCCTACTGCTGCTAACTCCTGCAATACGGTAGCGAACGGTAGACATCTGGTATCTTTTCCTGCAAACTTGGCGCCCCCCGGTCAGGAATACCCGGCAATGGTCAGTATCCGTGTTTTTAACGGTCCCAATCTGAATCTTCTCGGCCAGCGTGAACCCGCACAATACGGGCAGCGCAGCCTGCAAGAGATCATGCAGGAACTCGAGCAGTTCGCGGCTGGTTGTGGCGTGGAACTGGATCACATGCAGACCAATTCCGAGGGGGAAATGGTGGATGCCATTCAACAGGCGGGCAGAGACGAGGTGGATTACATCATCATCAACCCCGCAGGCTATACCCATACCAGCGTGGCCATGCGTGATGCCTTGCTGGCAGTGGGAATACCGTTTGTAGAAGCCCACCTCTCTGCTGTAAGTTCGCGTGAACCATTCCGGCAGGTCACGTATTTCTCCGATATTGCGATCGGTGTGATCAGCGGGTTCCATGGCGAGAGCTATTTATTGGCCCTGCAGGCTATTTTGAATCGAATTGAACCCTGAAGCGGGAGCGACACCACGTGGATATCCGAAAGATTAAAAAACTCATTGAGCTGTTGGAAGAATCCAACTTAACTGAAATTGAAATCGTTGAAGGCGAAGAGTCTGTGCACCTGATACGCGCGGGACAACCGGTCGCCGCGCCAGTTGCCGCACCTGTTCCACTGATCGAACAGCCACCGGTTGCCGCCACCGTTGCGCCCGTTGCTTCGCAGCCGCGAGATGATGGTGAAGAAGAGATACCGGAAGGAGAACTTGTGCTCGCTCCCATGGTGGGCACTTTCTACGGCGCCTCCAGCCCGGAGGCCCAGCCCTTCGTCTCCATGGGCCAGACAGTGGGTGTGGGCGACACATTGTGCATCATTGAGGCAATGAAAATGTTCAACCAGATTGAAGCTGATGTATCCGGCACCATCGTGGCCATACTGGCAGAGAGTGGTCAGCCGGTTGAATTTGACCAACCACTGTTTGTCATCCGCTGATCAGGCATGGCTGTATTAGAAAAACTCCTCATCGCCAATCGTGGTGAAATCGCGCTACGCATTTTGCGTGCCTGCCATTCCATGGGTATCAAAACTGTCGCGGTGCACTCCACCGTGGACCGCAATCTGAAACATGTTGCACTGGCAGATGAAGCCGTTTGTATCGGCCCCGCAGCAGGAACTGACAGCTATCTGAACATACCTGCCATCATTGCTGCGACAGAAGTTACCGATGCCCTGGCAGTGCACCCCGGCTATGGCTTCCTGGCTGAGAATGCGGATTTTGCCGAACGCGTTGAGCAAAGCGGTTTTATTTTTGTCGGGCCGCGACCGGAAACCATTCGTTTGATGGGGGACAAGGTGTCTGCCATCAAAGCAATGAAGGATGCCGGAGTACCGTGTGTGCCTGGTTCCGGCGGCGCGTTGACCGATGACACGGCAGAAAATCATGCCATTGCCCGCCGCATAGGTTATCCCGTCATTATCAAAGCTGCAGCTGGAGGCGGTGGCCGTGGAATGCGTGTAGTACACACTGAAGCCCACCTGTCCAATGCCTTGCAGCTGACGCAACAGGAGGCACAAACTGTCTTTGGTGACGGCACGGTTTACATGGAAAAATATCTCGAAAACCCGCGTCACATCGAAGTCCAGGTCATGGCGGATCAACATGGCAATTCCATTCACCTGGGGGAGCGCGATTGTTCAACCCAGCGTCGCCACCAGAAAGTAATCGAAGAGGCGCCGGCACCGGGAATCACGCCCCAACAGCGGGCTGAAATTGGCGGTATTTGCGTAGAAGCCTGTAAGCGGATCGGTTACCGCGGCGCGGGCACTTTTGAGTTTTTGTATGACGATGGACATTTCTATTTTATTGAAATGAATACGCGCGTACAGGTGGAGCACCCGGTCACCGAGTTTATTACCGGGCTAGACGTGGTCAAGGAACAAATTCGCATCGCTGCCGGAGAGAGGCTTGCCTACACGCAGGATGATGTCGTTATTCGAGGTCATGCCATCGAGTGTCGAATCAATGCGGAAGACCCGGAGACCTTTATGCCATGCCCGGGAACCATAGATGGCTTTCACGCCCCGGGCGGCCCCGGTATACGAGTGGATTCACATATTTACGACAGCTATACGGTGCCACCTGATTATGATTCCCTGATTGGCAAGCTAATTGCCCATGGCGAAGACAGGGAGACAGCCATTGCCCGTATGCGGATTGCGCTGGATGAGATGATCTTAAATGGCATCAAGACCAACATCCCCCTGCATAAGTGGTTGCTGCTTGATCCGGGCTTCTTAAAAGGTGGTTTCAATATTCATTACCTGGAAAAACGCCTGGCAGACAGGGCGGCTGAATAGTCCGTAGCCATGTCGTGGCTGGAACTCAGTGTGCGTGTAACCCGGGGTTGGCGAAACACCTTTGTGGCATGGATAATCAGAGCATGGATAAAAAGCTGAAAATCAACCTTGGTTCGGGCCACTGGAAATTCGACGGCTGGGTCAATGTTGACATCGACCGCGGTAGTCAACCCGATGTGATTGCCAACCTGGCGGCCGATCTGCCTTTTACCGACGGGGTCGCGAGGCTGATGCATACTGAGGACTTCATTGACCAGCTTGAGCTGGACCAGGCTGCTGCTTTTTTACGTGAATGCCACCGGATTCTCACCCCTGGCGGTGTGCTTCGCGTACTTACGCCTGATTTGCAAAAGCTGGCCCACTTGTATTTGCATGACCAGGACCGTCTGAAAGAATTATGGAAGAATTTCGTTCGTGTGCCGTTGTCGCTGGATACACCCGGTGAGATATTCAACGTCGGTATGCGCTTTGCCGGGCATACTTTTCTTTATGATGCGGAAACATTCCAGGCGCTGGCATCTGGCTGTGGATACGAGGTACGCAGGGTGGCATACCGGCAAAGCGAAGTGCCTGAACTTCGTGGCCTGGATCTACGCTCGCCGGCCAATGCAGTATCGATGTACTTCGACTGCTACCGCCGGCCCTGACTACCGCGCGGTATCAGAATCCGAGTGTTGTCAGCAGTTCTGCTGGTGAAGACCAGTCCCTGCCGCAAACAAAACGCGGCACATCCCAACGGTTACTTTGTGCCGACACCAGGGCGGGCCTGGTCCCCAGTGCTGCGAGACAACGATGTTCCGCGCCATATTGCGGAAAGAACTCATTGCGGATGTAGTCGCTTGACTCGCCAAACGGGTAAGCGAAAATTCGCGGCCATTGACCGGTTTTATCTGCAATGAACTCACCGGCCCGAACGATCTGCTGGCGGCAATGCTCAATTGTTTTGATCGCTGTAAAACCGCCACGGGGATAGTGTTCGTCTGCCAGGTCGGGGTGATTGTGGTCCCAGCCATGGTTGCCGACCTCCAGCAACGGGTGGTTGGCTGCAGCGCTCCACCAGTCATCACTCATATGACCCTGGCCAGACAGGGAGCCCTGGTCGATGATTTGGCGTGCTTCGGGGCTGGCAATGACGAAACTGGTTGCATGCAGCCCGGGTTGGGCCTGTTTTCCGTGTTGCTGTATGAAATTTTCCAGGATTTTCAGAAAACTCGGCTGCACGCCAAACCCGGCAAACTCCAGCGTGCGCACATCAAAATTACAGCCATCATCAAAGGTCAGGCAGACTACAGGCTGGCTTGTTTTCCCGCCTGATTCGGTTGGGCCACCATCAAACAGGCTGTTGATGAGTGACGGCAATGAAACAAAACGACAACCCGCGCTATGTAAAACGTGCAGATCTGCTGCCAGGGCCTTGTGGTCATTGTTGGCAGTGTCATTTCCGGCAACGTTCTGGGAATGGTAAGTAAGAATGGCGGCTTTCAATGTGGGGTCACCTGATCTGATCCGGAATGGCAAGAAACTATATGACATTTTGGCAAGCGAGTTGGATAATATACTCTTTCTGCCATCCAGTCTTCGACGGGCTGTTTTACTAAGGCAAGTATTATATTTCCCAATGCAAGCTTGGAATTCCATTACCAGACAAGTGAACGATTGCCTGCTTTATTTGCTGGTACCCGGCTTGTCGGTTTTGTTGCCATCAGCCTGGTCACGTTCGTTGCTGGCACGTTTGTCAAGATGGGGTTGGTTCCTGGAGAAAAACGCAGATGTTGCGTGGATAATGGCACGCCAGTTTGTTGATCCGGGCGATGAACGGATGTGGAAGTCACGCTGGAAGCAGGTTGAATTGCTGGAACCCCGTGATTTATACATGATGCTGTGCGGCCGTTCCCGCGCAGTGTTAGCTGAAAATGACTGCAATGTCCCCATAGAAGTTGTAAAAGACCGGGTCATAATCGGTATGCACTGGGGTCCATCCATATCCATTCTGAAGTTGTTGCAGGCGGCCGGCATGAACCCGGCTCTCCCATACCGTCCACCGCAAAAAAAAATATTGCGAATCAGGCCGTTTTACTACCTGTTCCTCACCATGGCTACCCGGTACATATTGAAAACTCTGAATGAGCGAGCCGTGCCAGTTGGCGGCGCCAGCAAGGGTTTACGTGCAATGATAGATCAGCCAGGCAGTGTAATAGTGGTTATGGATGCGCCGCCCATGGAAGGACGGCCGGTCATTAGGAGCCCGGTTCTTGGCAAGAATGCGGCGTTCAACGCGGGGTTTCCCACTATCCTGGTGGACAAACGTAAAGAGTACATGTTTTATGCCCTCAGTTTACATCCGGACGGTTCGCTCAGGAAAAAGCTGGAGCTGCAAGGTCCGTTCCGGTCAGACAATGCGCAGGCATTCTTGCAGGACTATGCCGGGTTCCTTGACCGGCACCTGTCATCAGATCCGGCACAATGGCGCATCTGGCACGCTGCCGGGCAATTCTGGTCCTGATCTTTTGAGCAGCATTCCCATATTGACATACCATTCTCTGCATGCGCGGGATGAGTCGTACTCGAACAACGACCATGTTGCCCTGGCCAGCGATCTTTTGACGCTCCATGAAATGGGTTTCGCCATCGTTTCGCTCAGCGAGATCACCGACAGGCTGATCCGCGAAGACGCAGGGTGGTTCATATCTGGCAAAAAAGCCGGCATCAGCTTCGATGACGGCTGCAACCATGACTTCATCGATTTCGTCTACCCGGGCATCCCGACGCTGAAGAGCTTTGCAACGATCCTGTCCGAGTTCAATCACCTTCACAAGCCGTCACAACCCGCCTGCGCGACCAGTTTTGTCATTGCCTCTCCGGTGGCCACGGCGGTACTCGACCAGACCTGTATCGCCGGGCGCGGCCAGTGGCACAACGGCTGGTGGAAGACTGCGGCTGAGTCGGGACTGATCGAGATCGGTAACCACAGCTGGGACCACCTGCACCCCACCCTACCGAACGTGTGCCATTCGCGCGATGCGCGCAATGATTTTTCACAAGTGGATAACGCTGTCGATGCAGGGATGCAGATTAAGC
>BTRB01000105.1:0-5612 GCA_036986175.1 Gammaproteobacteria bacterium
CGACCCACTGGGTGAGACCGTGCTGGATTTGGGGGCAGCAGAGGGCAGTGGGCTAGTCACAATCGAACTGCAAAGAGTTGCAAAGATTCGCAACGAATTACCCTTTCAGCAGGACGCTGATCAGTTTAAATTGCTTTAGGGTGTCCAATAGTTCTTTCAATTAGACTTGCACCAATCTAATAGAATTTACCGTGCAGACAACCACCGCCACAGCGAGCCACGGGGTAAATGTCTGCCGGTGATATTGCCGATCAGTGAATGGGTGTCATGCAGGGTCCACAACATTTGCCGGCGGGCATGATCACGTCCGGCAAACAACAAGCGATCATTTATTTGCAGTTCGGTATCAGGTTCCGGCAGGAAAATTCTCTGTGCGCCACGCTCCAGGCTCAGGCAAACGGAGGGTAGTTCCTCTCTTTCTTCGCTGCGACTGCTGCGGGTAATGTGCTCAAGCTTAACCCCGCTTGTTTTCGCCCGTGCAAAGCGTAAATGCCTGGCTATTTCACCTCTTAACTCTATAACCCAGATATTTGGCGCGCGATTCTTCAATACATCCTGCAACCTGGCCGCAGTTCGTTCGGCAAAGCTCTCGTCAGCACGGATCAGATGCTGCATGAATGCCTGCAGTAGCGGTGTGCTTACAATGGACAAAATCTGGCGCGCCACGATCAGGCTGCGGCGGGCGATCAGGTCTGTTTTGGAACTGTCAAACAATTCATCATGCTGGCGTCGTTCCTGACGGGCGACGATAAAAAGATCAGGGTTCAGATGGTGTGCAGTCATAACGATGGATAGATTGTCCATATCGTCACCGGTGGCGGCAATAAGTCCCAGGGCTGTATCAATACCTGCTTCAGACAGCGTGTGTGCTTCGGTTCCCCGCCCGAGTATTGCATGCTTATGGCATGACAGCCTGTCGGGACGTACATCAACGACGGTAACGGGCATGCCGCTTTGTTCAAGTTGCGCGACCATTAGCGTACCAAAACGCCCGGCACCGCAGACAATCCAGTGCCCGGTTGGTGGTTTTACAACTTTACGGAGTTCGCTGCCGGGTACGCTGAGCAACCAGTCCTGAACCAGGTACTTTACCGGTGAACTCAAAGCCAGGGATAGCCGTTTTGCAAATATACGGTAGGGGTTAATAATGGAGTCTGTACCAAAGGAAGCCATGTTGTCGCACACGCGTTGATTTTCACTGCGTGCAAGTACTGTCAGTTCCGGTCGCAGCAATTTAACCGTAATGGCAACGGTAAGATTGACATGATCATCATTGGTGGTGGCAATGACTCCTTGACAGTTTTCACGATGCAGGCCAGCCATTTCCAACGAGATCCGGTCTTCTGCACGCCCAACCAGCGCAGGGACACGAGAGTATTCATCCTTCAGCATCATCAGGTGGACGGTGTTAGCATCCTGTTCTGTCACGACGGCCCGAATCCCCCTTGCCAGAAGGCCCGCAACGGTCATGGAACCCGTGTTACCGAAACCACAGACGATATAAAAGGGCTCCTTCAGCCATCTGACCTGCTTGCTGAAGCGGTTGCGGTGAAACGCGGCCTGGAACCGTTTATCCAGTATCAGGCCCAGTAAGGTACCGATTGAATACAGCCATGCGACAACATTGGGCAACAGCAGGATATAGACAAGCATGCGTTGCGCCGCAGTGAAGGTGTACGGTATTTCCCCGAATCCGATGGTGGTTTGCAGGATCGCCATGAAATAGGCAGCATCAAGAAAACTCATGTGGAAGGGTTTGCCGGCATCATCCACACCGGGTACCGCGATCATGGCAAGCGTGGAGAAAAAGTAAACCAGTATCAGGGTGATCAGCGGCGTGCGCATGCGCCGCATCGTCATCCAGACGACGTCATTCCTTGGTACCTGGAGTGGCAAGGCCGCTGTTCCGCGTTAATTAGCGCCGAATACTGATGGTTTCAGCAATCAGCAGGGTCACGGAAACCAGGTTGGCCAGCAAAGCACCGCCTGACAATGAAACAATACGGGATATAACATCCACCGTCGTGCCGAGTTCGGAAACATTAACAGCCCAGATCCAGATGCCCGCGGCAATTAGCAACTGCAGGTCGGCAACCAGACTGGTGGCGAGTAACACGGCACCCATTTGCGACCGATCGCCGAATTTCATGATGGTTGCAATCAGGCTTACAGCCAGTGCAGCAGCCAGTTCTAATCCATCGTGGTGACTCGGGTCATCAATAGCGCCGATAAAAAACCCGAAGTTCAGGGTAAGAGCCAGAACGATAAAAAAGGCAAACACAACTTTTTCGAAATTCACGGTGGTTGTACTCCCTGTTAGTTTCTGTTGGCCAATATTACTCTAAATCTACTCAGCATCAATTGCGCTAACCAGAACCAGCGCACCAAAGTATGGCGTGTCAAAATACTGCATGCGACCAGTACTAAATTGCCGACTTTGTTTCAAAGAATACAGGTTATAGCCATACCTTTTACTGATATTGGCACTTTTAATGATATTGTTGTTTTTGTTAGTACTGATGTTATTGCTGTTCCCGGTCGGGGATGCCGGATCATTGGCACGTAAAAAAGCAGACTGCGTGGCAGGTTGCCATATCTCTTCCCGATATTCAAAGTCCAGGGAGAGATGTAAAAAACGGCTGCGTCTGAGCTGCAGGGTTCCATCGAGCCGGTAAAAGGAACTGAGATTAGCGCCCGGCGGGTCTTCGCCTGCAGGATCTGCGATCAGGAAGTATGTTGCCGGGCGTAATGGCTCACCCAGCGGCATCTCATCGTGTATGCGCATCGGCGGATAGTAATCTGTGCGGTTTTGTTCCCAGGCTGCAAATACCAGCGGCCTGTACCCCCGGCTATTTTTAAGGCGCTGCCAAACAGCATCCATGCGTGTTGATTTTTGTGCGATAACGACAAGGTCATCGGGCAGATTGCTCTCTTCCAGGGCAGGAAACTGCGAAAAACTGCGGAGTTCATCAACCTTGGTTGCGTCAACCACAACTGCCAGGTTTCTGAAAATAATCACTTCAACTCGATAGGAGCCAGACTCAGCCAGGGCCGCAGAACCCATCAGCAGTAACAGCAACGGAAGCAGTCGTTTCATCACACCAGTTTACAAGATAGCTTTCATATGTTCGAGACGTAGGGTGGGCAACTTGTTGCCCACCATTGTGTAACCACGACCATCCCATTTGACAGGCAATTCAAACATGATACCAACAGGACGTCATGTCTTGAGTTTCTCTAAAATTTCACCACTTATGCGTATCCGCTCATCAGCAGACTCTTCATCAATCAGAATGCTCAGCTTATGTGGCCCCTGCAATTTGTAGTTAAAAGGTTGCTTTCGGATCATTTCAAGTAACGCAGCAGGGTCGGCCCTGGTGTCTTCGGTAAATTCCATACGTCCGCCGGTTGCGCCGAAGTCGATACGACTCACACCGATGCTGCGTGCCTTCTGGCGCAGTTCAGCGACCTGGAAAAGATACTTTGTCTGCGGTGGCAGCAGGCCGAAACGATCGATCATTTCGACCTGCAACTCGCGCAGGCCGGCTTCGTCTTTTGCGCTGGCAATCCGTTTATACAGCGTCAGACGGGTATGGATATCACCCAGCCAGTCTTCCGGTATCAGGGCAGAAATATGCATCTCCACTTGTGTGTCCTGCTGCAGGCTGCCTTCAAGATCGAGTTCTTTGCCCTCGCGCATTGCCGCCACAGCGCGTGCCAGTAACTCGCTGTACAGGCTGAATCCTATCGACTGGATTTCGCCACTTTGTGCATCACCCAGCAGTTCGCCCGCACCGCGAATTTCGAGATCGTGGGTGGCCAGGGTAAAGCCGGCCCCCAACTCTTCGAGGGCCGCAATGGCTTCCAGCCGTTTGTGGGCATCGCGGGTCATGCTGCGCTCATCGGGAATCACCAGGTAGGCATAGGCGCGGTGATGGGAACGGCCGACGCGGCCCCTTAACTGATGCAACTGGGCAAGTCCGAACTTGTCAGCCCGGTTGACAATGATGGTATTGGCCGTTGGCACATCGATGCCGTTTTCAATAATGGTGGTACAAATCAACACATTGAAACGCTGGCGGTAAAAGTCCAGCATGACGTTCTCAAGCTCGCCCTTCGGCATCTGGCCATGTGCGATGCGGATGCGGGCTGCAGGAACCAGTTCGCCAATTTCGCGTGCCATCCGTTCAATACTGCGTACTTCGTTATGCAGGAAAAAGGCTTGCCCACCGCGTTGGATTTCACGTTGCAGCGCTTCACGAAACAGCGCACTGTCCCACTGCGAAACCAGTGTTTTAATCGCCATGCGCCGCGCCGGCGGGGTGGCAATGATTGACAGGTCACGTATGCCTGATATCGCCATATTCAGTGTGCGTGGGATCGGTGTGGCAGTCAGCGTCAGCAAATCTACTTCAGCGCGTAATTGTTTCAGCCGCTCTTTCTGGTGGACACCGAAACGCTGTTCTTCATCCACAATGGCCAGTCCAAGCTGTCCGAATTTAATCTTTCGTTGCAGCAGCTTGTGGGTACCGATAACGATATCTAACTTGCCATCTGCAAGTTCCTTCAGCGTCAAATCCTGCTGCTTGCCGGTACGGAAGCGGGTTAATAATTCAATCCGTACCGGCCAGTCGGCAAAGCGATCGCTGAAAGTGGAAAAGTGTTGCTGGGCGAGCAGGGTGGTCGGTACCAGCAAGGCCACCTGTTTGCCTCCCTGTACCGCGACAAACGCGGCCCGCAAAGCGACTTCGGTTTTTCCAAAACCTACGTCACCGCAGACAACGCGGTCCATGGGTTGGCTGGAAACCATGTCTTCCAGCACGGCCTCGATGGCCCGTTGCTGATCTGCGGTTTCTTCATAGGGGAAGCCTGAGCAGAACTCGGCATACATGGGTTTATCGAGATTGAAACCGAAACCCTCACGGGCCTGTCTGCGTGCATACAGGTCCAGCAATTCAGCAGCGACATCACGGACCTTTTTAGCTGCACGTTGACGGGCTTTGGCCCATTGTTCACTGCCCAGGCGGTGCAGGGGCGCCGTTTCAGCTACGCCGCCGGCATAACGGCTGATGAGCTGCATCGAAGACACCGGCACATACAGCTTGTCTTCACCGGCATATTCCAGCAGCAGGAATTCTGCTTCACGGCCATCAATTTCCAGCGATTGGAGGCCCCGGTAGCGGCCTATGCCGTGGTCCTCGTGCACCACCGGGTCACCCAGCTCAAGATCGGACAGACTGCGGATGATCGCTTCGGGGTCGCGTTCGGAAAGTTTGCGTGCGATCCTGGGACGAACCCGGCCGCCAAATAACTGACTTTCGGTCAGCACAGCAATATCGGAGCCGGCTACAAAACCCTGTTGCAAAGGTAAAACAGCCAGTCCCAGCCGCTCAGTGGCTGTCTGGAACTCCGCCCATGACTCGAACCGTTGTGGTTGAAGGCCGAAGGCCTGCAGGGTTTCTGCCAGCACTTCGCGGCGCCCGGTTGTATCGGCGGCAAACATAATTCTACCGTCAAATTCATTGTTGAATGCAAGCAAGGCCGCCGCCGGTTCTTTGCCACGGTCGTGGATGTGCAGGTCCGGTGCGGGTCGGGTATCGAACAACACGGCG
>BTRB01000106.1:0-5558 GCA_036986175.1 Gammaproteobacteria bacterium
CTTTAAGGAATTACCCTCACCATTTGGCGACGCGTACTGATGTCTTCAGGCGTTTTACTGTCTGGCGTCTGCTAACGCTGCCGCCAGGTACAGCACAACGGCCAGCAGCACCACGGCGATGAAGCCCGCATGTATCGCCACAACGGTGGCGATGATCGCGCTCAGCACGGAGGCACAGCCGTTGATCCCCCAGGCCCAGGGAATCAACGGCGCAGACTGGCGTGCGACGCGGTTCAACCCCAGTGGGAACGGCATGCCCATCAGAAAGGCCAGCGGTGCAATCAAACCCGTGGATATGAGGATCTTGCTGACATCGTGCAATGGCATCAGCCAGCGGAACAGAGGCGGCAACAGGAACAGGTACGCGACGGAGAGAACCACTATGCCGGCTACCGGCCAGGCAACCGGTGCGCGCCTGCCCAGCCGTCCCGACATTGCGCTGCCAAGCCCGGCAAAAATCAGGAAGGCGCCCAGCACCACGGCCACTGCGTACAACGGGTTGCTCAGGAACAGGGTGAATTTCTGGATGAAGGCGATCTCGATCATCATGAAAGCGGCGCCGATTGAGAAGAAATACACAATGACACGCCAGCGGTCCCCGGAAACTGCTTTATGCCTGCGCTTCCACAGCCACAGCGGTAACAGGATCAGCACCAGGCTGGCCAGTGCTGCCTGGGCAAGGGTCGCGATCAATATGAGGTAGCCCTGTTCCAGCAAGGGCAGCCCGCCTCGTCCCCTGAGCGTTATGATTTCCGGCAGCGCAGACCATTTCAGGAAGTAGAAAAAGTAAGGCCGGTTATCCGTTGCGGGGCGGATGTTGAACTTGTAGTCCGCGAAGAACTGCTCTCTTTCATCGCCCAGCAGCTCGTGGGCCGCATTGAAATACCAGGCTTGCTGCAGTTGGTTGAATTGGTTGGCCTCTGCGGCTTTGATACCCGGGTAATGGATGAGGTCGAACCAGCGCTGGCTGCTGAATTCACGCACTTGTTCGATTTGGCTAACCGAAAACACCTGGTTGCTGACCAGCAGTGTGCTGGTATTCCAGCCCCGTATCATGAGCAATTGCTTTCCCGGTTCAGCCACGCCCGCCCGTTCCAGTGCAGCGACCGCGGTGGCGAAAATCTTCAGGCCGTCACGCGGTGGCAGCCTGATCCAGCGGGTAATTGCGAGAATTCCGCCGGGCCGCAAGGCAGCCAGGATTTCGCCCACAGCTTCAACGGTGTACAGGTAATTTTCTCTAAGTGCATACAGCCCTGCCGATGAGGCACTGAACGAGTCCAGTAGCGCAAGCTGTATCAGGTCGTATTTCTCGTCATTGCCCGCGACAAAACCACGTGCCTCCTTAATGTGCAGGGTCACCCGTGCATCTGCAAACAGCGCACCTGAAAAATCAGCGAATTCATCGCTCACGAGATCCACCACCTGTGGGTTGAGTTCCACCGCATCGATGCGGGGCGCACCCTGGTACAGGGCCTGCAGCACATCGGCGCCGCCGCCAGCGCCCAGTATCAGCACCCGCGGCCGGTCCAGCAAATGGTAGGGCAGGGCTGAAGTGACATAGTCCAGGTATTCCATCGGCGCCAGGTCACCATCAAAGCGGGTGATCACGTTTATTCCATCACCATCGGTGAATACCGCCAGTTGTGCCGGCGGTCCGACGGGTGCATTCAGGCTCATTCCGGGAACGTAGCGAAACGGAATCGTGGGGCTGGCGACGGTAGACAGCAGGCCAAGGGGGCTGGAGCGTTGATCGACCTGTTCCGCTCCCAGCACCTGTAGCGCCTGGTTGAGGCCCTTGAACTCGGAAAGCCTGAGCCCGGGCGTGGTACCGGGTAGCAGCATTGCCACCATGGTGAGTAGTAAAGCCGCCTTCAGCCACCGCGACCCTGCGCGGCACTCCCACGCGGCCGTCAGTGCGGTCAGCAGCCCCAGGGCGCTCACCAGTTTCAGGGCATCCATCGGCAGGACCACGAACAACAGACCGATGATACCGATCGTCCCCGCGCCCGCCCCCAGCAGGTCGGAACCGTAAACGCGATAAAGCTGCCGCGGGTATTCTGAAAATGTCAGGCAGACGCAGTTGGCAGCAAAGAAAAACGGGATGAACAGTAAAAGGTAGATCAGCAGCAGCCACAGTGGCTGTTTCAGGTCCCAAAGCACTTCCAGCACATTGAACGGCAGGGATTGCACGATCAGGAAACTACCCAGCGCGGTCAGGCCAAACAGCGTGGCATTGATAATGAAGGCAGTGGCGTAATAACCTTTCAAGCGGTCCTGAACCAGTGCCAGGAAGGTGCCGCTGACGCCATATCCCAACAGGGCCAGGCTGATGATCATGTATGCGAAAAGTTGCCACTGGATGATCGAGAGCAGGCGCATCAGCAGGATTTCGTAGGCCAGCGCGGCGGCGGAAATCAGTGCAACGGAAATCAGCGGCGCTTGAGCCTGCAGCTTGCCAGAATATGGCTTCACGGCAATCCAGCCCGCATATTGCGGGTTAATGCCCGCCGGTAAGCGGTACGAAACGGACCGGTAGTATCTGCCGTGTAATCACGCGGCCTTTTTTGTTCTTCTCCACCAGGGTCAGTTGCTGCACCTGGAACTGGCTGCCGACCGGGATCAGCATGACGCCCCCGGGCTTGATTTGTTGCACCAGCGGCGGCGGTATATGGCTTGCGGCCGCGGTCACGACGATGGCGTCGAACGGTCCCTGTTCAGGCCAGCCGTAATAGCCGTCGCCAATACGCGTTTCAACGTTGTCGTAACCGAGCCTCTGCAAGCGCGCACTGGCTGACAGGCCCAGTTCTTCCACGATTTCTATCGTGAAGACCTTTTTGACCAGTTTCGACAGGATCGCGGCCTGGTAACCGGACCCGGTGCCGATCTCCAGCACAGTGTATTGCTCCTTTGGGTCCACCAGTTCGGTCATCAGGGCGACGATATAGGGTTGTGAAATAGTCTGGCCATAGCCGATGGGCAGCGGCCGGTTCTCGTAGGCGCTGGATTGCATTGCTGGCAGGACAAATTCGTGACGCGGCACCGTGCCGATCACACGCATAACCCGTTTATTCAGTGCCTTTCTGCCGATGTACCGGCTGGTGTCTGCGACGCTCTGGCGGATCTCGCGCACCATTTGCTGGCGCTGCACCGCGAATTGGTCATCGGCACCGACGTTGATCGTCATGACGGTGGCAATAAGGTACAAGGCCAGCAGCAGAAATGTCTTGCGGGCTCGCATGTTTTAAAATTCTACTCCCCAATCGTGTAAAGCTCATCAAAATTCCTTCCGAATGCAGCTCACCATTTTTGCAGCGGGGCAGACCTGACATGAACGAAACTGTGCGGACCGGGTTGCGTGGTAATAAAACTACAACTCAATCCACGTAGATTTCAATTCAGTGTATTTCTCCAATGCATGAATGGACTTGTCCCGACCGTTTCCAGATTGCTTGTAACCACCAAAAGGCATGGTCATGTCTCCGCCGTCCCAGTTGTTGATCCACACTGAACCCGCCCTTAGTGCTTGCGCAGTTTTGTGGGCCTTGGAAATGTCGCTGGTCCAGACAGCCGCTGCCAGGCCGTAATCACTGGTGTTTGCCAGTCTGATGGCCTCTTCCATACTTGTAAACGTAATAACGGAAAGTACCGGCCCAAAAATTTCTTCGTGGAAGATTTTGCAGGTTTCATCCACTTCATCAAAGATGGTGGGCTCAATATAATAGCCACCAGATTCCTGGCGCACACGCCTGCCGCCGTGGATCAGTTTGGCATTGGATTTGCCGTCATCAATATAGCCAAGCACGCGCTCGAGTTGTATTTCATCGACGATGGCACCCATGAAACTGTCAGGGTCCAACGGGTCGCCCGGTTGCATAGCATGACTGGCAGCAATGACCTTGTTGACAAACTCATCTTTGATGGACGCCTCAACCAGCAAGCGCGAAGCCGCCGTGCATACTTCGCCCTGGTTGTAGAAGATTGCGGCAGCAGCTGATGTCGCTGCTACCTCCATATCGGGGCAATCTGCAAAGACAATATTGGGGCTCTTGCCACCGCATTCGGCAAAAACACGCTTCATATTCGATTGCCCGGAGTACTCCAGCAATTTCTTGGCGACGCCGGTGGAGCCTGTAAACGCAATACAATCAATGTCCATATGCAAGGCCAGCGGTGTGCCTGCATCCGGCCCAAACCCGGGCAGGACCTGGAATACACCATCCGGGATACCTGCCTCCTGCGCAATTGAGGCAAGGCGAATAGCGGTTAACGGTGATTTCTCTGAGGGTTTCAAAATAACGCTGTTACCGGTGGCAAGCGCCGGTCCGAGTTTCCAGCAGGCCATCAGTAAAGGAAAATTCCAGGGCACGATGGCGGCCACCACGCCGATCGGCTCGCGTGTTATCAGGCCAATGACGTTATCCGGGGAAGGTGCAACTTCACCGTAGATCTTGTCAATGGCTTCCCCGTTCCAGGCAATGCTCCGGGCAGAACCGGTGACATCAACGTTCAGACTTTCACCGATCGGCTTACCCATATCCATTGTTTCGAGCAGTGCCAGTTCTTCAGCATATTTCAGAATAAGGTCAGCAAATCTCACCAGGATCTTTTTGCGTGCCGCAGGTGCCTTGCCACGCCAGCTGCCTGATTCAAAACACTCGCGGGCTAGCATGACAGCCCGGTCCACATCGGCTTGCTTGCAGGCGGAAATCTCAGCAATCACGTTGCCGTTGGCAGGGTTGACGCAGGGGAAGGTTTCCCCGGCGACGGAATGTGTAAATTCACCGCCGATGAAGGCGCGGGTTTCGATAGCTAATTCAGAGGCCATTGCATGCCATTGTTGAGCAGATTTCATTTTCTTCCCCGTAGTGTAACGAGCAGAATTTGTCGCGTAGAGACTAATATAACATAGCAATGTTGCACCCTGGGCAGCGTAAATTTGCGAGCCATTTTCCTACATTTTGCGCGGTCAATTGGCGATAGGATCAGGCTGGGTATCGGGTTAGTCTGGACGTATGGAATTGGGCGAAAATTCAGTGGGGCCGAAACCGCCCGGGGCATGTATGATGGCTGCTGCTCAATTACAAATATTCTTACCCGGAGTTTTCGATCAGCACATGAGTTCCATTCACGACACACTCCGGCAGGTATTTGGCCTGACTGAATTCCGCCCCCTTCAGCGGGATATTATCGAACAGGTAGTGTCAGGCGGGGATGCTTTCGTGCTGATGCCTACCGGTGGCGGAAAATCCCTGTGCTACCAGCTCCCGGCCTTGCACCGGGCGGGTCTCGGGGTCGTTATTTCACCATTGATTTCCCTGATGAAAGACCAGGTGGATGCGCTGGTGGCCAATGGGGTCCGGGCCGCCATGTACAACTCCAACCTGGATGCAGATGAAGCAAGAACCGTGCTGACCCGCCTGCACAGCGGTGAGCTGGACCTGCTCTACGTGGCGCCCGAACGGATGATGAGGCCGGATTTCATCAACAGCCTGGAGCATATCCCGCTGGCCTTGATTGCCATTGATGAAGCTCATTGTGTTTCGCAATGGGGACATGAT
>BTRB01000107.1:0-5417 GCA_036986175.1 Gammaproteobacteria bacterium
CAGGGCCAAAGCGGAGGGCATTGACGGAACTACCGTCGATCGCGTTCTGGACGCCGTACAATACCGTGCAAAAGTTATCGAACTCGACCAGCGACAACCGGAATTCACACGCTCTTTCGGCAATTATTATCGACTACGGGTTACACCATCTCGCGTGGCACTGGGCCGGGTGTTGCTGGCAGCACATCGCGATCTTCTGCAACGGATACAACAGCAAACCGGCGTACCGCCACAGTACCTGGTGGCTTTCTGGGGGCTGGAGAGCAATTTTGGCAACACCTTTGGTGACATACCGGTGCCCGATTCACTGACCACCCTGGCCTGCGATCCCCGCCGCAGCGAGTTTTTCAGCGCTGAATTGATGGCCGCCCTCAGGATTATCGAGGCAGGCAATGCTGATGCCCGGCAGATGCTGGGCTCCTGGGCAGGCGCCATGGGTCATGTGCAGTTTATGCCGTCGGCCTATCTTCGTTATGCGCTTGACGGGGATGGTGACAGGCGAATCAATCTGTGGAGTAGTATTCCGGATGCCCTGTTTTCAGCCGGCAACTTTCTCCAGCAACTCGGCTGGCAGCCTGGCATCCGCTGGGGTCGTGAAGTCATCCTGCCTGAGGACTTTGACTACGCATTAGCGAATACCGGTGACGTCCTGCCGCTGACCGATTGGCGTGCGCTCGGCATCAAGGATGCGTTCGGGCAGCCGCTGGCTGATGTGGACCTTGCCACCCGGCTATTAGTGCCTGCCGGACACCAAGGCCCGGCTTTTGTCACCTACCAGAACTTCGATGTCATTATGGGCTGGAACCGTTCTGAGTACTACGCGTTGACCGTGGGGCGACTGGCTGACCGCATCGCGGGCGCAGGTAAGCTGGCGAACACACCGCCCGACGGGGATTTGAAGTTATCACGCGAGCGGGTGCTGCAACTGCAACAGAATCTCAATACCCTTGGCTATAGTGCCGGTGAACCTGACGGCATTCCGGGCCCCATGACACGTGCAGCCCTGAGCCGTTACCAGCAAGCGAAGGGTGTTATCGCAGACGGGTATCTTGATGCGGACATCCTTGAAGCTGTTGGCAAGGAGGTTTTGTCAGAATGAACAGAGCTTGACCCGGGTTTCAAAACAAGCCCACAATTTTCTTGTTCTCATCCACACTGATGTTCTCAGACGAAGGCTTGCGGGGCAGACCCGGCAGGGTCATGATCTCTCCGCATATCACCACGACGAATTCGGCACCGGTCGCAAGGCGAACTTCCCTGATCGGGACATCATGGCCGGTCGGTGCGCCGAGCAGCAGCGGGTCTGTCGAAAAACTGTACTGGGTCTTGGCCATGCAAACGGGAAAATGACCGTAGCCTTCTTTCTCGAACTGTGCAAACTGGGCACGAACCTTCTTATCGGCAATGATATCTTCCGCACCATACATGGTGCGCGCGATACGGCGTGTCTTTTCCCACAGGCTTAAGCGGTCGCTGTACAGGGTGCGAAATTGCGATTGCTGGCGTTCGATCATATCTACTACATGTTGCGCAAGTACCAGAGCCCCTTCCGCACCATTTTCCCAGTGCGAAGCGACGATACACTCAACACCAAAGCCAGCACAGAACTCTTTTATCACCTCGTGCTCAGCTTCGGTATCGCTCTGGAATTCGTTGATCGCAACGGTGACCGGGACACCATACTGGCCTGTGTTGCGGATGTGCCGGCCCAGGTTTATGCAACCTGCCCGCACCGCATCGGCGTTCTCTTTGGTGAGGTTTTCTTTAGCGACGCCAGCCTGCATTTTCAGCGCCTTGGTCGTTGCCACCAACACCACCGCGTCGGGGTGCAGTCCCGCTTTGCGGCACTTGATGTTAAAGAACTTTTCGGCGCCGAGATCCGCCCCAAAACCGGCTTCGGTGACGACGTAATCACCGAGTTTCAGAGCAGCCCGGGTGGCCACAACAGAGTTGCAGCCATGGGCGATATTGGCAAACGGTCCGCCATGCATCAGCGCAGGATTATTTTCCAGCGTCTGTACCAGGTTAGGCTGGAACGCATCACGCAACAGTGCGGTCACCGCACCCTCAACCTTGAGTTCCTTGACAGTGACAGGTTGACGTTTTCGCGTGTAGCCGATGACAATATTGCCAATGCGCGTCTGTAGATCTTCCAGACTGTTTGCCAGGCAAAAAATCGCCATAATCTCGGAGGCAGCAGTGATATCGTAGCCCGATTGTCGCGGCACACCGTTGCCAGGGCCACCCAGGCCACAGGTAATGTCACGCAGGGATCTGTCGTTCATATCAACGACGCGACGCCACGTGATGCGCCGCGGATCAATATCCAGCGGGTTCTCCCAGTGAATATGATTGTCAATCACCGCTGACAGCAGGTTGTGGGCGGCGGCGATTGCGTGAAAGTCACCGGTAAAATGCAGATTGATATCTGTCATGGGTACGACCTGGGCATAACCACCACCAGCTGCACCGCCCTTCATGCCAAAACAGGGACCCAGACTGGGCTCGCGCAAACATATAACCGCCTTTTTACCCAGCTTACATAAACCATCGCCCAGTCCTACTGTAGTCGTCGTTTTGCCTTCACCGGCAGGGGTCGGTGATATTGCCGTGATGAGAATGAGCTTGCCGTCCGGTTTGTCATCAAGACTCTCAAGAAACCGATAGCCAATCTTGGCCTTGTCGTGGCCGTAGGGAATCAGGTCGTCCTCCGGTATGCCGAGGCCGGCAGCGACCTCGGTAATGGATAGCTTGTTTGCAGCCTGGGCGATTTTCAGATCAGAGGGTACATTGGTCATATAGATATCCCGGTCTTTGTGTAGCGTGCAATGAAGTGGAGTTTAGCAGTGCGCGTTTTCCACGCCAATGTCAAAAAAATCAGGTCGCCGGGCTGAACCGGGTTTGCAAATCCGGTTGTAGCCCAGCGCCACGTTGCGAACAGGCATTTTCGAGTAATCTGGTCCGCACCGGGAATGTTATATTACCGCCTGGAAGACCTGTTGCAGGCTGACGTTAAACATTTTAAGAGAAGGTAAATATGAGCAATCCTGTTATCGCAGACAACAAACCGGCGCAAGTAACCCTCAATAAGGGTGAGGAATACCATTTTTGTGTTTGTGGCCGTTCAAAAAAACAACCATTTTGTGACGGATCGCATGCGGGAACAGCATTCAAACCGAGCGCTTTTACAGCAGAACAGGACGGCGAAGCCTATTTATGCGCATGTAAGCATACCGGTAATACGCCTTATTGTGATGGATCACATAAACAGTTTAGTGAGGAAAATATCGGCGAAGAAGGTCCGGGGTTAACACCGGAAGCAACGCAGCTGCCAACTGCCGTTGCAACGCCTGAAGAGCCAACAGTAGCATTTATCCATCAGCTCGCCAGGGAAGGACTGTCCAAATTCGGTCATCACGGCCCAATGACTTCTATGGGGGTTCCACGCCATAAGCTACCGCACTGGGATGATCTGCAAATCATGGCAGCTCAAATGGCAAGTAAGCCGTTAATGGAGGACCAAAATGTCGGGACGGCATTGATTATTGGACCAGATGCTAAAAAACCTTTGCACCTGAAAATTCCCCTATTTGTATCTGATATGAGTTTTGGTGCATTGTCTGAAGAAGCAAAAATTTCTTTAGCCAAAGGTGCAGAACTTGCAGGCACCGGTATCTGTTCAGGTGAAGGTGGAATGTTGCCTGAAGAGCAGCAGGCAAATTCCCGATATTTTTACGAATTGGCCAGTGCCGGCTTTGGTTACAAGGAAGAAATATTGAAAAAAGTACAGGCATTCCACTTCAAAGGTGGACAGGGTGCGAAAACAGGTACGGGCGGTCATCTTCCCGGCAATAAAAACCGGGGCAAAATATCCCAGGTAAGAGGAATACCGGAGGGCCAGCCGGCAATATCACCACCTGCTTTCGAGAATCTTTCCTCGGTATCTGATTTCAGGCGGTTTGCAGATCGTGTCAGAGAAATAACCGGCGGTATCCCTATTGGTTTCAAACTCAGTGCAAACCATATTGAAAAAGATATTCAATTCGCGCTGGATGCCAGTACTGATTACATTATATTGGATGGCCGTGGCGGTGGTACGGGTGCAGCGCCGGAAATGTTTAGAGATCATATCAGTGTACCAACCATTCCAGCGTTGGCACGAGCCCGCCGCTATCTTGATGATCAAGGCGCCAGTGGTCGTGTAACCCTCATTATTACGGGTGGTTTACGTGTTCCAATCGACTTTGTTAAGGCCCTGGCACTAGGTGCGGATGGCATTGCGGTTGCAAATAGCGCTATGCAGGCTATTGGTTGTGTTGCGGCGAGAATATGTAACACCAACAACTGTCCAACGGGAATAGCCACCCAGAAAGCCGAATTGCGCCAGAGATTGAATATAGAAAAATCATCAAACCAGTTGCATAACTTTTTCGCTGCTTGCGTAGAATTGATGCAGGTAATGGCGCGTGCCTGTGGCCACGATCATTTAAATAAATTCAATCAGGATGATCTCGCAACCTGGCATCGTGACATGGCGCTATTATCAGGAGTAAAGTACTCCGGCGTTGGCAGTCCGGCGAACGATGTATAACTACGCGCGATGCCGGCTGACGACTATTCTCACCCGCTGACACACTCAGGCCAATAACCGGGAAGCAAAGCACCATGTTGGAATTACTACAAAACTGGCTATTAAATCAAGGCCTTAACGAAGGCCTGACATTCTATGTTGCACGCGGTATTGCCGTCGTGGCCGTACTTGCCCTGAGCTTCATCGCTGACTTTGTGGCGAAACGCTACATCGTGTCAGCGCTCGCCTATGTTATCTCCAGATCCAGGGCAAAGTGGGATGATGCGATTCTGCGCCAAAAAGCCCTGAGCCGGCTGGCGCACCTCGCCCCGGCACTGGTCATCTATGTGCTCACACCGGTCGCACTGGAAGGCCTTGATGCAGTCATCGCGTTCAGCATAAGCGCTGTACTGATTTATATGATTATCGTCCTGATGCTGGTGCTGGACTCATTGCTCAATACAGTTGAGGATATTTACCAGAACTTCCGGGCATCCAAAGAGGTCCCAATCAAGGGGTTTATCCAGATCCTGAAAATGGTACTGTATTTTCTCGCAGCCATCTTTGTCATTGCCATACTTCTGAATAAAACCCCCGTCTACCTGCTCAGCGGGATCGGTGCGCTCACTGCCGTGCTGATGCTGGTGTTCCGGGATGCAATCCTCGGTTTTGTGGCGGGTATTCAGTTGGCGGCAAACAAAATGGTTGCAGAGGGTGACTGGATTGAGATGGCGGATTACGGCGCCGATGGGGATGTGCTGGAAGTGACTCTGACCACGGCCAAGGTACAGGACTGGGATAAAAAGATTACCACCATCCCGACCTATGGGCTCATTCGCGAATCATT
>BTRB01000108.1:0-5363 GCA_036986175.1 Gammaproteobacteria bacterium
GTCTGCGCTCCGGAAATCAGCGACTACAGTTGTCTTTGTACCCTTGGCAATAAGTTCCGGTTTGCCAAGCTGGATGGTGATGGGAATTTCCGCTTCCGGCTCATGCCATACCGTTTGGCCATGCGAGCCTATGGCACGAATGTCGCACATTTCCATACCGGTTTCACGCACCAGGTTTTGCGCGACGCGGGCAAAGAATCGGCCCAGGTTTTCATCCAGCAAGTTTGCCACGTCCTTGTCTGGCGGCTGGCCCGTTGCAAGCAGCTGGTCCAGGGACAGTTTTATGGCGGGTGGGTAGGGTGTACACATGGCGTGCAGCAACTGCATTGAGCCGCGGCTGAAATTCACCAGCACGGCATCGACGCCGTCGCGGCTGGTGCCGGACAGCATGCCGATGAAAAGTTCATCTTTCCCGGGTTCGTCTTTGCCAGGCTCGCCGTTCATTGGCTGGCGTACATGGAGGCAGACTCCAGGCGGCTGAGTTGGGACAGCACCGGTGCCGCAGCAAGCCGGAAGTCAGACAGTTGTGTGCCTGCGAGTGCATCTGCTTTCGGCAATGAGACCGTACGTGGATTCCGGTGTACGCCGTTGATGACGAATTCATAGTGCAGGTGAGGTGCCTGGGCCAGCCCGGTTGCGCCTACGTAGCCGATGACCTGGCCCTGCTTGACGCGCTGGCCCTTCTTAACCGCGCGCTTGGTAAAATGCAGGTATTTTGTGATGATGCTGTTGGCATGCTGGATAAACACGTAATTGCCGTTGTACTTGCTGTAGGTTGCCTTGATGACCTTGCCGTCACCGGCGGCGTATACAGGTGTTCCTTTAGGGGCCTTGTAGTCAATGCCGTTGTGCGGCTTGACTGTTTTGAGAATCGGGTGGAAGCGCTTCGGGTTGAAGTTGGAGCTGATGTAGGAAAAGTTCAGTGGAGCGCGCAGGAAGGCCTTGCGCATATTGCGACCGTCCGGAGCAAAGTACTGCGTGTCACCGTCTATAACAAAGCGTATGGCCTGGAATTGCTCACCCTGGTTGACGAAGGTGGCACCGATGATTTCTCCATCGCGCAGGAAGCTGCCGTCCCGGTAGAGCTTTTCATAAATCAGCAAAAAGCGGTCGCCCTCGCGGATATCGAGTACAAAATCGATATCCCATCCAAACAGGTTGGCCAGCTTCATTACCATGCCGTCGTTGAGGCCGGCCTGTTTGCCGGCCAGGAAAAGGGAAGAGGTGATGGTGCCGCTGGTCTTTTCAATGCGGGTGATGATGGCGCGTGCTTCGGTGCTGGCAAAGGCCTTTTGCCCGTCGTAATCTACGTTCAGGTAGCGGGCTTCATCAACGGCGTAGCGCATGCGCTTGAGCGAGCCATCTTCATGATACTGGAATTCAAACAGGTCACCTGGGCGGATTTTCTTGAGTTGGCGGGTTTCATTGTTAAGCGCCATGATCCTGAACAGGGTCGTTGCACTGAAGCCCTGTTGACGGAAGATAGTGTCCAGGGATTGGCCGGCGCGCACGGTAACGGCATCCCAGGGTTCAGTTTCGACGGGGTTTACGGTACTGCCAGGAGCCAGGCTGGCATCGTTGCGATCCCCCGGGGTGGTGTGGAATTCATGCCGGTCGGGTAAACTCAGGCTGACGACCTTGCTGGCTACGGCTGCATCATCCGGGCTGCTTTCGAGACCACCCAGCGCCAAACCAACGGCAATCAGGGTAAGGGCGAACAGGAACAATTTAGTGCGGGTCAGCCTGAAATCGATTGGTGGTATTTTTCCAATCAGGCTGGAAAAGAGATTCTTATTGTGCATGCTGAGTAAAGACCTTCAACCGGGCCTGACAGACTCCTTGGTTCAAGCAGCGTTAAAGATAACATATGAAGGCGTAATTTTGAGTGTGAATTTGATGCGCCTTGGTGCAATATGCGGGTTTGGCCAGACTGATATAAAACGGACCTCAATATGACCGATGTCAAACAAGCCCTGGAACTGATCGCCCGGGGTACCGAAGAAATCATCAAGGTCGAAGACCTGCAGAAGAAACTTGCGTCCGGCAAGCCGTTGCAGATCAAGGTTGGTTTTGACCCAACGGCGCCTGACCTGCATATCGGCCATACCGTGGTGATCAACAAGATGCGCCAGTTCCAGGACCTCGGCCACGAGGTTACGTTCCTGATCGGTGACTTCACCGGCATGATCGGTGACCCGACCGGCAATAGTGCAACCCGCAAGCCGCTGACAGCGGAACAAATCAAGGACAACGCGGAGACCTATGCGACCCAGGTGTTCAAAGTGCTGGACCGCGCAAAGACCAGCATCCGCTTCAATTCGGAATGGATGAGCGAACTCGGCTCCGAAGGCATGATCCGGCTGGCGGCGAAATATACCGTTGCACGCATGCTCGAGCGGGATGATTTTGAGAACCGATATCGCAACGGCCAGCCGATCGGCATACACGAACTTCTTTACCCGCTGGCGCAGGGATACGATTCGGTCATGTTAAAAACCGATGTGGAAATGGGTGGCACGGACCAGAAGTTCAACCTGCTGGTTGGTCGTCATTTGCAACAGCACTATGGCCAGCCGCCGCAGGTCATTATTACGCTGCCGTTGCTGGAAGGGCTGGATGGCGTGCAGAAAATGTCCAAGTCACTGAACAACTATGTCGGCATCACCGAAACGCCGGATGAGATGTTCGGTAAGCTGATGTCGATTTCTGATGAAATGATGTGGCGCTATTTTGACCTGCTGAGTTTCCGCAGCAATGCGGAGCTGGCCGCGTTCATACAGCAGGTCAAAGACGGTGCCAACCCCAGGGACATCAAGTTCCTGCTGTGCGAGGAAATCGTTGCACGCTTCCATGACCGCGCGGCCGCCGATGCCGCCAGGGAAACCTTTATCGCCCGCTTCCGCGGCGGGGCGATGCCCGAAGACATCCCGGACCAAACCCTGGCTACCGGCGGGCAGGGCATTGGTATTGCCGCAGCACTGACCCAGTGCGGCCTGACCGCCAGCAATTCTGAAGCTTTCCGTATGCTTAAACAGGGTGGCGTGCGTATAGATGGTGAGAAAATCTCTGACCGGTCATTGCAGCTTGAAACCGGCTTCGAAGGTATCCTGCAGGTTGGCAAGCGCAAATTCTGCAAAGCACATGTCGAGTGATTCAATATTATCCGTCGCCGAGTTGCTTGAGCTGCGCCGCCGGCTGGACGCGATCGATACCGGTATCATCGACCTGATTGCCGAGCGCCAGGCGGTCGTAACCACCATCGCCGAACACAAATTAAAGACCGGGTTGCCGCTGCGGCACTATGAACGTGAACGCGAAGTTATCGATCGTGGCGTGGCACGCGCAGAATCCCGCGGTCTTCCCGGTTCAGTGGCACGCGACATACTTGAGACCCTGATCCACCATTCGCTCAGCAACCAGGAAACCCATAAGCTGGTCCAGTCTGATCATGGCCAGGGCCGGCGGGCGCTGGTCATCGGTGGCCTGGGCAGGATGGGCGTGTGGATGTCACGTTACCTGGACATGGTGGGGTACAACGTGGATGTTACAGACCTGGCGGGTGGTGATACACCCTTTACCAGGGTAGATGACTGGCAAAGTGTTGTGCATGACTATGACCTGATCGTCGTTGCTGTCCCATTGAGGCCCAGCAATGACATCCTGCTGCAGTTGGCGGAAATCCGCCCGCAATGTCTGGTATTTGATATTGGCTCACTGAAAAGCCCGATGCGCGAAGGGCTGGACGCAATGCGCAGGAACGGTTGCCGCGTGTGTTCGGTGCATCCGATGTTCGGTCCTGACGAAATTGGTCTTTCAGGGCGCCACATTCTTTTCGTTGATGTGGGCGACCCCCGGGCGGTGACTGAAGCCCGGGAGTTGTTCTCTCATACTGCAGCTGATTGTGTTGAACTGAGTCTTGAAGAACACGATGAGGTCATGGCCTGGGTGTTGGGGCTGTCGCATCTGGTCAACATCGCTTTTGCCGGTGCATTGGCGGAAAGCGGGGAAGCCGTGCCGTTACTGAAGCAGATATCCAGTTCTACTTTCAGGGCGCAGTTGAATGTAGCAACCCAGGTTGTTAACGAGAACCCGCATCTGTACTACGAAATCCAGCAGGGAAATGAAAACACCGCTGAAGTGAGCAGGCAATTCCGCAAAGTACTGGATGAACTGATGTGTTCAGTGGTTGCAAATGATGAGGCTGTATTCACCCGCTATATGGCTGCTGCCAAACAGCGCCTGGCAGTTGAAAAAAGCGGAAAGAGTATTGGCCAGACATAAAAACCCAGCCATGAAAACATTAGCAGATGTTGACTGGGAAACCTGGCAGGCCAAAGACCCGGCGACGTTGGTGTTTGTCATACGGGAAGGCCAGATACTGCTGATCAACAAGAAAACCGGGCTCGGTAAAGGCAAAATCAACGCTCCCGGTGGCAAAGTTGAGAAGGGGGAAGCCCCCCAGGCCTGTGCCGTCAGGGAGTGTCAGGAAGAATTGGGGATTACTGTTTCCAACCTGGAATACTGCGGTCAACACCGTTTTCAGTTTGTTGATGGCTACTCCATTCATGTGTGGGTGTACCGGACTGCTGACTATGCGGGCGTACCCACGGAATCGGTAGAGGCAGCGCCGTTTTGGGTGCCGCTTGATGAGATACCCTACGAGCGGATGTGGGAGGATGACCGGCTCTGGATACCGATGATGCTGCGTGGTGAACGATTCCGGAGCCGCTGGATTTTTGATGGTGACAGGATGCTCGATTACGAGTTGCTACCCGACTCCGGGAACGAATGAAAAAAGGAAGGAATGCACGATGAATTTACTGAAAATATCGCTGGCCATGGGCCTGGTGCTGGCAGTGAGCCCGCTACAGGCAGATCAACGGTCAATGAGGGAACAGTCCCAGCAGATCGCAAAAAAATTTCTGATCGCCGACACGCATATAGACGTGCCTTATCGCGTGCAATCCGGCTGGGTTGATGTATCAGGCGCAACGGAAGAAGGGGATTTTGACTACCCAAGGGCAGTAAAGGGCGGGCTGAACCTGGTGTTCATGTCCATTTATACTCCCGCAGACCTGGAGACTGAATCGGGTGATGCCGGCAAGAGTTATGAACTGGCCAACCAGTTGATCGATTCCGTAGAGGCACTGACGGCACGTGCGCCGGAAAAGTTCATGCTGGTACGCTCGGTGTCAGATGCCGGGAAAGCTATGCGCAGCGGCCGCATCGGTCTGGCCATGGGGATGGAAAATGGTTCACCGATCAACCACAAGCTGGAAAATATTCAGTTTTTTGCCGACCGGGGTATCCGCTATATCACGCTCGCTCATGGTTCAAGTAATCATATTTCCGATTCATCTTAT
>BTRB01000109.1:0-5130 GCA_036986175.1 Gammaproteobacteria bacterium
CGTTAATACTGGTCTTGGAACGTGTTTGCTCATCCACATGTTTGACGATCACCGCCGCATACAGGGAGTAGCTGCCATCTTTGGCCGGCAGGCTGCCTGGTACGACGACTGAACCCGGCGGCACCCGGCCATACATGATCTCACCGCTTTCGCGATCATAGATACGTGTGCTCTTGCCGATGTAAACCCCCATGGACAGCACACTACCCTGGCCGATAATCACGCCTTCAACCACTTCCGAACGCGCGCCGATAAAGCAATCATCCTCAATAATCGTTGGCGTCGCTTGCAGCGGCTCAAGTACTCCGCCGATACCAACGCCACCCGACAGGTGTACCCCGCGGCCAATTTGTGCGCAGGATCCGACCGTAGCCCAGGTATCAACCATGCTGCCCTCACCAACCCTTGCGCCGATATTCACATAGCTGGGCATCAGCACCGCATCATGGCCGATAAAAGCGCCGCGTCTGACCGTGGCCGGCGGCACGATGCGCGCACCGCATTGGCTGATATCATCGTCGCTTCCCGGTGCCCAGCGAAGTGGCACCTTGTCGAAGTAGTGGCTCGCGGCCCCATCGATAACTTCATTGTGGCGGATACGAAAATACAGCAGCACCGCCTTTTTCAGCCATTCATTTACCTGCCAGCCGTCAGCCCCGGCAGTTGCAGGTGGCTCGGCAACACGCAAAGTGCCCTGCTCCAGCCCGGAAATTGACGCCTCTATTGCTTCGACCAGTTCCGGCCCGGCGGATTCCGGGGAAAGGGTCTTGCGCTGTGCAAACGCCGCCTCGATCAGGCTGCGGTGATACGCAGTGTTGTCTGAATTCATCATTTACCGCTCGCTGATCCTACGTTATTAGGTTGACGCTACACTAGTGTCTCAATCAGTGTTTGCTTCAATGCTGTACGCATTTTACGGCTCAAGGGTGCATCGTGCTGATCACTGATAATAAAGGCATCTTCCACGCGGTTACCCATGGTTGCAATCCTTGCATCATGTATACGAATACCGCAGTTTACAAGTATTGAGGAAATCTGCGACAACAAACCCGGCCGGTCGGCACACTCCACATCCATCAATGTCATGTCACCACCGCGCGCGGCCGAGAATCGAACGCGAGTCGTGCTCTGGAATGGGCGCAATCGCCGCGGCAACCTGCGCACGACCGGTGCCGGCACACTGGCATCCCCAAGCACCTCTGACAGTCGTACCTGCAACCGTCCTCTGTCAATATGGTTCAATGCCTGCGCATGTGAGTCCATCAATTCGAACAGGTCAAAGCTTTTTCCGGCAATCGTGGTCATGACCCGCGCTGACAGCACATCCAGACCGATTTCATCGATTGCCGCTGTAGCTGTTGCAAAGAGACCGTCATAGTCAGGCGCATGGACCAGCAACTCGGAGATCCTCCGCTGTTTGACTTCACGCACCGCTACCAGTACTGGCTGGCCGGGAAGTGCGGACAATACTTCTGTAGCCGTCCATTCCAACTGATCGCGGGAAAAGCGCAAAAATATATTCTGTGGCAGGCTGTCCCACAGGCTCTCCACGGCTACCGTGTCAAAACCTGCCTGCCGCAAACCCGCATGGACTGCGTCGCGGGACTCCCTAATGTACTGCGTGTGATCCGGGATGTTCGAACTGCCTTCAGCCAGTGCCTCGGAAGTCACCGAGTAAAGATCCCATAACAAGCTGTCCTTCCAATTGTTCCACAACCTGGGGCTGGTGGCGGCAATATCGGCTATCGTAAGCAGGTACAAATAGTCCAGCCGTGTTTGATCACCTACAATCGCGCAGAACGTGCGGATGGTTTCAGGATCGGTAATATCGCGTCGTTGCGCCGTCTGTGACATCACGAGGTGTTGCTCAACCAACCAGGCAACACGTTCCCTATGCTCTGTTGTCAATGGTAAATGTTGACAAAACGCCAGTGCATCCTGTGCACCCAGGATGGAATGATCCCCGTCCCTGCCCTTGGCGATGTCGTGGAACAATGCAGCCAGGTACAAAATTACGGGGTGATCTATCTGCTGGAAAATACTTTCGGCGTGGACAAAATCAGAGCTGTACTTGCCATAGGCAAACCGGCGCAGGTTCCTGACCACGAATAAGATGTGTTGATCCACGGTATAAACGTGGAACAGGTCAAACTGCATGCGACCGGTCACTTTGCTGAATTCCGGGATAAAAGCGGCCAGCACACCGTAACGGTTCATACGCTGCAACTGTGTATAGACACCACTTGGCTGGCACAACAATTCGAAAAAATACTGCCATGCCTGTGGATCGGTACGGAATTCATCATTTACCCGATGCAGGTTGTCACGAATCAGACGGATCGTAGATGCCCGCACACCCATTAGCTTTGCATGCTTCGCCAACAAAACAAACAGCTCCATCAGAGCAACCGGCTTACGCCTGAACAAGCTATCATCGGCCGCTTCAAGATAACCACGGGTAACACGAAAATCGGCACCCAGGTCTTCTGACGGCACCGTTTCTTGCAGTAGCAACTCCTCGTGGAACAATTGCAGCAATGATTCATTGAGGCGTTCAAGTTGCATTACCGTGCGGTAATAGCGCTGCATGAATTGCTCGACGATGATAGTGCTTTGATCAGCACCGGAGTGCTGTGGGCCAGCAGCGGAAAAGTGCCCGGCAGTTTGTTGCTGGTACTCAAATAACAACCGGTCCTCCCCGCGCCCGGTGAGCAGGTGCAGGGCGAAGCGTATTTCCCGAAGGAAAGTTCTGCCATCCTTTAACTCCTGCAACTCGGATTCCGTCAAAAAGCCACGCTCCACCAGCGTATGCAAAGATTGCGTACTGAAATGCCGCTTGGCGACCCAGCCAATCATCTGGATATCTCGCAAACCGCCGGGGCCTTCCTTGATGTTGGGCTCAAGGTTGTACGCAGTATCGTGATATTGCTCGTGGCGCTGGATCTGCTCTTCGAATTTGGCATTGAAAAATTCTGCTGCAGACCAGACTTTCTCGGCAGCGGTTGCTTCAAGCATGTCTGCGAACATCTCTGTCCCACCGCTGAGTAGACGGCTTTCCATCAGGCTTGTCGCGGTAGCAATATCCTTCTTTGCCTCCGTTACACAGGCGTCCACGGTGCGCACACTGTGGCCAAGGTAAAAACCGGCATCCCAGAGCAGTGTGACGAAAGCTTCGATAGCGCCGCGCAATTTCTTAGGCGGCGTTGATTTCGCTAACAGGATCAGCAAGTCCACATCGGAATGGGGGTGGAGATCACCGCGTCCGAAACCACCCACAGCAACCAGCGCAACGTCCTCATCGGCCGGGATCAGGTTATCCCAGGCATTGAGTATCAACTGATCAACAACCCAGGCACGGGCTTTGACCAATTCATCGACACTTTCGTTATTTTGGAATTTATCTGCCAGGCATTGATCTGCTGCAGCCATTGCATTTCTGAGTGACTGGATGAGTTGCACATGAGCCTGCTCACCGGTATGAATCGTGAGGGTATCGGGGTCCAGGCAGCCTTCAGCTACCGCTGGCCTTCGCAACCGGCCCCGCAGCCTGATTTTCATCTGCACACCGCTGTGCTGGTGGAATATGCAAGCTTAGAGTTCATCACCCGGCAACAGCGTCAGCACGTCACAGCCGTCTTCGGTCACCGCAATCGTGTGCTCCCACTGCGCTGAGAGGCTGCGATCCTTGGTAATTACAGTCCATCCGTCGCCCAACAAACGGGTTTCCCGTCGCCCCACGTTGATCATCGGCTCGATGGTGAACACCATGCCGGGGAGCAGAACCTCACCCACACCCGGCCGGCCATAGTGCAGCACCTGAGGATCTTCATGAAACACTTTTCCAATACCATGTCCACAGTACTCGCGAACGACAGAACAATCCTGTCCTTCTGCAAATGTCTGGATTGCATGGCCAATATCACCCAGGCGCAGGCCCGGCTTTACCGCTTCAATACCTGTCACCATGGCCTGGTGTGCAACGTCACAAATCCAGCGGGCGCGCACGGTCGGTTCACCGACCTGGAACATTTTGCTGGTATCACCATGCCAGCCATCCTTGATCACGGTAATGTCGATATTGAGAATGTCGCCGTCCTTGAGCTTCTTGTCACCCGGAATACCGTGACAAACCACGTGGTTAACCGAGGTGCAAATAGATTTGGGGAAACCACGATAGTTCAAAGGTGCCGGGATTACCTGCTGTACTTCAGTCATATAAGCATGACAAATATCATCCAGCTCACCGGTTGTGACGCCGATGTGAATGTGCTCACGGATCATTCTCAAAACCTCGCCCGCCAGTTGGCCCGCCACCCGCATGGCTTCGATTTCTTCCGGTGTTTTTAACACTATTCCCATTTTTGTTATCCATGAAGTATTCTTCGGTCTCGCAAACCGGGCATATTGTACCTACTGATGAGTCGATTAGCCCGCTTATTGCCCTAAATCCCCAACTAATGCCCTATGACTAAGGCGTGAGTAAAGTGGATAATGAGCGATCATTCTCCTGACACTGAGGGAGCGTTACCGGTATGGAAAAGTTTTTCAAATTTACGCTTCCGCTGATTTTGATCCTAACGTCAATCACGCTGGTGGTTGCGCTGGTAGCCTACAAGAAGTCACAACGGGCTGATCGTAAACCGGAAACGACGCAGGCAATCCTGGTTGATACCATTGATGCCGAAGTCGTTTCGCTCAATCTCATGGTAAGCTCTCAGGGCACCGTCAAACCACGTACGGAAACAGTACTTGTTGCAGAGGTGCCTGGAAAGATTGTTTCTGTTTCCCCTGTATTTGTCGCCGGCGGGTTCTTCCGGGAAGGCGAAGTGCTACTGCAAATTGATCCCAGTGATTACCGGGCTGGATTGAAACGCGCAGAAGCGGCCCTGGCCTCAAGAAAAGCAAAACTGGCTGATGAAACCGCGCGCTCAGAGCAAGCGCTGAAAGACTGGCGGAATATTGGTCAGCGGGGACAACCTTCTGATCTTGTTTTACGCAAACCCCAATTGGCAGATGCAAAGGCCAACGTCAGCGCTGCAGAAGCGGATGTGGAAAAAGCCCGCCGCGATCTCGAGCGCACGCAAATTGCAGTTCCCTATGACGGCCTGGTCAGGCAGAAAGCCGTGGATA
>BTRB01000110.1:0-5091 GCA_036986175.1 Gammaproteobacteria bacterium
CTGCTGCTCATGCACTATCTGTTCATTTTTGCCCATGAATCGCGCAATGAGACAGTGCGGTTCAGAATTGGCCGTTGCGAGTCGTTGCTATCCTGATCAACTGAAAAATAACCCACCCGTTCAAACTGGAAAAAATCACCCGGTTTACCCTGCGTGACGGCCGGTTCAACCACGGCAGTAGTTATGGTTTGCAACGAATCGGGATTCAGAAACTCAAGGAAATCACGTTGTTTGTCAGCCAGGGGGTTGGCAACATTGAACAATCGGTCATACAAGCGTATTTCAGCGTTGAGCCCATGCTCTGCACTAACCCAGTGAATGGTTCCCTTGACCTTGCGTGAAGCACCCGGCAAGCCGCTACGGCTATCCGGGTCGTATTCACAATGAATTTCAGTGATGTTGTCTTCAGAATCTTTGCGTACATCCGTACACTTGATAATAAAAGCATTACGTAAGCGCACCTCACCGCCTGGGCGCAAACGAAAAAACTTACGCGGGGGATCTTCCATGAAATCACCACGCTCTATCCAGATCTCTCGGCCCAACGGGACTGAACGACTGCCCATTTCCGGCTTTTGCGGGTGGGATGGCGCTGCCAGCATTTCGCTTTCACCTGCAGGATAGTTGGTCAGCACGACTTTGACGGGATCCAGCACCGCCATCACGCGTGGTGCGTTCTCGTTCATGTCATTGCGGATGGCATTTTCCAGTACACCCATCGGGATGATGCTTTCCGCCTTGGCTACACCGGCTTCTTTCCAGAACCTGCGAATTGACGCTGGTGTATAGCCGCGGCGGCGCAGGCCGGCAAGGGTTGGCATACGTGGGTCATCCCAGCCGGATACATGCCCTTCCTCCACTAACTGTCTGAGCATGCGTTTGCTCATAACCGTGAAATCCAGATTACCACGTGCAAATTCGATTTGTTGCGGATGACAGCTTACCGGGATATTTTCCAGGAACCAGTCATACAACGGCCGGTGGTCTTCAAATTCCAGCGTACAAAGTGAATGGGTGATGCCTTCGATGGCATCCGAAATACCATGCGCCCAATCATACATGGGGTAGATATTCCATTGCTTGCCCGTGCGGTGATGAGCAACCTTACGGATGCGATAGATGGCCGGATCGCGCAAATTCATATTCGCTGATGCCATGTCAATACGGGCACGTAAAACATGCTCCCCATCAGCAAACTCACCGTTTTTCATGCGCTCAAACAAATCCAGGTTTTCCTCCACCGTACGCTCGCGGTATGGACTATTGGTACCCGGGGCCTTTAATGTGCCACGACTGGAACGCATTGCCTCAGCATCCTGGCTATCGACATAGGCATTGCCATTCCTGACCAGGTGGACCGCATACGCATACAATTGTTGGAAATAGTCAGAAGCATGGCGTAACTCATGCCACTCGAAACCCAGCCAGCGAACATCATCCATAATGGCCTGGGCAAAATCCTCGCTTTCCTTCAGGGGGTTGGTATCATCAAAGCGCAAATTGGTCGTGCCGCCAAATTCAGCTGCAATACCGAAGTTCAGGCAAATGGACTTGGCGTGGCCGATATGCAGATGACCATTGGGCTCAGGCGGGAATCGGGTAACAATCCTGTCGTGTCTCCCGGATTCGAGGTCACGTTTAACGATATTGCGTATAAAATTGCTGACAGATGGGGCCTGATCATTGTTCACTGGCTGAGCCTTTAGACTATGCTGTGGTTGCTGCTATTGACAACGAAGGATTCTAGCGCATAACGATGAACCGTCACTACCCCGTATATTCTGCATAGGTATAAAAAAACCCCGGCAAAAGAGCCGGGGTTTGAATTGGTGCATCGCTAAAGGCATAGAAGTGTGGGGACTGCCTGTCATGAGACGCGATACACCAGGCACAGTCAACTTGCAGGCATAGAATACCTTTTTGCAGGTTAAAAAGATGTAAAGCTAATGTTTCTTATTTGTGATAGCAGCAATTTTTTTGCATTCAGGCAACCTGGTGGCCATTTTCCCCGCGTTTCAGGAATACCAGCAGCAAGGAGATAGCAGCAGGCGTCATGCCGGGGATGCGCGAAGCCTGACCAATGCTCTCGGGCAGGGTGTGCTGTAATTTTTCACGCAGCTCTGATGACAAACCCTTCACATGCGAGTAATCAAAGTCCCCGGGAATCCGCAAGTGTTCTTTGCGCTGGTTCTTTTCAACCTCCCCCACCTGACGCGTCACGTAACCGGCGTAGCGCACCTGCACATCGACTTGCTCCGCAACTTTTACATCGCTGGCACCAGGACCAAGACCAGCTACTTTCATCAAGTCTGAATAGCCGATCTCCGGTCGCTTGAGCAGATCCAGTGCCCTTGATTCTTTACTCAACGCTACACCAAGCGTCTCATTAAGCGCTCTGCCGATATCGTTGTCCGGCGTGACCCAGATAGAACCCAGCCTTTGCTGCTCGGTTTCGATGGCTTCCTTTTTCCTGGTAAAAGCCCGCCAGCGCTCATCGTTGACGAGTCCGGACCTGCGGCCGGTTGCGGTCAGGCGCAGATCTGCATTGTCTTCACGTAACTGTAAGCGGTACTCCGCCCTGCTGGTGAACATCCGATACGGCTCCCGGGTGCCCTGGGTGGTCAGGTCATCGATTAACACCCCTATGTACGCTTCATCCCGGCGTGGCGTCCACGCATCCTCACCACGCACGCTGCGTGCTGCATTCATGCCGGCGATCAATCCCTGTGCCGCCGCTTCCTCGTAACCGGTTGTTCCATTGATCTGGCCGGCAAAAAACAGCCCCGCAACCGGTTTGGTTTCGAGGCTGAGCTTCAATCCACGCGGGTCAAAGTAATCATATTCAATGGCATAGCCCGGTCGTGTAATGTGTGCATTCTCAAAACCCTCAATACTGCGGACAAATTCAACCTGTACATCAAAAGGCAGGCTGGTCGATATTCCATTCGGGTACAGTTCACGGGTGTGCAAACCTTCGGGCTCAATAAATATCTGGTGACTGCTGCGGTCTGCAAAGCGCACTATTTTGTCTTCAATGGATGGGCAATAACGTGGCCCTACTCCATCAATGGAGCCCGAAAACATCGGCGAGCGATGCAAGGCTGAACGGATTATGTCATGGGTTTTTTCAGACGTGTGGGTTATCCAGCAATTGACCTGTTCGGGCTGATCATCGTGGGTACCCATGAATGAGAATACCGGGCGTGGCACATCACCGGGTTGCACCTGCAAATGGGTAAAATCCACGCTTTTTCCATCAATACGCGGCGGCGTACCGGTTTTCAGGCGGCCGACATTAAACGGCAATTCACGCAGCCGCTTTGCCAGCGATATAGAAGGTGGATCGCCTGCACGCCCCCCTGCATTCTGGCTTTCGCCCATGTGAATTTTGCCGCCGAGAAAAGTGCCGGTCGTCAAAACAATGGCCTCCGCATGGAAGACCTGGCCCATGCTGGTGCGGCATCCCGTAATCCGGTTACCTTCCAATAGCAGGTCATCTACAGCCTGCTGGAATATACTCAGATCGCTCTGGTTTTCAACTACTTTGCGTATATGGACCCGGTAAAGATTGCGGTCACATTGGGCGCGCGTGGCACGCACCGCCGGCCCCTTGCTCGAGTTAAGTGTGCGCAACTGGATTGCGGCAGCATCAGCAGCAGCTGCCATGACACCACCCAATGCGTCAATTTCTTTAACCAGGTGGCCTTTACCAATACCGCCGATTGCCGGGTTACAGCTCATCTGGCCGATGGTTTCGATGCTGTGGGTCAATAGCAGGGTATCCGCACCGCTACGCGCTGAAGCCAGGGCGGCCTCGGTACCGGCATGCCCGCCACCTATCACAATGACGTCAAATTTGGTTTGCTGCTTCAAGGTAATGCTTCGCTACACCGCACTAGTGCTCCTTGATACAAAATAAAATCAACGTCAGCATCCTGCCAAATGGCCAAAGCGTAATTGGCAGACGCGAGCGAATGCTCAGCTCGCCGGCAAGAACCGAGTGCTCACGCAACTCTGTGATGAAATCTGCCATCTCGGAATGAACTCAAACAAAACGATGGAAAATTTTAGCACATTGGAGGAAAAGCTCGACTGCCAATCGTCATGAAGCCCCCCGGATCAACCGCTACAGCGCCACTATCTATGGCTGCTGGAATGCCCTGAGCTACTGCGGCCTGAACTACTGCGGCCTGAACTACTGCGGCCTGAACTACCGCGGCTTGAACTACCGCGACCTGAACCCCTTCGATTGGAACTTGAAGACCTGATCTGCGAATGGTTGCTATTCGAGGTCATCGCTCTTGTTCCTGACCTGGCGGGCGGCTGCGAGCTTGCACTGGCAGGCACCACTGAACCCACCGGGTTGGTACGCGCCGGACTGGTACGGACGGGGTTTGTACGAGATTTGCCTTGCTTGGTATCCGCCCGGTAACGAACTTCGCCACCACCCTGTCGGGAACGATATATCCTGGGGGGCGGTGCTGACACTCCAGCAGCCTTTGCAGGTGACACCTTGTCAACGGGTCCGGTCCGCGAGCGGCCTTGCTTGGCAGCGGAACGATAACGGATTTCACCACCCCCCCGTCTGTAGCGGTAATCAGTTTCTGCAATGCGTGGGGTTGAAGGTGTCCGACTGGTTACTTTTAGCGGGTCTGTTTTGACCGGCTCCAACCGGCTTTTGCCGATTTTTGTCGATTCGCGATTCCTGATCACCATACCCTGGTTGCCGGAATATCCGGATGGAACAGTGGATACATAGCGTCTGACCGGTGATGTTCCATAGCTGCGCGTATGATTGCCATTGCGGCGGTCACCGGGATTTTCATTGCCGTCCTCACCTTCACCACCGCGGTTTCTGCGGTGATTGCGGTCATTTCCAGCGTAACGATCATGATCGCCACCCGACCTGTTCCTATGCCCTTTGTGGCCATAGCCATGGCCCCCGTGCGGATAAAACCAAGGAGAGTAATGACTGTAATACGGGTAATACCACGGTGAATATCCGTATGAAATCCCGAATGAGAAGCCGCTTCCGCCATAGCCGCCATAACCACCATAGCCGCCATAGCCACCATAACCACCATAGCCACC
>BTRB01000111.1:0-5064 GCA_036986175.1 Gammaproteobacteria bacterium
CAGCAGGTTTTATGTCACTGGCGCAAGCTTACGGAGTGGCACTGGTAGGTGGTGATACGACCAGCGGTCCGTTGTCTGTCAGCCTGACTGCCCTGGGTGTCATTGAACCGGGCAGACAATTGCTGCGCAGCGGCGCGCACCCAGGTGACCTGCTTGTTGTTTCAGGTACCCTCGGCGGTGCAGCGAGGATACTGGACTTGTTGCGTGATGATGTAGCCGTAAGTGAACGGCCCCCGCTTGATCGACAATTGCTTGATCGGCCCCGGCCACGTGTTCGCCTGGGGCAGGCGTTGGTGGGGCATGCGAGTGCTTGTATTGATATTTCAGATGGCCTGCTCGCAGATCTTGGCCACCTGTCAGAGGCATCAGGGTGTGCCGCCAGGCTTGCAACAGATGCGTTGCCCGCGCCCGCCGTTCTCGCAGGTCTTGGGGATGAACAAAGGTGGAGTTACCAGTTGGCGGGTGGCGACGATTATGAATTGCTGTTTACCTTGCCGGGGAGTTATGCGGCATTGATCAAAACCTGGAGCAACGATTTGGATATCAGATTGAGTGTTATTGGTAACATAGAGGCAGGAGATGGTGTCTGTTGCATAAGCCCGGACGGCACGCCGTTTTATCCTCGAAAAACTGGTTTTGACCACTTCGGAAATGAGGTCTGAACCCGCCAGGAAAATGGCTACCGGGAAGAGGGATGTCAGCGAAAAATAATCCTGGCCTGGAAAACGAAGCGCTGGACAAACTGGACGTGAAGAAGCTGGCCCTGGGTAGTCCCGCTGGATTGCTGGCTTTTGGGTTCGGGTCAGGTTTATCACCGGTGGCACCCGGTACCATGGGTACTCTGGTCGCCATTATTTTGCTAGCCGTCGCAGACTACTTTCTGCACTGAATCAGGGCAAGTGTTAGCCGGCTCTAATCCGTATAGTCAAAAATCTTGACGACTTTCTTCACCCCGCCGATATTGCGCACAATTTCAGCGATGGCATTACCCTCTTCGCGGCTAACCAGCCCCATCAGGTAAACCGTATGTTGTGAGCTGACGACTTTGATGCGTGAAGCATCATTGCCGGGCAGGGGGCTTTCCTTGACCAGGATGGAGTTAACTTTGGCGGTAAGCCATGTATTATTCGTTTTGCCACCGAAACCGGCCCGATCCCCAACCTGCAGGTCATTGACGACACGTCTTGTCAGTTTTGCCTGTTTCGCCAGTTTAGTGGCCAGTACCCGATTTTCTTCGGAAACCGTTTCTCCCGCCAGCAATACAATGCCCTGGTTTACCTCTACCTTGATGTGGTCATCCTGACCGAAACTCGGGTGCCCATAGATGTTGTTAATCACGTCATATTCCAGTGTCTGGTCGTCAAGAACTGTACCCACGCTGCGTCGTGGATAATCGCCACAGGCGGGTAGCACCATGACGAAAGCCAGCAGAAGCAGGAAAATGATTCTCCTGCCAATGGCCGAACAGGTTTTTGTTGCATTCACAATATTGTTGGTTTGCCTGCTGGAACTGGTACTCATGTTCCTATCCTATGGTTGAGTAAAAGGCATTCTGTATCCAGTTAATGCCCTGGTCTCCATTTTGCGGGTGGACAGAAATAACGTCAAATCGACAGCATTGTTCTGCCCTGTGTGGGTTCTTTGCCAGGTACCAGGCTGCGGCCCGGGAAATCCTGTTCTGTTTTTGAGGGGTGACGGACTCCGCTCCACTGCCGTACTGGCTGCTTTTCCTGTACCTTACTTCCACAAAAACAATGGTCTCATCGTCTTCCACGATCAGGTCTATTTCACCAAGACGGCTGGAAAAATTCCTTTGCAGTAACTTGAGACCCTGTTCGGACAAAAAAGATTCAGCAATTTTCTCCCAACCCGCACCCGCCTGCCGGCTATTCAGTGGTTTGGTTCTGTTGGGTGAATCCAGGCTATTCCCTGGTTTATGTGCCATCGACAGGCTGCCATTGAAATGCGGTTGGTCTGCCGGCAGAAAATTGTGCCCATGCGGGTTCGCGGTAAAGGCTGCCATCTACCTGCAGTCTCAATGAGCCGACTTCTCCGGGAAACCACAAATCCGGGTCCTTACGCATCAAGGGCAACCATGGCAACAAACGCCAGGCATCCTGTCCGAGCGCGTACAGATTGCCATAGGCACCGCCGCGAACGCTTGCCAGATCCGGGTTTGCTGGCGCAATACTTTCCGGGGTAGCGGTGGTGTTGCCCGCTGCCTGTAACTGCCGACGGGTGGTTGGAAACACGATGCCATTGAGATCCTGGTTGGAGGCGCTTTCCATCCGGCCGCTAAAGATACGGCCCATCGCATAGACAGGCACATCACCGGCATCGTAAAAACGCAACAGAGGCTTGAGTTCCCGGCCTTCGACGGGATTGGCAGCCATAAAGATAAAGTCAAAGTCATAGCGGCGGGTGGGCTCGAAAGTCAGAGCCACCCCAAGCCAGGACTGCAGGTCTGATTTCCGCTGTTTGCTTGCGTCGATTTTTAACAGTTGCGTCAGCATTGCACTTTGATCATTTACGGCAGTGTCAAAACGCGTGCTGGCTATGATTCGACCGCCACCCTGTTCAAAAGCCGCGGTAAAAGCAGCTTCGATACGCTTTCCCCAACCACTATCCGGGACCATTATGATGGCATCACGCTGTCCTTGTGCCAGGGTCCTGGCAGCAATGGCCGCTGCTTCTTCAGTGGTTGCAAGCGACAGGCTGTTGACAATGCCTGCGCGTTCCGTGTCGCCTTCCATCCCCGGGGGTTTATCATTGAGTAACAGTACAGGTGTGGTCAGCTCTGCAAGATTCGTGATAGCGCGGGTAGAGTCAATATGCAATGGGCCAATAATTTGCCTGGCGCCGTCGTCACTTGCTTGCTGATAGGCAGCGATGGCTGATTCACTGCTGTGTCCGCTGGAATAAAAACGGATGACAGAATCACCTGGCTGGTCAAGGTAGGCGCTCATAATGCCGTCCCGGATCGCCTTGGCAGCTGCCGAAAGGCGGCCTTCGGCGGGCAACAGGACAGCTACCTGAGAAGGAACCGGGAAGAGTGCACGATAGCTGGCCACTAGTTCAGAAAAGTTATTTCGACTAACTAAATGCCCATAGTGGTATTTGGCCCACTCCCCGGCTGCGATTGAGCTTGAGGTTCCGGATATTGCAGCTGAACGGATTTGCACAGCCAACTCAAGCCATTCTGTGAACTCTGGATCATGATTCCGCAGGTCTGTCATGGCTATTAGCCAACTGGACGGGACCGACTCCAGTGAGCGAAGAATTTCCAGTATAAGGCCGGGCTGGTAGTAGTCCAACCCTGCAGACAATTCTTCAGCCTCAGCCAGGCCCCTGTCTGCAGCATTGCGAAAGAACTGCTCCCGGCTGTCGTAATCACCCTCGGCGTAACCGTGTTCGGTACGCTGGTCTGATGAGAGCTCAACATCCCGCCTGGGGGTGCTGGTGCCACAGGCCGTGAGAATCATCAGCACAAAGGCAATTAACAGTGTATAGAAAATACGTGGTGTCATAAAAATGTTTACAAAAGTTAACGGTTGCAGAATGATAACCTATATCCGCCACTTTAAATGAGCTTCACAACTCTAGCATCATTGGGAACGCTGTTATGTCGCAAGCCGGTCTTTATGTTGTAGCAACCCCCATCGGCAACCTGGAGGACATTTCCCACAGGGCTGTAAGACTTTTGTCTGGGGCCGATCTGATTGCTGCTGAAGATACCCGCAGCTCCCGCGTGTTGTTATCACACTACGGTATCACCACACCCATGCTGGCACTACATGAGCACAATGAAGCCCGGGTTGTGGGACAGATCCTTGAACGTATCACCAATGCTGAAGCTGTCGCGCTTATTTCTGATGCCGGCACACCACTTATTTCCGATCCTGGCTACCGGTTGGTGCGCAGCGCACGGGAAGCCGGCTTGCCGGTCTTTTCGCTGCCCGGTCCCAGCGCGGTCACCGCTGCGCTATCGGTTGCGGGCTTGCCTCCGGACCGGTTTGCGTTTGAAGGTTTCCTGCCATCAAAAGCCGTGGCCAGAAAAAAAATGCTGAAAATGCTTTCCTGTGAACCCAGGACATTGGTATTTTTTGAATCCAGTCACCGTATTGAAGCCGCGATTGACGCGATGGCAGAAGTTTTTGGCCGCGAGCGCCTGGCTGCGGTTTGCAGGGAATTGACAAAAAAGTTCGAAACCGTAATGAGGGCACCGCTGGCTGAAATCAGCAAAACTCTCGCCGCGGACAAAAACCAGACGAAAGGTGAGTTTGTTATCGTGGTCGATGGTTTTGCGGGCAGAGAAGACGAGGCCATGTCCACCGCACTCACTATGGCCTCAGCCCTGTTGGAGTACCTGCCCGCCTCCCAGGCGGCGCGGGTTGCTGCGAAGCTGAATGACGTATCACGCAGAGAGGTTTACCGGTTACTGGAGCAATAATTGGCAATGCCGTCATGGTTAGAGGACAATAGCCGCCGGGAGCCGGCCAGGCAATCGCGTTTCCGCATATTGTGCGGAAGGGAGGAAAGTCCGGGCTCCACAGGGCAGGGTGCCAGGTAACACCTGGGGGGCGTGAGCCTACGGAAAGTGCAGCAGAAAATATACCGCCTGCCATGCAGGTAAGGGTGAAATGGTGCGGTAAGAGCGCACCGCACAACTGGCAACAGTTTGTGGCATGGTAAACCCCACCCGGAGCAAGACCAAATAGGAAGACCATACCGTGGCCCGCGGTGTCTTCGGGTAGGTCGCTTGAGGATGTTGGTGACAGCAGTCCCAGATGAATGATTGCCCACGACAGAACCCGGCTTACCGGCCGGCTCCCACACCTTATTGGAACCACAAAGCCGAGTGAGCAAAAACAGATTTTGAACAAACGCGTAGGTGAGACAGCGGCTCCGCTGCTCAAGATTCTTTGAGGCTGGTGCGAGCTGATCCGCGGCGACACGGGGGGTGTACCCCCAGAGACACGTCATGAACCCATCCATGGGGACTCGGGGCCAGCTCCCTGCTGGCCACGGTCTCTGGGAGTACACCCCCCATATCCCCGCTCAGTT
>BTRB01000112.1:0-4658 GCA_036986175.1 Gammaproteobacteria bacterium
CCGCCTGACCGGAAATACCACCACCTGCAACCATGGCACGAACATCGAACTGCTCGGTCAATTCCAGCTTTTCCAGCGGCTGGCGTACGATCATGCAGGCGGTTTCCCGGCCGAAGAATTCATCGATAGGGCGATCATTGACGATGATTTTACCCTTGCCCTTGGTCAGGTAAACACGCGCCCTGGAGGACTTGCGCCGGCCGGTGCCGTAATACTGTTGAGTAGCCATAAATCTGTTATCCGTTTGTAGGGCTGCGACTTACAGCTCGAGCTGAGTCGGTTGCTGGGCGCTATGCGGGTGTTCCGGTCCTGCATAAACATGCAGTTTGCGGTACATCGCACGACCCAGAGGGTTTTTTGGCAACATGCCCTTGACGGCGTACTCGATGGCACGCTCAGGGTGCGTATCCAGCAATTTGCCCAGGCTGATTGATTTCAGGTTGCCGATGTAACCGGTATGGTGATGATATATCTTGTCGTCCAGCTTCTTGCCGGTTACCTTGATTTTTTCAGCATTGATCACGATCATGTGGTCACCCATGTCCATGTTCGGTGTGAACGTGGGCTTATGCTTGCCGCGCAGACGGTGAGCCAGTTTGCTGGCCAGTCTGCCCAGGGTTTTGTCCGTTGCATCGACGACGCACCACTCGCGTTTGATCGTTGCCGGTGTCGCTGTAAAAGTCTTCATTTTTACCGTTCTCTGTAAATAACCCGTATCAGCGGGTGAAGGGCGGGAATTTTACTGGCTTAGCGCCCTGTTTTCAACCACCTGAGGGCTTATTATTGTACTAAATTTTAAGCTGCTCGGCCGGTTTGCTGTTGACGATGTAGCTTAGGTGTACCCGATACCCTCCGGATAGACCACGCAGACCGGTCATTGAGGCATCTTTGTCCGTGGCCAGGTGAATTATTGACGCCTCAGAAGTTATAGACCAGGTTCATGGTTGTGACGGTATCCGTCTTCACGGTGTCACCGGGTGGCACCTTGGAGTTGTTACGCAGCTCCCACCCGAGCTTCAAAGCAAAGCGCTCCGTCATGGAAACTGCAACACCCGTATTGAACAGGGTAAACGTGTTGTCAGCACCTGTTTCAATCAGCAGGCGGTTGGTCCAGTTGGTTGACTTGAACACCTGCCAGGAATCATCCAGCAAAAGCCTGATGATAACTTCTTTGCTCGCTATACCCGAAACCCTTTCTTCCAGATTACGGTAACCGACACCGATTTCGCCTTTGAGTTCGTGTTTGGGGCTTTTCATCAACTGGCGGCCATAACCAACGGTGGCCGTCTGCTGCGGGTCGTAGGCACCAAACTTGTCAGCGTCCCAGCGAACCACACCAAACACAAAGCCTTTTTCACCGAGTTTACGGTCACTCTGGAGTTCCGCTGTGTAACGCTCGTTATCCCTGGTGCCATTCTCGGAAGTGGCCAGTGCCGTGCCGGCAAACCGGTGGCGCCACTTCTCCGTTTGTTTGACAAACTGCAGTTTGAGATTCAAAGCAGATGAATTGGTATTGCCGGTTGTACTGACAAGGCCGAACTCACCATTGCCCGTCCAACCTTGTGCAACGGCCTCTTCCTCGTCTTGTGCATACACGCCGGCAGCGAACAAGATCAAGCTCCCCGCCAATGCAGCAGTTGCCAAATTCCGCATCCTTTTTCCTCCGAAGGTATTAAAAAGTTTGCGGATTATATAGCCTGAGGGAAATAATGCCCACTTTTTCTGGGTTACAATAGAACCTCGCTACACAGCACAACAGGCCGCAGCCTATGTCACGGAATTACACACCCCTTGATCGTTTGATCATCAGCATCGACGGCGCATTGCGTATGGCCACCGGACATGCCAATGCGGCACAGAGAGAGAATCCGGCCGCTGCAATTCCCGACGTGATGATGGATGAAGAAAACCGCCGGCATGCCGCCGGCCTGATGCGTATCAACCACGCCGGTGAAGTCTGCGCACAGGCCCTCTACGCCGGTCAGGCAGCAACAGCTCGTAACCCGGATGTGCAGGCCAATATGCAACAGGCAGCCAATGAAGAGAGCGACCATCTGAGTTGGTGTAAAGATCGCCTGGATGAACTTGAAAGCAGGCCCAGCCGACTGGATCCCCTGTGGTATGCAGGATCATTTGCCATAGGGGCAATAGCCGGCCTGGCCGGCGACGGCTGGAGCCTGGGATTTTTGAAAGAAACCGAGCACCAGGTCGAGGCGCACCTTGAAGGCCATATTGAAAAGTTGCCGCCTGAAGACGCACGCAGCCGCGCTATTTTGGATCAGATGAGAATTGATGAGGCCAGGCACGCACAGATGGCCGAAGATTCCGGTGCCTACGACTTACCAAAGCCGGTGCGTGACTTGATGCAAATGACGGCAAGTGCGATGAAGGCGGTTGCTTACAGGTTTTAGGACCCGTTTGTCTCCTCCCGCAATGACTTCAGGGTCAGGCCATTTGTAACGAGGTCCGATTCATCTTCACCGATCGCGAAGCGTTGAATCCTCCAGCCATCCAGGTTCGTGGTCTCCGGGTAGGGAAACCCCTGCTGGTTAAAATCAAGGTTACCGGAAAAGGTAATTGAACCGGTTTCATCAGGCTTCTCCGACAATGGGTTGGCAAATTCGAATGACAACTCAAAACGGCGATGGCCGGAACCTGCCTTCCAGCCGGAACCTGTAACACGCCAGGGCGCTGCGAACCTGCCTGTCGCGAAGCCGGTATTAAGATCGAAGTGCTTACTCTCTTCTTCCACATCCCAGGCCTGTTTCGTGCTGACAGCATCAGGGCCTTTGGGCTCGCTGCGGTTTAACAGGGCATTGGCCAATTGCAGCATTAACAACGGCGCCTGCATCAACGGCGTAATATCTGTACCCTGCCCCTCAAAACCACGCGACAGCAGAACCTGGCCATCTACCAGCAACAGTTCACCGGTCAGGATGCCATCGGGGGCAGACTGTTCTACCTTGACCAGCATGCCACCACTCGGAGTGCGGTAATATTGCCAGCGGGCATGAAAGCCGGTACCGGTGAAGTCGACATCCAGGTTTGTAACCACAGCGTCACGCCACAAGGTATTCTTGTCCACCTGGGCGGTGGCGGTTGGTATTCCTGCCGCCAGCAATGCGAGGCCGGCAAGGACGTAAATCAACAGCAAGGTGTTTCTTTTCATATCAGAAGAATATCCTTTGCAACGCCGCACCAGGGTCTGACTCCCGCATCAATGCTTCACCCACCAGGAATACGTTAATACCGCACGCCTGCATACGCTGCACATCATCCGCAGTGCTGATACCGCTCTCTGTTACCAGTAACTGGTCACCTGACAACATCGGCTGCAAACGCTCGCTGGTCGCCAACGAAGTCTCAAATGTATTCAGGTTCCGATTATTAACCCCGATCAGTTCATGATCAAGTAGCAATGCCTGCTCCATTTCAGCCTCATCATGCACTTCTACCAGCGCATCCATGCCTGTATCTTTCGTCAGATTCAGCAAATCCCTTAATACAGCGGGTTCAAGCGCGGCGACAATCAACAGCACGCAATCAGCACCCAAAACACGGGATTCCAGAATTTGCCAGGGGTCGATCATGAAATCTTTACGCAATACCGGCAAAGCACAGGCGTTACGGGCTTCTTGCAGGTAGTGGCCGTCACCCTGAAAGAAATCCTTATCAGTCAATACAGAAAGACATGCCGCACCGCCTGATGCATAGGAGCGGGCAATCAGGTCCGGTTGGAAATCCTCCCGGATCACGCCTGCGCTGGGGGATGCCTTTTTAATTTCTGCAATCACCGCCGGGCCTTGTTGCAAAGCCTTTCTGAGCCCGCGTTCAAACCCGCGCGGTGCGGGGCATTCTTTTGCCCGGGCTGACAGTTCTGCCATGGAAGCCACCGACTTGCCGGCAGCCACCTGCCCGGCTTTTCGCTCGAGTATTCTTTGCAGGATGGATGGAACAGTCATCAGCAGCCCATTGCTATGCGAAGCCCTGGGTCATGACTGCCAGTTGCCGGAGTTTTTCCAGGCCGGCGCCGCTCGCCAGCTTGTCATTGGCCAGCGCCACACCCGCTTTAACCGATGCCGTGACGCCTGCGACATACAATGCGGCACCGGCATTGAGCGCGATCAGACGTGCCGCCCGTTGCGAGCGTTCGTCCTTGTCACCGGCCAGTGCGGCGCTCAGCAGTTGCAGCGATGCGTCAACACCATCGACCACCAGGTCCTGCAAAGATGCGCGTTTAAAACCCAGTTGTTCAGGTTGCAGTGAATACTCACTCAACTCACCATTTTTGAGTTCAACAACATGCGTATTAGCGGCCAGGCTGATCTCATCAAGGCCGTCATCGGAATGCACCACCATCACGTGTTCAGAGCCAAGACGCTGCAGCACCTCGGCAACCGGACGGCACAAGGCACGCTCATAAACACCGATCAGCTGCCGCGTCAGGCCCGCGGGGTTGGCCATCGGCCCCAGTACGTTGAAAAGCGTACGCAGACCCAGTTCATTGCGCGCCACGGTAACGTGGCGCATGGCGCTGTGATGCATTAACGCAAACATGAAGCCGATACCCAGTTGGTTGACACATTCGGCAACTTGTTCAGGTGCAATATCCAGTCGCACACCGGCCGCTTCGAGTACATCCGCACTACCGGAACTGG
>BTRB01000113.1:0-4643 GCA_036986175.1 Gammaproteobacteria bacterium
TGCCACGAGCGTAAAAATAGGTATCGTCCCTGGTCAACTCAAAGGGCGGGCGTTCCCAGTCCTTCTCAAGAGCCTCTACCACGTCCATATGTCCTAACAATAAAATGGGCGCTTTGCCCGAGGAACCATCGCCGCGGTATTTTGCGATCAGGGAAGCAGTCTCCCCGAGTGGCACCACTTCCACGTCTTCTTCAGGGAAACCCGCTGCGATGAGTTCAGCGGCGAGATAATTCGCAACCTCCGGTACATTGCCAAGGTTCTTGGAGGTTTCCACGCCGATAATGCGGGTGAAAATTTCGAGAGTTTTTTGGGCGTGCTCAGAGGAGGTGTCCTGTTCGGCAATCGCCCCGGTGGAAAACAGCATGGCAGCCAACAGCATTATAATTTTTTTCATGGCGATCTCTCTTCAGGTTTTGTCTCAGTCTAAATGGATAACCCCCAATACTCCAAGCATTGAAATAGTGGCTACAACCGGTTACACCGTTAATAGTTTCTACTCCGGCCCCGAATTTTAAACGGGATCATCCCTGCAGCAAACACAGGGTGAAGAAGGTGTTTCGGTCTGGAGACTGGGCAGGTGCGTTGCGATTCTCATCGCCTAACAGCTTCGGTCAAGGCTGTAAAAAACGCGCTTTGTAATTCCCAGTCAGGTTTGTTACTGGCCACTGCCCGGGCACTGTGCATGGCAATTACGACGCTTTCCTTCGGGTCGATGTAAATGGCCTGGCCGAAAATGCCGGAGGCCCGGTAAGTGCCATCCGGGTAAAGCCACCAGAAATAGCCATAGCCGGGATTGCCCTTCGACGGTGATGTTGATTCAGTCATCCAGTTTTCAGGTAAAACCTGCGTACCGTCTGCCAGACGGCCATTGCTCAGCGCAAACAGACCAAGCCGGCCATAGTCACGCAGCGTGGCACTGATGCAGCAGCCACCGGTTTCGCCACCGCCGGCTTCGGACAGCATCCAGTTTGCATCAGCTTCCATTCCAAACGGCTTCCAGATCTTTTCCGACAAATAGGTCGACAGATTATTGCCGATTGCGGACCGCAACAAAGTACCCACCAGGTTGGTCTCAGCGGTGTTGTAATTGAACACTTCACCCGGTGCGGCTACACGCGGCATATTGCGCAGGTACTCGTACAGGCCAAGCGTATCCCAGGTAGCGCTGTTGACGTCGGATTTTGGGTCGGCATAGTCTTCATTCCACGCAACACCCGACGACATCTGCAACACATTGCGTAGAGTCGACTGGTCATAGGCGGAGTCTTTCAAACGCGGCAGGTAGTCGGTAACCTTCTCATCGACACTCTTAATATAACCATCCTGGATGGCTGCCCCGACCAGCATGGAGGTAACGGATTTGGCCACAGAAAATGATACCCAGAGACTGTCTTTGGTATTGCCCAGCCCATAGCGCTCGTAGACAATCTTGCCGTCCTTGATGACCAGCAAACCGGCAACATTCTGTTTCAGAAAGTACTCATCCGCCGTTATTGTGCGGCCTTCTGCCTTGATTTCTACGTTGCCCAGACTGACCAGCTGCTGCGGTAATTCAAGTGTCTTACCGCCTGCCGGGATTATTCGTGTGGGGAATATCCTGTTGATGTTGCGGTAACCGGCTACCTGCTGTTCGGGTGTCCAGAACAGGAACTTCTCCGGGGGGCCGAGGTGCTGTAAATCAGCAACGGGATCCATCACCGGGGCTTCTGCAAAAACGGGTGCGGACCCGCTTAGCAACAATAAACCCAGCGCCAGTGCTGCTGCTTTATGAAACGCCATCATATTACTTTCCTTGGTCCGGTTATATTTATCGGCCTGCAATTCTATAGGAGATTAGCGGAAAATATAGCTGACAATACCTGCCGCAGCTTTTCGTGCATCGGCGATTGCGGTGACGACCAGGTCTGCACCCCGCACCATGTCGCCGGCTGCGAAAACCTTCGGGTTGCTGGTTTGAAAGGCGAATTCATCATCTTCGCTGGCTTTTACCAGGCCCCACTGGTTGGTTTTGATATCAAATTCTTCGAACCATTGCTCTGGTGATGCGCGGAAACCAAAGGCGACGATCACTGCATCGGCTGCAATGCTGCATTCGCTGCCATCGATGGGCTCCGGACGCTGTCGCCCGCCTTCGTCCGGCAGCCCAAGACGGGTTTCGATAACCCTGACAGCCGTGGCTTTGCCCTGCCGTTCAATAATTTTCAGCGGCTGCACGTTAAAGCGGAACTGCACGCCTTCTTCAATGGCATTGCTCACCTCGTGTTGCGAACCCGGCATGTTTTCACGATCGCGCCGGTACAGGCAATGCACCTCGCGGGCACCCTGGCGCACGGCCGTACGCACGCAGTCCATCGCCGTGTCGCCACCACCAAGTACTACTACATGCTGGTCTTTCAGATCAACGAACGCATGCTCACCGGCGGGTATATCCAGCAGCGATTTGGTATTGCCGATCAGGTAATCCAGCGCCCGGTGTACGCCAACAGCGTCTTCACCCGGCATGCCACCTTGCATCGGCGTGTAAGTGCCGAGGCCGAGGAACACAGCGTCGTGATTTTCCAGCACTTCGTTAAATGAGATTTCCTTGCCGATATTGGCGCCCAGCACAAACTGGATCCCCATACCTTCGAGTATCCGGCGGCGGTTTTTGATGACCCTGTGTTCCAGTTTGAATTCGGGGATGCCGAATGACAGCAAACCACCGATTTCCGGGTGCTTGTCATAGACAATGGCTTTGACGCCATTGCGGGCGAGCACATCAGCACAAGCCAGGCCGGCTGGGCCGGCACCGATGATGGCGACCTTGCTGCCGGTCTGCTTAACACTGGAAAGATCCGGCTGCCAGCCCTGGGCAAAGGCCGTATCGGTGATGTGGCGTTCGATCGCACCGATGGTGACGGCACCATATTCAGTATTCAGCGTACAGGCGGCTTCACATAAACGGTCCTGCGGGCAAATGCGGCCGCAGATTTCCGGCAGACTGTTGGTCTGGTGTACCAGTTCGGCGGCTTCGATGATGCGACCTTCAGCAGCCAGTTTTAGCCAGTCCGGAATGTAGTTATGCACCGGACACTTCCACTGGCAGTAGGGATTGCCACAGGCGATGCAGCGCTCAGATTGTGCTTCGCCCTCAAGCTGTTCGAAAGGGTCGTAAATCTCGCGGAATTCATGCTGGCGCGATTCTGTTGAATGCTTGTGCGGTTGCGCACGGCCACGATCAATAAATTCAAACTTTGTTCTGATTTTAAGTTTACTCATCTACCCCACCACCTTCAGCGGTACAGGCTCAGCTTTTCCGGCGACGTTATCCTTCTTCGGCTCCACCACCCGGAAAAAGAACATGAAGTGATCAAAATTCTCCAGAATTCGCTCGCCCCACTCACTGCCGGTGAAGCGCACATGACGTTCGATCAGGGTGGTCAGCGCGGCTCGCTCAAGGCTGTTTTCACGGGTATTGAGGTTAGCAATCGTCACCTGGGCAGGGTTACAGCGGCGCTCAAAACTCTCATTCATGTCGAGTACGTAAGCACGACCACCGGTCATGCCAGCGGCGAAGTTGGCACCGGTGTGCCCGAGCACTACCACGGTGCCACCGGTCATATATTCACAACCGTGATGACCAACCGCTTCAACCACCGCGGTGGCGCCGGAATTGCGCACCGCAAAACGCTCGCCTGCCTGGCCTGCGGCAAATAACTCGCCACCGGTGGCGCCATACAGGCAGGTATTACCGATGATAGTGCTGCGTTTGGCAACGATGGATGAATCCTTGTGCGGAGAGATTGCAATGCGCCCACCACTCATGCCTTTGCCAACGTAATCGTTGGCGTCCCCCTGCAAACGCAGGTGCATCCCTGTGGTGATCCACACACCAAAACTCTGCCCGGCTGTACCGGCAAAATCAAGGTCGTATACCGCACCATCCAGACCATCACGGCCATAGCGACGGGCAATCTCACCGGCCAGGCCGGCGCCGACTGAGCGGTCATAGTTGAAGATTCTAAATTGTCGGCGCGCGCTTTCGCGGTTTTCCAGTTGCTCCGCAAGGCTCACAACAATGTCGGCATTGAGCTGACCCTTGTCATGCGGGTGATTGCGGACGCCCTGGTAACCCGCACCCCGTAAACCGGCCACACCAGCGCTGGCAAGGATCGGGTCGAGATCAATGCAGCGTTGTTTATCCGTTAGCGGCTCGATTTTATCCAGCAAGTCACTGCGACCGATAATGTCCTCGAGTTTTTCGAAGCCCAGGTAAGCCAGGTGCTCGCGAACTTCTTCGGCGATGAAACGGAAGTAGGTCATCACCCGTTCCGGCAGGCCATGGAAATGCTCGCGGCGGAGCTGCTCATCCTGGGTGGCAATACCGGTCGCGCAGTTATTCAGATGGCAGATACGTAAGTATTTGCAGCCCAGCGCTACCATCGGGCCAGTGCCGAAACCAAAGCTGTCAGCGCCCAGGATGGCGCCCTTGATAACATCCAGTCCGGTTTTCAGGCCACCGTCAACTTGCAGACGAATTCGATCCCGCAGTCCGTTCTCTACCAGTGCGTGGTGTACTGCAGGCAAGCCGGTCTCCCATGGCGAACCGGCATACTTGACTGACGTCAGTGGACTGGCACCGGTACCGCCGTCATGGCCGGCAA
>BTRB01000114.1:0-4589 GCA_036986175.1 Gammaproteobacteria bacterium
AAGCCGCACGTGCTATGGGTGTTGATGTCCAGCCGCTGAACATGACGCTGAAAAAGCACTTGCCGGTAGGCAGCGGGCTGGGTTCAAGTGCCAGTTCAATCGTGGCCACGCTGGTGGCGCTAAACCATTATTTTGGCCGCCCGCTGGACCGCCCTGCACTGTTGCAACTGATGGCGGAAATGGAAGGTACTATAAGTGGCGAGGTCCACCTGGATAACATCGCTCCCTGCCTGCTCGGCGGATTCCGGCTATGTGTGCCGAACGGTGCCCGCCAGTATGCCCTGCCGTGGCCGGGTCATTGGCAGTCCGTGGTGGCGTGGCCGGGTACGCGGCTGGATACCCGTTCGGCAAGGGAGATTTTACCATCAGCTTATGAGCGTAAAACGGTCGTCGCGCACGGCGCGCAATTCGCCTTGTTTGTGCATGAGCTACACCAGGGGGGGGCCGGTGCCGCAGCCCAGTGCCTGGTTGATTTACTGGCTGAGCCATACCGTAAATCATTGCTTCCGGGTTTTGAACAGGCCAGGGCAGAGTTAACCAGAATGGGTGCGCTCGCGGTCGGAATATCCGGCTCCGGCCCAACCGTGTTCTGTATCGTGGATGACAGCCGTGTGGCGGAAGCAGCAGCACAGTGGTTGCAACAGCACTATATGAAAAATGAAGCCGGTTTTGTACATATCTGCCGGGCAGATCTTGCTGGCGCCAGAGAAGTATAAGGTGTGGCAGTTTGAAGCAGCGATAATTTGCAGCCGGGGTTTATAGACCATGCAGTTCATCAATATAAGCTACCCGCAGCAAAAGCTTAGTTTTCCACAGGCCGTGGTTACGGGGTTGGGAAAAGGGCATGGCTTGTTTTTTCCGCGGCAGCTCGAGCCCTTGGACAATATCCAGGACCTGCTGGAGATGGATTTTGTCAGTCGCTCCACGGCTATATTGCAGCACCTGATTGGCGGGTCGATGGCGGCGGATGTTTTACAGGATTGTGTTAAACAGGCATTTAATTTCCCAGTCAGGCTGGTAGCTGTTGCAGAAAGAATTCATGCGCTCGAACTTTTTCACGGTCCATCGCTGGCATTCAAGGATTTCGGTGCACGTTTTATGGCACGGTGCCTGGCCGGGTTCAGTACAGGTCAACGAACCACCATATTGACAGCGACTTCCGGTGATACCGGTGCGGCAGTAGCGCTGGCATTTTATGCTCAACCGGGAATTGATGTAGTCGTGTTGTATCCGCAGGGCAAAGTTACGCCGTTGCAGGAGAAGCTGTTCTGTACCCTGGGTGGCAATATTCATACCATTGCCGTAAAAGACGATTTTGATGCCTGCCAACGCCTGGTCAAGCAGTGCTTTGATGACCAACAACTGGTCGTTGAGCTGGGGCTTAATTCGGCCAATTCGATCAACGTTGCCCGTCTGCTGGCCCAGGTTTGTTACTATTTTGAAGCCTCCGCCAGACTGCCGCGCGGGGTCCAACCGGTATTCTGCGTTCCCAGCGGTAATTTTGGCAATGTGACTGCCGGCTTGCTGGCTCATGCAATCGGTCTGCCGATGAAGCGGATGATTGCAGCCACCAATCGAAACGATACTGTGCCGAGATATTTGCGCACGGGTAAATGGGAGCCCCGCCAGACGGTGCCAACCTTGACCAACGCCATGGATGTTTCCCTGCCGAATAATTTTCCCCGGGTGCTGGAGCTTGGTGAGCGCCACGGTTTACCTTTGCAGGAGCTGCTCACATCTTTCTCAATTACAGATAAAGAAACGCTGCAAGCTGTGTGTATGCTTGATGCCACGGGTTACCTGGCGGATCCCCACAGTGCGTTGGCCTGGAAAGCCCTGCAACAAAGTCTGGCTGATGAAGAAACGGGTGTATTCCTGTGTACAGCTCATCCGGCCAAATTCAGAGAGACACTGGAAGCTGTGTTGAATCGTCCGCTGTCCCTGCCCATCGAGTTACAGGAAGTAGCTGATAAAGAGGTTCTAAGTACGGTAATGCCAGTTGATTTTGATTTGCTTAGAAGCTTTTTACTCAAGCAATAAAATTTTTACTGATCCCTCCAACTTTTTTTGCCAACCGTTGTTATATAGAGCGAGGGGGATTTCATCGAGCTTGGACCCCGGGTGCAACCGGGGTCTTTTTCGGTTGTAGGAGATAAAAAGGTTGCCCCGACTCTCGAAAGTGGTGAAGGAGGACAGTTACACCAACAAAATGAGAGCCGGGGACTTTCGCACATGGCGTGGTAGTGGGCATGTGCTACCTAAATCCCCCCAAAACCGAAACCAAACACCTTATTGCTCCAGTACGCTGATCGAAGGCTCCTGGTCCATCATCAGTAGTTTTTTCTCCGCCAGGTGGCATGCGTGTAACATGCGCTCAGCTGCCTGATCGGGAACTTTTCCCCTGCCGCTCCTGATCATGTGGCGCCAAAACTCAATTTCCGCCAGCAACATATCTTCTTCTGTTTGCATAAGCTGCCCATTCCGTTAGCAGACTCCGTTAGCTGCGTTTGCGATGGGTGTACTTTAGGGAAAGCGGATGGACCGCGCTTGACAATCGTGGACAATGAGTTGACCGAAGTTTGTGCGTGCCTGAGAATGGACTGATGCAATGTCACCAGGCAGACAGATAAACTCCATATATGTCAGTTTTCGCACCCTCAACAGTCATTTTGTGGAAGGTGATCGAATCCTATGGAATCGATCCCGCGCCGCTATTTGCGGCCGAAGGCATCAAGATTCAACTCCCCATTGATCCGTGCATGCGGCTGTCATACGAAAAAATTGACCGGATCAGGGCAAAGGGAGCCGAGCTGAGTGGCGATGAAGCATTCGGGCTGCGCGCTGCTACATTTTATTTGCCCTCACAACTGGGCGCCCTGGGTTACGCCTTACACGCCAGCCTGACCTTAAGAAGGGCGTGTGTACGTCTCGAGCGTTTTGTTCGCGTGCTCAATGACAAAGCCAGGGTTAGTGTTGAGGACAGTGATCGCTGCCTGGTGGTTACAATCGATCTGGGCCGGGAAAGCGTATCTGAAACTGTCCGGGATGACGCTGCACTGGCGACGGTCACACAGATGTTCCGATCGATTAGCGATGATCATTTTCGCCTGCATTCTGTTAGTTTCAAGCACGCGAAGCCGAGAGATATGTAGCCCTATTTTGAACTTTTTGGTTGTGAGCTGGATTTTAACTAGACTAAAAACCAACTCCTGTTTCCCTTGATGATTGCTGCTGACATTCTGGCCGGCGCTAGTCCGGAACTGGCGCTGCTGAATGACAAGGTCGTTACACAGCGACTGGCACGGATAGACAAGCATGATATCGTTGCCCGGTTGCGGGCGGTTATGGTTGACCAGTTGCCGCAAGGCAATATCAGTGATGAAACGGTGGCTGCTGCCCTGCATATGTCAGTGCGTACCATGCATCGCAAGCTGGCGGATGTGAATAGCAATTTCAGGGCATTGCTGGTTGAGATGAGACGCGACCTGGCCGAGGTGTACATCATGGACAATACCCTGACACTGACAGAAATATCCCTTTTGCTCGGTTTCTCCGAGCCCAGCTCATTTTCCCGGGCATTCAAAAGCTGGACCGGCACCGCCCCCAGCGAAGCCCGACAGTCCCGCGTGACCGGGGTCATTCCATAATCTCAGCCGCAGCCTCTCGAATCTCCGGCCAGGCTTTTAACGCAGCAGCAAACCCGCGCCAGTTCTTCTTCCAGAATGCGATCAATTCGGTACCTTCCAATGACTGGGGCTGCCCCTTAAGCGGATAATCTTCACGGCTGGCCTGATCAAATGCTTTACTCAGCTGCTCGATTCCATTGCTGAGATATTCCTGCCATTGGGCGGGTGCAGAATCGGCGCTGGCCAGCAATTCATCCAGGTGGCGCAGCTCTCCGGAAATATTGCGCAGGACAGCATCGCGCTGGCTCGCAGCCAGGGTGTCATCTGCGGTTGCGGCCAGGCTGCAGAAGAACGCCGACAGTGCTGCCAGGCGTACCGCTGGCGCTTCAGCGTGACAGGATGCTTTGTAATCCAGCATCTGTTCAAAAAAGAATGTAGGAAATGACGCGCCCGGAGTGAAATCACGATCTATGTCCCGCCATTCCCGTTGTGGAATTGGCAAGTGAGGTATGGCCCAGGGATAGTCCAGCGTGACTGCCGTTGGAAAGATAAAATCCAGCAAATATCCAAACAACCTGTCTTCACCGCGTAATATGGGGAAATAGGGTGGTAATGTTTGCCGGTTATCAAGTCCGGTTATCGCCGACATATTTGGCCGCGGTGAAAAATGAGGTTGGTTGCGGCCGGTCCAGACCATGCGTGTATTCAAGGCATTGGTGGTTTTTTGCCGGGATGCCAGCATGCGCTCGATCGAAGCCGGCGCCATATCCGGTAGCCAGGTGTTGGTGTTGGTGCCGGGGCAACCGAATATGCCACACTCGGTAATTAACACAGGGGAATCCGCCTGCAGTTCAGTGACCTCCAGGGCGCTGGCATTGGCGAAGCCGACCGGCTTCAGGTTGCTTTGCCCAAGCACATTCAATGCTTCTGAAAATGTTGTACCCAGGCATTGCATATGGCGGT
>BTRB01000115.1:0-4418 GCA_036986175.1 Gammaproteobacteria bacterium
TTCACAGCGTACTGAGCGGGCGGCATGCTTCAAAGCTCAGAGGGCGCGGGCTCAACTTTGAAGAATTACGTAACTACCTGCCCGGTGACGATACACGTAATATTGACTGGAAAGTAACCGCACGCACCCGCACCCCCTACGTTCGTGTCTACACAGAAGAAAAGGATCGCACAGTCTGGCTGCTTGTAGACCAGCGTGTCAGTATGTTTTTCGGTAGTGTGAAACGCATGAAATCCGTGGTGGCGGCTGAAGTTGCAGCGCTGGCCGCCTGGCGGGTACTCAGTGCAGGGGACCGTGTGGGAGCACTGGTATTTAATGATGCCGACATTGCAGTCGTAGCACCGCACCGTAGCCGTGAACGGGTTATGCAAATCCTCAAACAGGTTGTACAGAAAAACCAGGCCCTGAGCGCCGCGCCTGACTTGAAGCCGGACGCCGGCAAACTGAACGAAGCTTTGAGGCAAGTCAGCCTGCTGGCCCGGCATGACTGCCTGGTTGGCCTGATCACCGATGGCGACGGCCTCAACCCTGAATCCCGTAAACGCATCACCCGTCTTGCAGAGCACAACGACGTGTTGACCGTGTTCATCTACGATCAGCTCGAAAAAGACCTTCCCGCGGCCGGTCGCCTCAGGTTTGCTGATGGCGAGGGGCAATTGGAAGTCGATACATCGAACCACAAATTACGCACAGCGTTTCTAAACGATTTTGAGCAAAGGCTGGAAAGGATGCAGTCCGTCTCCCGGCAATTTTCAATTCCACTGCTGCCTTTGCATACTTCAAGCCCGGTACCCGGGCAAATACGCGATGCGCTCGGACACCACCAGGCTGCGAGGCGGTTTTAAGGACTGTCTGAATGAAATCGCCCGCATGAAATCACCAGACCCGGCCAGCCTGCAAAACCTCAATGACATCGTGCTGCCGGCGACCGTAAGCTGGTGGCCGATGGCAACCGGCTGGTACGTTTTGTTTGGGTTGTTGCTGATCGCGTTTGCCTGGTTCGGCTACCGGTCGCTGCGGCTTTGGATGAACAACCGTTACCGGCGTGCGGCTTTGCGTGAACTGCGGTTGTTGGAAGATCGGGTCCATGACACGGCAGAACGGGCTGCGAATCTCAGGCAAATACCTGTCTTGCTCAAGCGCACTGCCCTTTCAGTCTATCCACGCAACCAGGTAGCTTCTTTAACCGGTAAGGACTGGTATCATTTTTTGAATTCAACGGCAAAGAACCCACCTTTCACCGAATCCACAGCCGGCACCCTGGACAAAATCTCCTATTCCTGCGGCGATTTGAGGGCGGTTGACTCACAAGCCACGGCCGCCCTCCTGAATGCCAGCAGGCAGTGGCTGAAATACCACCAGCCAGAAGCCCAGCCAAAAGACGTCAGGGAAATATAAAACCATGTTGACTTTTGCCCACCCCTGGCTGTTTTTACTGATACCCCTGCCCGGGTTGATACGCAAGCTGCTACCGGCCCATCATCAGCGCAAGGCGGCAGTGCGGGTTCCATTTATGCAACGCCTGTCACAACGGGTCGGTCAACAACCGGGCAGCGGTGTAGCGGTGGCCAAACGCTCTCTCACGCAATGGCTGGTGTTGGGTCTTGCCTGGTTGCTGGTGGTTGCGGCCATTGCGCGTCCGCAATGGCTTGAGGAGCCCATTATCAAGGAACTTCCCATGCGTGATCTGCTGGTCGCAGTCGATCTGTCCGGCTCAATGGAAGCCCGGGATTTCACTGATACCGATGGCGATACCGTGGACCGGCTAACGGCTGTCAAGCAGGTTTTAGATGCCTTTTTCGCGCGTCGCGACGGTGACAGGGTGGGGCTGATACTTTTTGGCTCAGCAGCCTATGTGCAGGTTCCTTTCACCAGCGATCTGGAAGTTATCAGGGAATTACTCGATGAAGCTCAAATTCGAATGCTGGGTCCCAGGACCATGCTGGGCGACGCTATGGGCCTGGCAATCAACCTGTTTGAACGCAGCGAAGTCGATGAACGGGTCCTGATCGTGCTGACCGACGGCAACGATACCGGCAGCCTGGTGCCGCCTGAACGGGCAGCGGAAATTGCCCGCGATAACGGTGTGGTCATATACACCATTGCTATCGGTGATCCCACTGCGGTGGGTGAGCAGGCACTGGACGAAAAGGCGCTTGAAAATATTGCGGCGACGACCGGTGGCGCCTATTTCCATGCCAATGACACTGAAGAACTTGAGGCCATCTACGCGCACCTGGATGAGATCAACCCACGCCAGGTGGAAATCCAAAGTTACCGCCCGTTAAGCGACCTTTATTCCTGGCCATTAGCGGCCGCTATGCTGCTGACCTTGTTATACGTCATGGCCCTGGAAGTCCGCTTGCGCTATTTCAACCGGCAACTGGAAAGCCTTATGCCTCATGATGGGGCAAGCTGATGGATCTGCTGGCATACCTCGAGCGGTTTCTGGCGCAATTCCATTTCCTGCGACCCGCGTGGCTGTTGTTACTGATCCCAGCGGGTTTCCTGATGTGGTCCGTGTATCAGCGCAGTGATCCTCTGCGGGCGTGGAAAAAAGTGATTGCCCCACACTTGCTGGGACATTTGTTGTTACGGGAAAGCGGTGAGGATGGCCGCTGGCGACCAGTTTATATGCTTGGCCTTGCCTGGCTTACCGGGATCCTGGCACTGGCCGGACCAAGCTGGCAGATGCAGGCCTCACCATTTAGTGAAGACCTGGCTGCGGTGTTCATCGTTATCAAAGTGACACCGGACATGCTGGCCCGGGACATTCAACCCAGCCGCCTGCAGCGCAGCGTGCTGAAGATTCGTGATTTACTGGAATTGAAAAATGATGTCCGCACCGGGTTGATAGCCTATGCCGGCAGCGCCCACCTGGTCATGCCGCTGACCCCGGACAGTGGAATTATTAACAATTTTGCAGAAGCATTAGAGCCTGCCATCATGCCGCGGGACGGGGATGAACCTGCAGAGGCCATTGCACTTGCAAATCAACGCCTGAAAAAGGCTGCTGTTCCCGGCTCCATTGTCCTGATCACGGATGGCATCGAACCTTCGCAGGTAGCTGCATTACAGGAAATCCGTCAACAGGGCGGTGCCGACGTACATATCCTCGCCATGGCGGCAGGACCGGAAGTTATCCCGCCACCCGGCAGTTACCCGGCGCCTGCACTGGACCTGGATTCACTCCGCACCGCTGCACGTGCCATGGGTGGAAGCGTTACTACCGTGACGGCTGACAAGCGCGATGTTGAGAGCCTGTCTGCCAGGATCGAACGCAGTATCAGCCATGCACCGGCAACCGAGAGCCAGCAATGGCAGGATGCAGGTTACTACCTGCTGGCACTGCTGGCGCTGATCATGCTGTCTTTTTTCCGCCGTGGCGGATCGGTGGCAGTGGAATGAAGCTGGCATTGTTAATAGCAATCACGTTCTCCCAAATTCCATCTGCGATGGCGCTGGAATGGGCAGATCTGTGGTTCACGGCTGACCAGCAGGGCCAACGGCTGCTGGACAAAGGCGAATACCAGCAGGCAGCCACAAAATTCACAACACCCGAACGCATTGGTGCAGCTTTGTTCCTGGCAGGTGACTTTGAGGATGCCGCTGCGGTATTGGGTCGGTCCGCCGGCGCAGAAGCAATCTTCAACCGCGGCAATGCACATATTATGCTGGGTGAATATGACGCTGCTATTGAGGACTATCAAAGCGCCCTTGCCAAACGGCCGGACTGGCCAGAAGCTGAACAGAACCTGCAAATTGCGACCCTGAGGAAGCAGGCACTGGCCCCTCCCGAGGATGATTCAGGCGGTACCGGCGGCATGCTGGAAGCCGACGAAATTGTGTTTGACCAGACAGGACGTGTGAATGAGTCATCCAGCGAGCAGGTCATCGATGCCGCTGACCAGCTATTGAGTGAAGATGCAATGCGCGCCTTGTGGCTACGCAAAGTGGAGACCCGTCCTGCAGACTTTCTGGCGGCAAGATTCAGTTACCAGTTGGCAACCGGGGAAAGCGTAAAAACTACAGAAAGTGTCGCAGACAGCGATGACTAGGTTTTGCTGCACAACTATTTTTTTGACCGGCTTGCTGTTGCCGCTATCCGCGATGGCACAGGAAAATAGCGTCAAGGCCGATGTGGGCATCAGTGTTGAGCAGAATCGGGAAATCTGGACAGGACAGCAGGTGACCGTCAATCTGGATCTGAAAACCACCGGTATCAGTTTTTCAGATTCACATTTCAATTTACCCGAAGTTCCTGGTGCATTCCTGCTGCAAACCGATACCACCACCGTCAAATCTACCGAGAACATCAACGGTGAAACCTGGCAGGTCATTCGCTATCCATTGGCGCTTTACCCGCAAAAAGCAGGTCAACTGGAAATCCCGTCCATGGTCGTGCGTTTCAGTACATC
>BTRB01000116.1:0-4241 GCA_036986175.1 Gammaproteobacteria bacterium
AGGTAGTTGAGAGACGGTGTCCGTTGGGTTTGCATAAAACCATCAACATTCAGCGACGGGACTACAATCATGTTGACGTTATCACGCAGATAATCGTAAAAATGCCTGTCATTTTCATTTAATGCCAGCAGTTCCAGTATGCCGGTGACGACTTCCTGTGTTTGCCATTCACGTGCATGGGTACCGCCAATGGTCAGGGTGGCAGGCTCCGGCAACCCGTCTATCGTCAGCTTGTCGTTGTCACCGAGGCGGTATGCCCAGATAGCACGGCCCGCAAAGGTGGTTCCGATTTGCTCGGGGTGTACATAGTCCGTGCTTGCCGCCAGGTCCTGGTGTCGCATATTCAGGCCGGCATAGGTGCGGAAGCCGTCAAAGGGCAATGGTGTATCCACCGGTATCGGTACCGGGTAACCCAGCGCGATTACATTGGTAGCTGACGGTGTCCGGGTTTCAACCCATTGGGTCAATACCTGTGCGCTCACCCCGCTAGCGGCAAAAACTGCAATTAAAAATACCCCGCTGATCAGGCGTTTCATTTCCGCACCTCTCCGACCAGGCCTGCGCGGTTAATATTCAATGCCAATTGCGCACGCTGTGCAGCGGCTGAATCTCCACCGGCAATACGTTGTAACTCCCTGATGGTTTGAATATCAGGGCTTTTGGCCAGGGCCAGTGCTACGGATGAGCCAAGGGCCGGGTCGGCCAGCTTGTCGATCAGCAGTTGCCGTGTGGCAGCATCGCTTCTCAGTGCCGGCCACCAGGCGGCGATGGCCAGGGCAGCGTTGCCGGCGGGTGCCTGCTCAAGCGCAAATTCCAGCATGGCGGCTGTCGCAGCGGGGGTCGTCCGGGACGCAAGGGATTCAAACGCCGGGGCCAGACCGGCTCCGCGGCCGTCGACAAGCAAACGACGGGTGGCAAATGGGTCACCCGTAGCGGTGGCAGTTACTGCAACCAGACGCGTAAGTTCAGGTGACTCGCCCAGTTGATTCAGCGCCTCCGTTTGTACCGCTTGCACTGCGGAGGCCTCGGCATTTGCCAATGCATCCAGGTAACCTGATCGCTGGCTATGATTACTGGATTCCAGGTATTTGGCCACCAGTGCTGCGGGTCTCTGTGCGAGCACCTCCCGGGCTTCAGCGGCGCTCTCGTCCCGCAGCCAGCCGTTTTCTACGCCTGCGGCAGCGCCGCGAATATTGAACAGGGGAACAATGGCATCGTCGTAGTCTTCATGTGGTACCAGGACTTGTACCTGGTAGGTCTTCAGATGTTGTAAAACGGCCGTAGCGACTGCATCGCGTGGCAAAGAAGCAAGGGATCGCGTGAATTTGTAAACAGCGGCTTCCCGGGCCGGTAGTGGCCAGTCGCTGCGGTTTTCCAGGCCTTCAAGATCCTTCAGGTCACTGATGCCAGCCACTGCTGTATCAATATTGACTGACCGCACTGCGGCCATGGCGCTGCTGCGGTCCCATTCGGAAACAGTCGCAAGGTTCTGTGCTGCTGCGGTGTTCAGAATTCCGCTGAGCAGCAGGAGAGTGACTGAGGCGAAATATCTTCTCATAGGCTTAAGCTCCGAAGAGCTTAAGCATACGCAAATTCCCGTTCTTGTTCATCTCCAACAAAACAATCAGGGCCTGGTGACTTTAAGAGCCTCATAACCGGTGGCATTAAAAATGTTGGTATAGCCGTTTTCGTCCAGCGCAGCTTTGGCCCTGCCGGCGCGTTTGCCGCTGCGGCAATAGACGACGACCGGGCGCTGCTTATCGGTGCCTATTGCGTTCATCAGGGCATTGGTTTCCTGGTATGGGATATTGATTGCACCTTCAATATGGCCTGCGTCGAACTCTTCTTTCGTGCGCACGTCTATCAATAGCGCACCGTTTTCAATCATCGGCCAGGCTTGTTTGGCCAACTCCGGGTCACCGTTGACCGCCATTGCAGGACTGATCAGCCATAGCGTTAAAATGACCAGCAGGGTGTAGGCTAGCGGGGTGGATTTGTGATGGGTGCGCATGATAGATACTCTTCATCAGGCCTGGAATTCGGGCCTATGTTACACCGATACTCTATTCGGTTTCAGGTCTTGTGAAATCAGTTTGAACATAACCGGCACCGGCCTTCCTGAGACGTTCCGCCTGGACCCCGCTGGCGATGCCAATGAAAGTCCAGTTGAGCAGACGGCTGGCTTGCAAATCCCAGGTCCCGTCACCGACACAGCTGATAACCGCATCCTCAACGGCGTGCAATTCCCGCACTTGCCTGGCGGCGATCTGCATTATTTTCGTACGTGCGTCGGCATCATCCGAACTGGCCAGTGGCAGCTCAAATCTGTCCAACCCGGACACAGACAGTTTCAGACGCGCACTGTGTTCCCAGCCGCCGGTGGCGATAGCGGCAAAAACATGGGGGCTGTCCTGTACGGCCTGTAGCCAGTCTTCGACACCCGCTATTGGGCTGAAATACCCGGGGTGCCGGGATGACGCATTTTGCAGCAGTTGCGAAAACCGCTGCCTGATCTGCCAGGTTTCTTCAGATGTTGCGCTGCGACCCAGCTTGCGGATACACCATTCGCGCAAAATCCCGGTGTCGGTCACATGCTTGAAACCGTGTAAATCCGGTAGCGTGCCGTGCATGTCATAACACTCGAACACGGCTTGCCAAAAACACTGGTTGTCAATTTCGGCACTTGGCATTAATGTCCCGTCAAGGTCAAGAATGAACACCTGCGTTTTGTTGATAGCCCACTGCCATAACATTGTGTTATGTTGCCCGACCGGGACTGAATACGGAAGCCCTGAATGACCACATACGATCACATCAGCGTCACTGAATACGACGGTGGGATACTGGCCATCGACGCTGGCTTTGTCCTGCAGCACATGGTTGCCTGTTACCTGCTGGAAGCGGAGTCCGAAGTCGCTTTTATTGAGGTGGGTTTCAATTCCAGCACACCCCGGTTAATGAAGGTTCTCGAGGCACGTGGCTGGAAACCGGAAGACGTGCGGTATGTGATCGTTACCCATATTCACCTGGACCATGCGGGTGGTGCCGGCAGCCTTATGCAGTTGCTGCCAAATGCCACTTTCCTGGTCCATCCCTACGGCGCCCGCCATATGGTTGACCCTTCCAGGCTGGAGGCTGGTGCACGCGCTGTTTATGGCAATGAACTATTTGACAAGATCTATGGCAAGCTGATTCCAGTTGCCGAAGAGCGCGTACAGGTGATGGAAGATGGGGATGCAGTCGGGCTTGGTGAGCGGCAATTTCAGTTCATGGATACACCCGGACATGCGCGCCATCATTTCTGTGTGCATGATAGTCAGACCAACGGCTGGTTCAGCGGCGACACCTTCGGTCTGTCTTACCGGCAATTTGATACCCACAACGGTGCGTTCCTGTTTCCTACCACTACCCCGGTCCAGTTTGACCCGGCTGCGCTGAAGGAATCGGTCAACAAGCTCATGGCTAACCAGCCGGAGTTCATGTACCTCACCCATTATGGACGCGTTGGTGATCTGCAGCGGCTGGCAGCGGTAATGGCGCACGGCGTTGATAAACTGGCCGGGTTTGGAGAGCTGTACAAGGATGATGATCAACGCACGCGGAAAATCAAAGCCGCGATCAATGACTGGCTAATGACCGACTTAAGGGAACATGGTGTAAACCTGCCGGATGAGACATGCATCCAGCTGCTGGAGTCTGATGTGGCACTCAATACCCAGGGCATTGAATTCTGGCTGGATCACCGCTCCTGATTACTGACCATGCCTCCAGTTTATCCGCATAACTGCTGGCAGCATGGGCCGGGCTGGTTGAAGGCAGTGTTGCGCATTCAAATTCGCCTTCCAGACCGGGCAATACCCTTTTTTTGAACAGGTTCGCAGCTTTCTGGCCGTTGAAATACACTCGCCTGACAAGCGGGTGGTGCTCGAAGAAGCCGTTAAAATCGTTGCTTATCATGCCATCATCCACGATGGCTGCGTCGAGGCTGCCTGACCGCCGGCAGGCGCGGAGGACATCCCACAGTGCAATATGGTTGTAGGTGAGGACCTGTAATCGCGAAGGGTAGTTCAGTTCAGGGCCCGCATTGAACAACTCACCCATGATCCTCCAGAAAGCGTTGCGCGCAAATGCGTAGTACTGGTTTGCATCGAGTGATGCAACGCCGGGCATCGAACCGAGAATCAGTATTTGGGCATCCGGACGTGCCACGGGCGCAAATCCCTGTAACAGTTTCATGGTTC
>BTRB01000117.1:0-4096 GCA_036986175.1 Gammaproteobacteria bacterium
CATTACTGCATCAGATCGCCGTTCCGGCAGATTTGCGCAAACTGGATGAAGATCTGATGCCGCAGGTAGCTGACGAATTGCGACAATACCTGCTTGAAACGGTTTCCAAAAGCGGTGGACACTTCAGCGCCGGCCTGGGCTGTGTTGAGCTCACAGTCGCTCTGCACTACTGCTTTGAGACCCCCCACGACAGGCTAATCTGGGATGTGGGCCACCAGGCTTACCCGCATAAAATACTGACAGGGCGGCGGGACCGTATTGGCACGATTAAGAAGACCGGGGGTTTGGCACCCTTTCCGAAGCGTACTGAAAGTGAATTTGACACCTTTGGTGTGGGACACTCTTCCACTTCAATCAGTGCCGGCCTTGGCATTGCACTCGCCTCGGCCCTGCAACAGGTGGACCGCCGGGTAGTGTCCATTATCGGTGACGGTGCGATGACCGCCGGTATGGCGTTTGAAGCTTTGAACCACGGCGGTTCCCTGCACCCCAACATACTGGTTATTCTGAATGAAAACCAAATGTCGATTTCACCCAATGTCGGTGCGATGACCAAAATGCTGGCCCGCGCGATGATTGGCCCGACAGTGACCGGTATCCGTGAGCGCAGCAAAAAGATGATGCACAGGGGTTCCCGTGTGTGGCGTTTTATGAGTCGCTGGGAAGAGCATGTCAAGGGTATGATTGTGCCGAGTACATTGTTTGAAGAGTTGGGCTTTAACTATATTGGTCCCATTGACGGCCATGATTTGCCACTGCTGATGCGAACTATGCGGACCATACAAACCGTTAACGGTCCGAACCTGCTGCACATCATTACGGCCAAAGGAAAAGGTTATGCGCCAGCGGAGGAGGATCCGGTCAAGTACCACGCCGTCGATCCTTTTGATCCCGCCACAGGTATTGTTCCGGCTACAACGCCAGTCAAACCGTTGCCAACCTACACCGAGGTTTTTAGCGAGTGGCTTTGTGATATGGCGACGCTGGATACTTCCCTGCTGGCCATTACTCCGGCCATGCGCGAAGGATCAGGCCTGGTTGAATTCGAACAGCGTTTCCCCGATCGCTATTTTGATGTCAGCATTGCCGAACAGCACGCAGTGACGCTCGCTGCGGGCATGGCATGCGAAAATGCACATCCGGTGGTCGCGATTTACAGCACTTTTTTGCAGCGCGCCTATGATCAGCTCATCCACGATGTTGCAATGCAGGGCTTGCCTGTACTGTTTGCGATTGACCGGGCCGGCCTGGTCGGATCTGACGGCCCCACCCACGCCGGTAGTTTCGACCTGAGTTTTCTGCGCTGCATTCCGGACATGCTGATTATGGCGCCGGCTGATGAGAACGAATGCCGGCAGATGCTCTACACCGGTTTTCAACACCAGGGCCCGGCGGCCGTCCGCTATCCGCGGGGCAAAGGGCCTGGCAAGCCTGTTGACAGGGTCATGACTGCACTGACTATTGGCAAGGCCGAGGTGGTAAAAAGAGGCGCTACTGTCGCAATCCTGTCATTCGGGTCTACCCTGGCGGCAGCCGAAGCCGTCGCAGCACGCATTGGTGCCACGCTTGTCAACATGCGCTTCGTCAAACCCCTGGATGCCGGTCTGATCAAGGAGCTGGCCCAGACGCATAAACTGCTGGTCACGGTTGAGGACAATGCTGTCGCCGGCGGTGCCGGAAGCGGTGTTAACGAGCTGCTTCTGGCGACAGGAAAGCCTGTGGAGATCCTCAATATTGGTCTGCCGGACCGCTATATCGAACATGGTTCGCGGGAAGACTGCCTGGCAGCGGCGGGGCTGGATACTAACGGCATAATGGAACAGATCAATTCCCGCATCAATACCGTGACTACCGGCAAACCAGCGCTCATATCACATTGACGCAGTACCAGCTGAAGTTGCGCTATTTTGAGACTCTAATCCTGACTGACAAAACATCGCAAACAGCACCATGTAAAACCGAATTTGCAGTAGAACCCAGCAATAATTGCAGGCCTTTGTGGCCGTGGGTGCCAATAACAATCAGTTGGATATCATTTTCTTTGGCAAATCGATGGATTTCATGCGCGGGAGACCCATTCAGTATATGCAGGTGGTCGGAAGGCACGCTGAATTTCCCGCCCAGTGCCGCCAGTTTCTTTTTCAGTTCATCGCGAAGTTGTGCTTCCAGGCCACCGAGGCCGCTAAAAGCCGCACTTTGTGGAACAATACCGACATAAATGTTATCCATCGGTTCCTGCACATAAACCAGATGAAGGTCGGCATCATCGCCGGCGATAAGCTGCGCTTTTTTCAGCACCACATCTGATTCACTGCTCAAATCGACAGCAACCAGAATTTTCTGATAAACAGCCATTTCGTTCTCCTGGTCCTTAGCTTACATGATAAAGCCACTACTCGAAAACCTGTTGCTCGAAATCAATTGAGACCCAGAAGTCTACTGGACAAGCATATTGCACAAGGGTTCATGGCAAAGGACCCTTAATCTCCTTTATAATCCTGATAACAGGCTCTAGGTGAAGATATTATGTATAAGCTAATTTTGATTTCCCTGGCAATTTTGTTACTCGGTTGCAACGACGATTCATCAAAGGCAGAGGAGTCCTCGCAAAAAGAACCTGAGGGGGCGGCGAGCTCCGTGGAAAAAACGACACGCAAACTTGCTTGGGTAAAAATTGGCAACCGCCAATACGAATTCGCAATGGCGCAGTGTAATTCGTTGCTTCGATTTGGCAGTGGCAAAGCCAAAGACGGGAGCGATGTAACCATCTCATTCGAATTGCCACCAGTGGATTGGAAAAGTCGTCCAGCCTCGGAAGGCTGGTCGGATAATGGGTCCTTTCGAATACGCGACGACGTGAACAACCGCGACTGGGTAGCGGATGAAGATACCGCTAAGGACTTGACCTATGTATCACCCGGCCAGAGTCAGGTCGATAATTTCAGCATCGAAGGAAAACGTGCCAGCGGCAGCGCTACTTTCGTTGATGTAACGGCAGTTATGGTTAGCGGGAGTGCTGAGCCTGTGCAAGGCACTTTTGAGGTGAAGTGTAACTAGTGCTTCGTCAACGTGATAATTACAAAAGTATTACTCGCTGGTCTGACCTTGATCCTGATGGTGGGCTGCTCCGATCCCGCTACTGAAAACTCATCGAAACCCGGATTGACCAGCGCGCCTTACCAGCCCGATAGCGGTAGCGTCCTGATTCGTTGCGGCGCGCTTATTGATGGTCGTTCCGACGATGTGTTGCATAACATATCCGTGCTGATTGAAGCGGGGCGGTTCAGCAGAATCGCCACTCAAGTTGCAACACCACCCGGTATCGGGGTGCTGGACCTGTCTGAATATACCTGCCTGCCCGGCCTGATCGAAATGCATGCCCACATGCTGGAAAGTTTTGAAGAGCTGGTCGACCTGACCCTGTATTACAGCTACACCCATGAAGATTTCCTGCAGGCCGGCCGCAAATATTCGCAACTGGCCATTGACGCGGGCTTTACGAGCGTGCGAAATCTCGGAAATTACTATGCATGGGTGGATCGCGACCTGCGCGATGAGATCAATCGGGGTGATGCGGTGGGTCCACGGTTACAGGCATCAGGCTTCTACCTGACGATCCCTGGCGGAGGCGGTGATCTGCTGGAGACGGGCGGCAGCGAGGATGTGATTCCGGCACATCTCCGGATGGGCGTCTCACGCTCTGTCGACGAGTTCAGGAAAAATGCGCAAGCCCTGGTTGATGGGGGAGCAGACGTGATCAAGGTGATCGCGTCGGGTGCGGTGTTGGCCTATGGCGGCGTACCCGGGGATCCTGAGATGACCTTTGACGAAATTGCGGCGGTGGTGGAAGTGGCGCACGCAGCAGGTCTGAAAGTGGCAGCACATGCGCACGGTGCCCGGTCCATCAAGGATGCGATTCGAGCGGGTGTGGACACCATTGAGCACGCAACCTACATCGATGATGAAGGTATTGCGCTGGCGATTGATCGTGATGTTGCGCTCATTATGGACATCGGCGCCGGCGACTGGATGATCGAGCAGGGCCGCAAGCAGGGCTGGGTTGAAGAATTCCTCCGCAAAACCATCGAACCCACCC
>BTRB01000118.1:0-3776 GCA_036986175.1 Gammaproteobacteria bacterium
AAGCAGGTTTACCAGTATCGTGATGATAAACGTGGTGATTCCGTAGAGGCCTGCCTGTACCAGCCCTGATTGCGCCTCATTCCGAAGCAACATGCTCGCCAGGGACTCACCAACAAATGCGAGGGCGACCAGTGATGCGAAAAGCAATGCAATCCGGAAAGGCAACAGGACGGCTGCCGACGCGCTGGCAAACATGAGCAGTATGGCCAGTCCACTGTCCAGTCCGCCGAATATGAATAGCAGGATGGAAAGAAAAAAAACATCGGTAAACAGCGAAACCTGGGTCAGGAAAAAAGGCCGGGCGGTTCGCCGTTGGGCTTCATAGGCCAGGAAAACAGCCATGAGGAAATAGGATATCAGCATCGCCCCGGCAATGGCACTCCTGTCCAGGAGATTCGGAGTGATCAGCAAGCCGGAAAAAAATGCCAACGTCAAAGCCAGGCTGATGAACAACCTGAACACATTCAGATAGGTAACAACCCGGCGAGTTAGCGCTTCGGGTAACGGGTAATTGCTGAAGTCTGTTTTTCGACTCATTTTGTCCCTGCAGAATAAGGCCGTGTTATGCGGCGGGTCTTCGTCGAATTCCGTCTTTTGCGTACGCGTACGTGGAGTATATCATTCTGATCTATCTTTGCTTTGAACTTCGTTTCAGTGGAAAATACATGCTCTGGGCCGGGTTGTGTCCGGGCTGGGTTGTTTAGGAGCAAACATGAATTTTCATGAATATCAGGCGAAAGAAATATTCGCCAGTTACGCGATACCTGTACCCGCAGGAACAATAGCGCAGACACCGGACGAAGCAGTTATTGTAGCGCAGGGTCTTGGCGGTCACAGTTGGGTCGTTAAAGCACAAGTCCACGCCGGTGGGCGTGGCAAAGCAGGTGGCGTAAAACTGGTGCACAATCTGGACGAAGTGCGTTCAGAAGCCCATCGTATGCTGAACATGAGCATCACCACCTACCAGACAGGCGGACTGGCCTTGCCGGTGGATTCAGTGCTGATCGGTGAAGCCATTGATATTGAAACCGAACTTTATCTGTCTGCCCTGGTAGACCGGGCAAACCGTAGCGTGACATTCATGGGCTCAGCGGCCGGTGGTGTTGATATTGAACAGGTCGCTGCCACCGAGCCGGAAAAAATCGTTAATGTCAACATCGACAATATTGCCGGTTTTCAGGCTTACCATGCCCGACAGATGGGTTTTGGTATGGGCCTTTCAGCCCAACATGTCAAGCAACTGACAAAGATAATGGCATCGCTTTACCGCCTGTTCATTGATAATGACCTCAGCCTTCTGGAAGTCAATCCGCTGATCATTGACGGTGATGGTAAGCTGGTGGCGCTGGATGCCAAGATCAATATGGATGACAACGCCCTGTTCAGACACCCGGATCTGGCAGCGATGCGTGATGAGGCGCAGGAAGACCCGACTGAAGCAGCCGCGAGCCGCCACGGACTGAACTATATAACCCTGGATGGGAACATTGCCTGCATGGTCAACGGTGCAGGCCTGGCGATGGCGACGATGGATGTCATCAAGCTCAATGGGGGTGAGCCGGCTAATTTTCTGGATGTCGGCGGTGGCGCCAATGCGAATCGCGTAAAAGAAGCGTTCAAGATTATTCTGTCAGGCGATAGCGTTGAAGCCATCCTGGTGAATATATTCGGCGGTATTGTCCGCTGCGATCTGATTTCTGAAGGCATCATCGCCGCGGTGAAAGAAGTGGGTGTCAGTGTGCCGGTGATCGTCAGGCTGGAAGGAACAAAAGTAGATGAGGGCAGGCAATTGCTGGCAGACAGTGGTCTTGCCATTATTTCCGCATCTGATTTGAATGATGCGGCAAAAAAAGCGGTTGCCGCAACCGAAAACAGCCTGACCAAAAACAGCGAGGTGGCCCGATGAGTGTTCTGGTCAATAAAGAAACCAGGGTTTTGGTGCAGGGTTTTACCGGTAGCCAGGGCACTTTTCATTCCGAACAGGCACTGGAGTATGGCACGCACCTGGTCGGCGGCGTAACACCGGGCAAGGGTGGCCGGCAGCATCTCGGTTTGCCCGTGTTCAACACTGTAGCGGAGGCGGTTGCCGAAACTGATGCTGATGCTACGGTTATTTACGTGCCACCGCCGTTTGCTGCTGACGCAATCCTGGAAGCAATCGGTGCTGGTATTGAAGTTATCGTCACCATTACCGAAGGCATCCCGGTACTGGACATGATGCGGGTCACGGCAGTTTTACGGGATAAGCCGGATACCTGGCTGATTGGCCCCAACTGCCCGGGTATTATCACCCCCGGGGCCTGCAAAATCGGTATTATGCCCGGCCGTATACATAGTCCCGGAAAGGTAGGTGTGGTCTCCCGTTCCGGCACCCTGACCTATGAAGCGGTGTACCAGACCACGCTTGCCGGACTGGGTCAGAGCACGGTTATCGGCATCGGTGGTGATCCGATACATGGCATGGACTTTATTGACTGCCTGCGCCTGTTCCAGGCCGACGGGCAGACCGAAGGTATTATCATGGTAGGTGAAATCGGTGGTTCTGCAGAAGAAGAAGCCGCTGACTTTATTTCCGAGTACGTGAGCAAACCTGTTGTGGCCTACATTGCCGGTGTGACGGCACCTGCAGGGAAACGCATGGGCCACGCTGGTGCAATTATTGCCGGTGGTAAAGGCACGGCAGATGCCAAGTACGAGGCTCTGGAAGCGGCCGGCGTTTCGACAGTTCGTTCCCCGGCTGACCTGGGCAATGCAATTCAGTCACTTCTTTAATCTGAGCTTGCGTGGCTTGCCTGATATTGCGGGCAAGCCATTGGCTATTTTTGCCAGATGATCAAAATCGCCCTCGCTCAACAGGATTTCCCGGTAGGCGACATGGTTGGCAATATCGTCCATGCGCAGCGTTGTATTGCACAGGCTGTTGCTGGCGGCGCTGATCTTGTGCTGTTCCCTGAAATGGCCGTTAGCGGTTATCCGCCGGAAGACCTTTTGTTGCGCCCCGGCTTTATGCACCAATGCCGTGCGGTCATGGATACGCTGATCCATAGTGTGCGCGGTATTGATGTAGTTATTGGCCATCCCTGGCAAAGCGGCGTGCAAAGATTTAATGCAGTTTCCTGGATTCGTGATGGCCGGGTCATCGGTCGTTACTGCAAACAAAACCTTCCAAATTACGCCGTATTTGATGAACGCCGGTACTTTGCCGCCGGTACCGGGCCACTGGTGGTGGAGTTGAAGGGTTGCAAGATAGCGACCCTGATCTGTGAGGATGCCTGGGAGCCAGGGCCGGCTTCAATGGCAAAAGCTGCAGGGGCAGAACTGCTGTTGGTTCCAAATGCTTCACCATTCAGGGAGAACAAGCTGGCTGATCGATTGGAAATGTTCAACAGCCGTTATAAGGATTGTGGATTACCCATGATCTACTGCAACCTGGTCGGGGGTCAGGATGAGTTGGTTTTTGATGGCCGTTCCATGCTGATGGACGGCGGTGGGCAATTCAGCATCTACGCGGATCCATGCACAGAAGAACTGATCATGGCTTGCTTCTCACCCGGCGCCGGCCGACTGTACTTTGATGGTCGTGAGGATGAACAGACTGTATCGGGCAATGAAATCCTTGCGAGGGAGGACATCAATGCCTGCATTTACACCACTTTGGTGCGCGGCCTGAGGGACTATGTCAAAAAAAACGGATTCAGCGATGTGGTTATCGGCTTGTCAGGCGGTATTGACTCTGCCTTGACACTGGTGCTGGCAACAGATGCGCTGGGTGCCGC
>BTRB01000119.1:0-3769 GCA_036986175.1 Gammaproteobacteria bacterium
CAGCTTCACCGGTTCAACCGCTGTCGGTAAGGGGATAGCCGCGAAGGCAGGCTTGTTGTTGAAAAAGGCCTGTGTTGAACTCGGTGGTAAGGATGCGTTGATCGTACTTGATGATGCGGACCTGGAGAGAGCCGTAAATGCCGCAACGTTTGGCGCGTTTATGCACCAGGGACAAATTTGCATGTCGGTGGAACGGATCATCGTACACGAAGCCGTTGCCGAAGAATTTACCCGGCGCCTGGTGGCTAACGTAAAAACTCTGGGTACGGGCGACCCTGCGTCAATGGATGGTGTTATTGGCCCGTTGATCAATGAAAAACAACTGAGAAATGTTCATGACCAGGTGACCGACGCGGTGGAAAAGGGTGCAACATTGTTAACCGGTGGTCACTTTGAAGGGCTTTTCTACGCGCCTACCGTGCTTGCAGGTGTGCGCCCGGATATGAAGATTTACCACCAGGAAACTTTCGGCCCGGTCGCGCCGGTGATTACCGTCGCTGATATGGAGCAGGCCATTGCGGTGGCCAATGACTCAGAATACGGATTGTCTGCGGGCATCATTACCGGTGATGATGAGCGTGGCATGGAAGTGGCACGCCGGCTGGAAACCGGTATGGCCCACATCAATGACAGTTCGGTGAATGATGAGGCACATGTGCCATTTGGTGGCGTAAAGAACAGCGGCATGGGACGTCAAAATGGCAAAGCATCCGTGGACGCATTCTCGGAACTGCGCTGGATTACCGTGGACCGCGGTGGCCGTCAGTATCCACCGCCCTTCAATGAAAAAAGGGAAAAGTCTGATTGAATGATTGAACCCCGACTTGGCATGCGGCACAATTCCGTTCCCGTGTACTTGAACGATCATTTGTGCGGTTCAGTGGTGGCCCCCGTTGGCCCCCCCGCGACGAAGCGTTGTGAACCCCGTCAGGCCCGGAAGGGAGCAGCGGCAGCAGCAAATTCGGGCGCCGGGGTAAGGTGGGCGGGGGTTGCCTTCCCCTTCTGTTATAGTGATCGATTATTGTCCGGCCAAGGCGTTCATTCATGAATGGATCAAAGAATTCCCTATGAGTTATCAGGTACTGGCGCGTAAGTGGCGCCCACGAACTTTCAGCGATCTTGTCGGCCAGGAGCATGTGGTGCAGGCGCTGGTTAACGGCCTCGACCAGGATCGCGTACACCACGCTTTTCTGCTCACCGGCACACGGGGTGTCGGTAAAACAACCATCGCCAGGATCCTGGCCAAATGTCTGAATTGCGAACAGGGCGTGTCTTCCACACCCTGTGGTGAATGTGGCAGTTGTATAGATCTGGATGCAGGCCGCTTCGTTGACATGCTGGAAATCGATGCGGCTTCAAAGACCAAAGTGGACGATACCCGGGAGATGCTTGAAGGCGTTCAGTACACACCGACCCGGGGCCGCTACAAGGTTTACATTATCGATGAAGTCCATATGCTTTCCGGACACAGCTTTAATGCTTTGCTGAAAACACTGGAAGAACCACCGCCACACGTAAAATTTGTGCTGGCGACCACGGATCCGCAAAAGTTGCCGGTTACTATCCTGTCGCGTTGTTTACGCTTCAACCTGACCCGGCTTTTGCCGGATCAGATCTTCGGGCACCTGGAAAAAATCCTGCAGGCGGAAACCATCGAGGCGGAAGCGCCTGCCATTATGCGTATCGCCCGTGCTGCCGATGGCAGTATGCGTGACGGCCTCAGCTTACTGGACCAGGCCATTGCCTTTGGCGGTGGCAGCCTGAAAGAGGGTGATGTCGCGACCATGCTCGGCAGCATTGATCATGTGCATATCGCCGCCATCATTGATGCTCTGACCAAAGCGGATGCCAATGCATTGCTGGATATCGTCAATGAATTGTCCCTGCATTCACGCAGGCTTGAATCCGTATTGGATGATCTCGCGGAGGCCATGCACCGGATTGCCCTGATCCAGGCGGCCCCGGATTTTCGTGACCCCGACAGAGCGGACTGGGATTCACTGGTGGCACGGGCGAAAAAGATTTCACCGGAAGATGCCCAGCTTTATTACCAGATTGCGATTACCGGCCGCAGGGATTTGGGTATTGCGCCTGACCCGCGTAGCGGGCTGGAAATGACCCTGATGCGTATGCTGGCATTTCGGCCCGTGGAAACACAGTCCGGTTCAGAACCCGCTGCCCCCACTGACAATACTGCAGACACCGCGGCAGCACCTGAAAGCCGGCAATCCGGTGCTGACTGGACCAGCCTGCAGGCCAGCCTGAAGTTGAGCGGAGCGGCCCGTGAGCTGGCCCGCAACCTGCAGCTTGAATCTGCGGAAAATGACCGCTGGAAGTTCCTGGTGCCGGACACATTGCAACACCTTGGTTCCAAGAGCGTGGTCCAGAGTTTGCAAACAGCGTTGTCTGACCGCCTGGGTCATGCGGTGATGCTGGATTTACGCACGGCATCTGAACCGCTGCAATCAGTGGCTGCAGCAGCAGAAGCGGCTGAAGTAAATCTTTTGAGCGAAGCGGAACGCGCCATCAGCGAGGATCCCACCGTCAAACAGATCAGGGAAAAGTTCGGTGCTAAAATTGTTCCGGACTCGGTTCAACCGCTCCAGTAAACCGCAATTATCACGTTGAAGGAGCACTAATATGAAAGGCAATATCGCAGGTCTGATGCAACAGGCCCAGAAAATGCAGCAGGAAATGCAAAAGGCACAGCAGGAACTGGCCAATATGGAAGTCACCGGACAGGCGGGTGGCGGCATGGTCAGCGTGGTCATGAACGGCCAGCACGCTGTCAAGCGGGTTTCGATAGATCCTTCCCTGACGGACGACCTGGAAATGCTTGAAGACCTGGTGACAGCAGCGACCAATGATGCGGTCAACCGCATCAGGGAGACGTCTGAACAGCAGATGTCCGGCCTGACCCAGGGTATGCAGTTACCTCCGGGTTTCAAGTTGCCTTTCTAGTGCATTGAAGGAGCACTAGTGGCAACCCAACCCCTTCTGCATCAATTGACCGATGCCCTGCGGTGCTTGCCGGGTGTCGGACCCAAGTCCGCCCAGCGTATGGCTTTGCATCTGCTTGAACGCGACCGGGAAGGGGGCGTGCAACTTTCATCTGTACTTTCTGAGGCCATGCAGCGAATCGGTCGTTGCAAGCAGTGCCGCGATCTTACCGAGTTGGAAATCTGTGCGATCTGCACCAATCCCCGGCGGGATCAGACCCTGTTGTGCGTGCTGGAGTCCCCGGTAGATGTTCTGGCCATTGAACAGGCAACCGCCTACAAGGGCCTGTACTATGTGTTGTTGGGACGATTGTCACCACTCGATGGTATCGGCCCGGCTGAACTGGGTCTGGATCAGCTGGCTGAGCGGCTCGAGAAAGACCCACCAGCGGAAATGATCATTGCGACCAATCCGACGGTGGAAGGCGAGGCGACCTCATACTATCTGCAAAGGATGGCCAAACGACACGATATCCGTATTACCCGCATCGCCCATGGCGTACCCCTGGGTGGTGAACTCGAATACACCGACCATTCAACCCTGGCGCATGCTTTCGGCAGCCGCCTACCAGTGGATTGAAACGACCCGGGCGATACTAGCGCCCGGATCATTTCATGCCATGGCCCTGGCTACTTACTGGCAGCGAGCTTGCTGTTGTCCAGCAAGATAAACTCACGGTTGATGTCAACGGTGCGGATACCAATGCCTTTTACATTGATCAGTTCATCAATGTGCTTGAATTTGCCGTTCGCGTTACGGTATTCCACGA
>BTRB01000120.1:0-3693 GCA_036986175.1 Gammaproteobacteria bacterium
GCCATCATGCCACCGGCACGGTGGACGTCTTCCATGAAATAGTCATGACTGGCGGGTGAAAACTTGCACAGGTGGGGAATCTGCTTTGACAGTGCATCAATATGCGACAGTTTAAAGTCAACCTCAGCCTCCTGGGCTGCCGCCAGCAGATGCAAAATGGTGTTGGTTGAGCCGCCCATTGCAATATCCACTGTCATCGCATTGCTGAAGGCCTCGAAGGTAGCGATGGATCTTGGCAACACCGAATCATCGTCGTCACGGTAATAGCGACTGGCCAGGTCAACGATCACCCGGCCTGCCTCCAGGAACAGTGCAGCACGGTCACGGTGTGAAGCCAGCAATGATCCGTTGCCCGGCAATGACAAACCAAGGACTTCAGTGAGGCAGTTCATCGAGTTGGCTGTGAACATACCCGAACAACTGCCACAGGTTGGGCAAGCGTTGTCTTCCACATCCTCTGATGTGTGGTTCGGGAACGCTTCCATGTTCACTGCAGCGGTAAAGGCATCGCTGAGATCTACCCGTTGAACCTGGTCGCCGGTGCCGGGTAAGCGGCCGGCCTCCATCGGCCCGCCGGAGACAAATATGGCAGGGATATTCAGTCGCAGGGCAGCCATCAGCATTCCCGGTGTAATTTTGTCGCAATTGGAAATACATACCAGCGCGTCAGCACAATGGGCGTTGACCATGTATTCCACGCTGTCGGCAATGAGGTCGCGGCTTGGTAATGAATACAGCATACCGTCGTGGCCCATGGCAATGCCGTCATCTATCGCAATGGTATTGAATTCTTTTGCAACACCGCCGGCCGCCGCAATTTCGCTGGCAACCAGGCTGCCGACACCCTGCAGGTGTACGTGGCCGGGCACAAACTGGGTGTAGGAATTAGCGATGGCAATGATGGGTTTGCCAAAGTCACTGCCACGCATGCCGGTGGCGCGCCACAGCGCGCGGGAAGCCGCAGCCAAAGGGCCATTGGTAGTGGTATCAGATCTTAACGGTTTCATGCAGCTGATTTTAGAAGGGGTCAGAGTAAAGTGCCAGAGTGCCTTTTTCTAAAATGCGCTGATGCGCGCAAATAGCCAAAACGAAGAAAGACCGCCGATAGAATAAATAACCGCTGTTTCGGACCAGTCCAGCAGCTTCGGCCGTTTTAGCTTATGCAGCAAATAACCCAGTGAAAGTACCGCTGCTACGAACAGTAACTGTCCCAGTTCCACGCCTACATTGAAAAAAACAAGAGCGAGGGGAATCGCCTGCTCCGGCAAACCAACTTCGGCCAACGCCCCGGCAAAACCAAAGCCGTGCAACAGGCCAAAAACAAATGCCACCAGCCAGGGCCAGCGCGCGGCTGCACCCTTTCTTCCCTGCTTGCCGTGCACTATCTCAATCGCCAGGAACAAAATACTTAAGGCGATGATGGCTTCCGCCGGTGCCTGGGGTACATTGACAAGGCCCAGTGTTGCACCTGCCAGGGTAAGACTGTGGGCAAGGGTAAAGGCCGTGATAGTCCACAATAATCGCCGCATGCCGTTGACAATAAGCAACAGGGCAAAGACAAAGAGCAGGTGATCCATACCCGTCAGAATATGGGTAATACCCAGCCAGGTGTAGGTGGCGGCAATTTCCAGAGAACCTTGCCTGGCCGGAATACTGAATGATTCTTTTGTCGGCGTAAGCAGTACAGACTGTGATGTTCCATCGATAAATTCCAGCCGTAGCAGGACATCGGTGCTGGTTGATTTCAAGCCACTAATTGAAAGTGTTTTATCCGCAAGCCCGCCGTCACAAACGACCAGCCAGCGCTGTATATAAGCAGCATTGATCAATTTAGTGCTCGGTTGGGTCGAATTTTTGCAGTTTTCCGGCAGCCGTGCCTGTAAGCTCAGTTTTCGGTTGCCTTTGGCCGGCACCTTCCATAGCACGGAAAAAACATCCTGGCTGCTCTCTCTGAGTTCCAGGTAGCCTGGCCGAATCTCATCAGCAAAAGATGTGGTTGCAGAGCACAATAACAGCAGCACGACAATGGCTTTTTGTATCATTGCACGTTGCCCGAATAACTGATTCTGGTAGTGCCGTTTTGCGCAGTATAATCTTCAACAATTACCTCATAACGCGTCCTGAGGCCCTGGTAAAACTGCTCATTTACAGTTTTACGCTGCTGGTTCTGCCACTCATTGATCACATTGTCGCGAACTTCAGCCAGCAGCGGGGTGCTGGCCTCTGATTTTTTGTCAACTCTGACCAGGTGCAGACCATAGGCAGAAGTAACCGGTTCCTGCCAACCGCCGACGGACAGGTTAAAAACCTGCTCCGCAAACTGTTCGCCGAACAGCGCCGTTACGCGGCGCCTGGTAAGGTCCAGATGCTGTTGGCCAAACATGAACGCGTCCCCAGCAGCGGAAAAATCAATCGTTGAATCCGGTTTCTTCAGTTCGTCAAACAACCGTGCCGCATCTTCATTCGCCTGCTCGCCACGCTGGGCCGCATTCAAATAAACCTGAACGAAACTGATACGTGCTGGTACCTCGAAGCTGTCCGCGTGCGCCTCAAGGTAAGCAATAAGCTCGTCTTCATTCGGCTCGGCTTGTGAGGCGATGTCGGAAAAAATGAATTCCATCTTTTGTGCCAGGCGCCGGCGAACGACAGAGTCGCCCTGGTCCAGCCCCATCGCCAGCGCTTCACGATACAAAACTTCCTCGCGCACCTGCGCTGCGATCACGCCGTCTATCTCCGCGGGGGTTGGCGGGCGTTGCCACCTTTTCTCCCACAGCGTCAGCAGCCGGTCAATATCTGCTTCGCTGATTACGATGCGGTTGGAATCATCGGCAGGCTGATCATTTTGCAGACCATAAAGGATAAAGAGCGCGACCCCGAGCAGCAAAAAATGCAGCAGGGGGTCGCGTAGCCATTTCATTAACATTCCCAGACCGGGTCAGGTTTCCGGCGAATACCAGATCGGCGAGCTGTAGGCGCGTTCCTGAGTCGATGTCGGCGCACCTTCCGGAATCGAAATACCGAAACGGAAAGCATCATAGGTCGACCATCTGGGTGTCGGAATCTCGATCACCCGCGCGTAGTAGAAAGCGGACTGAGAAGGATCAAAATCCGGGTCGGTCCACACGGTTGCAAGTTCTGAAGCACCGATGGTGTTGGTCCAGTTTGCATTTTTTACGTCCACGGTATTGCCCACTGCCGGTAGTTTTCCTTGTTTATTGATCTTTCGGTTCCCCGACCAGGTTACGTCGTAGATTTTCTCATGGGTATTGCCTTTGCTGTCCATCCAGCCCTTGATGATCTGGATGCGGTCGAGGTTAGCGCCAATCGGGTCACGCAGGGCATAAACCATAAAGGTGGGCGCTTTGACCTTTTTCGGTTTTGCCGGCAGATTACCGCCCATTGGTACGCCTTTCCGGTAACCGGTAAAGGCCGGGGAACGGCTGTTAATATCCTTGTCTGTGAATTTCCAGCCACCGAAGAAACGCACACCCATGCGGCTGCCTGTCGTGGCATAGATCTCCTTGCGTTCGACAGCATCAAACAATGCATTGCGGGTGTTTTCGGTCGCCCAGACTGCCGTAAGCCCTGAAGCCACCAGCCTCCAGCCGTCGATCCTTACGGATTTATCCGGGGAGACCATCATCGGATGCTCCATCCTTTTCGGGCCTGGCTCATAACCGGTGTGTTTACCGA
>BTRB01000121.1:0-3666 GCA_036986175.1 Gammaproteobacteria bacterium
CCAGTTGGGTGGTTTCCGTGTACAGGGGCGTGGTGAGCGTGCAGCAGAGATACTCAGGGAAGAAGCAATGGCTTGTGAGCAAGCCGGTTGTTTTGCCCTCGTGCTCGAATGCGTTCCTGATCGCCTGGCCGCTGAAATCACAGAATCGCTGAATATCCCCACGATCGGTATAGGTGCCGGTGCCGGTACAGATGGACAGGTGCTGGTTATGCAGGATTTACTGGGGTTAACCAGTGATTTCAAACCAAAATTCGTACGCACATATCTTGATGGCCGTTCTCTGTGGCTGGATGCTTTCAATGCCTATGCCCGCGAAGTAAAAAATGGCCATTTTCCGGCGGCTGATGAGAGCTACGAGCAATGAGAATATTCACATCCATTGCTCAATGGCAAACATTTCGTGCCTCCGTGCAGACCAATCCGCTGGGTTTTGTACCGACCATGGGTGCTTTACACCAGGGGCATTTGTCGCTGGTAGAAACCAGCCGGGAAAACAATGCTTTCACCGTTGTCAGTGTATTTATCAACCCGAAGCAGTTTGACGACAATGATGATTTTGAGGCGTACCCGATAGGTGGCCCCGGGGATCTGCAGCAACTTGAAAAAGCCGGCGTTGATGCGGTGCTAATACCGGATGCAGCACAAATCTATGCCGATGATTATCTTTTCAAGGTAACTGAGAGTGATTTCAGCCAGCGACTGTGTGGTGCCTGCCGTCCGGGTCATTTTGACGGTGTACTGACTGTTGTGATGCGCCTGTTGAACCTGGTCCGGCCTGACAATGCCTATTTTGGTGAAAAAGATTACCAGCAGTTGCAACTGATCCGAGACATGGCAGCGGCATTTTTTGTGCCGGTGAATATCGTAGCCTGCGCGACGGTACGTGAGGCAGACGGTCTGGCCATGAGCTCGCGTAACCAACGGCTCGATACGCGGCAAAGGAAAAAAGCACCGCTCCTGTATGCTGCGTTGAAACAAAGCAAGTCAGCGCAACAGGCCAGGGACACACTGACGAGCAAGGGCTTCGACGTGGACTATGTTGAGGATATTGCCGGCCGCCGTGTGGCCGCTGCCCGGCTTGGAAACACGAGATTGATAGATAATGTCCGGATCTGAAACTACGCGGATTTGGCCCAACATCCTGTTGTTGATGTCAGGCTCAATCGCCTGTGCCAAAGCATCATCGCTGATCTCGGAGTGGACCAGGCGGGGTCACAAGGTGCGTGTAGTCTGCACCCGCAGTGTGACTGAATTTGTAGGTACAGCCAGCTTGCAGGGACTGGGTGCCGAAACGGTGTTCGACAACGTATTCGCACCCGGACAGGCTATGGAGCATATCTCGCTCGGAAAGTGGGCCGATATCGTGATTGCAGCACCTGCGACTTCAAATCTTATCAACAAACTATCAGCCGGAATTGCCGATGATGTCGTAAGCACAGTGTGGCAAGCCGCTTACGGGCAAGGCAAACCCATGCTCATTGTGCCGGCAATGAATACGCGCATGTGGCGCTATCCGGCGACGCAGGAAAGCGTTAACCGGTTAAAACAATGGGGTATTCATGTGCTGCCCGTCGCCAATGGCGAACTCGCTTGTGGTGAGCAGGGTGAAGGCCGGATGCTTGAGCCGGTTGAAATTTTGCAAACGGTTGAGCGCCTGCGGACCTTTGATAAACAGGCAAACACAAAGCGAATCCTGATAACGGCCGGTGGTACGCGGGAGCCTGTCGATTCGGTGCGTTATATCGGCAATATCAGTAGTGGCCACACTGCATCACGCCTGGCAGAGGAGTTGGTAGCTGCCGGACATACAGTGACCTGGCTGGGGGCTGAAGATGCGGTACAGCCAGTCTCGGTAAACAGGATCGAGTCCTACTACAGTTTTGCGGACTTGGAGACCCAGTTGCGGGTATTACTCAGATCTGGCGGATACGATGTGGTTATTCATGCTGCCGCAGTCAGCGATTTCAGCGTAGCATCGGTCGAATCTGGCGAGCGTACAGCAGTGGATCACTGCACGCGTAAGTTGTCGTCAGAATCCGATCTTGTTGTGCATTTGAAACCTAACCCGAAGTTGTTGGATAGCTTGAAAAGCTGGTCCGGTAATCCGGCATTGCGGGTTATCGGCTTCAAGCTGACCGCTACTAAGGACCCGAAGCAGCGCGTTGCAGCCATCAGAAAACAGTTTGATGATTCAGGGGTTGATGCTGTCGTGCACAATGACTTGTCAGAGATCAGCCAGACAGCTCATCCGTTTTATCTGTACGCATCATCACTGGAACCGGTGCATTGCGTGGACAGTAAAGCATTGGCCAGGACAATTAATGAACTCATGGCAATGAACTTGTGGGAACAGCCTGATGAAGTTATGTCTTGATGTAGGCAACAGCCATATTTATGGTGGTGTGTACGAGTCTGACCGGGCCTTGCTGACTTTTCGCAAGTCGTCAAAAATGGGTTCTTCTTCGGATGAATTCGGTCTGTTTTTCCGCTCCGTATTACAGGAAAACGGCATTGACCCCAATCAGGTAAGCCACATCGCCATGTGCAGCGTGGTGCCGGAAATGGTTTATCCATTGGCGGCCGCCTGTCAGAAATACTTTGGTATCCGGCCGTTCATTTTGCAGGCCGGGGTCAAAACCGGTCTCAAGATTCAATACAGAAACCCGCTGGAAGTGGGTACGGACCGCATTGCCAACGCCATTGCCGGAATCGAGTTATTCCCAGGCGAAAACCTGATTATTGTTGATCTGGGCACGGCCACCACGTTGTGTGCCATCGGTAAAGAGCGTACCTACATGGGCGGGGTTATCCTGCCCGGGTTGCGAATGTCCATGCAGGCACTTGAGAGTGGCACATCGAAACTGGGCTCCGTTGAAATTGGACGAAGGGAAGTCTGCCTTGGACGTACCACGGCTGAAAGCATTCAGTCAGGTTTGTTTTTTGGCCACCTGGGCGCACTCCAGAAAATCATTCAGTGCATCAGGCTCGAAGAGTTCGCAGGACAACGCCCCAGAGTGATCGCCACCGGTGGTTTTGCGACCCTGTTTGGCGATACCGATTTGTTTGATCAAGTGGTGCCTGACCTGGTGTTGCACGGATTGCTGGCCGCACTCAAGTTGAATGGCGTGAAGCAGGTGGCCTGACCCCCCTTGTTTATTCGTTTTCGATGTCCCTTTTTTTGGTGACCGCCCCGGTCAGAACCAACCGCATAGCCTGTTCAAATGGGATATCCAGCGGGGTCAGCGCATTGCGGGGCAAAAACAGGGTATATCCGCCGATCTGATAACTCATTGGCATATACACGGCCACCGGATCTTCAGCTGTTGGTGTAAACGGCAGGTCATCAAATTGTTCACGTGTGATAAAGCCCATCAACTGGAATGACTGGCCGGGTAGCTGCACCAATACGACCTTACCCATTTCGCTGTCTTTGTCCGGATTCAGGTAGTCGATAAAGTCTTTAATGGCGGTGTAGATAGTTTTGACCAGCGGCAGGCGGTGGAAAATCGCTTCGCCGAGATTGAACAGTTTCTGAAAGATCAGGACATGGGACAACATGCCGATCAGGATGACCAGCGCCAGGCCGGATGCCAGCCCCATACCGGGTACATACCAGCCACCGGGCAGGGTGAATTTTAATATCGAGCCCATCAAGCGCTCGGCGCC
>BTRB01000122.1:0-3478 GCA_036986175.1 Gammaproteobacteria bacterium
TCGGCGCATCTGTGAGGTTGTGGTCAATCAGATTTTCGGGTGCTGTTTGTGAGGAAATCTCAGTCGTTGTAGACATGACTTTGGGTATCCTGTGATGTGTTCATCAGTACGTAGAATATCGAATTGCATGTATTATACTGCTCTTTATCATAAATACTAGTGTTTTATAGTTTATAAGTGGTAATATAATGCATATCTGTTTGAGGGCATTCGTTCAAGATGAATATCCGGGAGTAGCTGAAATGAGTCGTCAGAGTTTATCCATCGCATTGAGTGGCAGTGGCGGGTCGGGCGTCATGACCTGCGGCAGCATGTTGCTGGAAGCCGCCGGCAAGGCCGGCTGGTATGGAATTATGACGCGTTCCGCCGGGCCGCAAATCCGTGGTGGCGAAGCCGCCGCTTTGCTCCGTGTATCCAATGAACCACTGGAATCGCATGACGACAGTTTTGATCTGGTGCTGGCGCTTGACCCGGGCAGCCTGGGCAGGTTTGTCGCTGAAATACCATTACGTGATGACAGTGTCATCATTTGCGACATGGCGGGTGGCAGACGCAACGCCACATTGCCTGAAACAGCGGCCCGCGAGATCGACCTGCCAATGAAGAAAATGGCCAAGGCAGTCAAAGGTGGCCGACCGAATATGATTGCACTGGGCGTATTGGCCCGCGTAATCGGCCTGCCTGAATCATCAATCAACAGGATCCTTGACAAAGCACTAAAATCCAAGGGGCCGGATGCACTGGAAGCCAGCCGGGCCTGTGTAAAGGAAGGTTTTATTGCCGCCGTTGATTTGCCCGCGTTTACCGGACCGCCAATTGTTGCAGTGCCTGACGGGGAGCGTTGGAGCATCACCGGTAACGAGGCGGCAGGTCTGGGTGCAGTGCGTGGCGGCGTACGTTTTGTAGCGGCCTACCCGATTACCCCAGCGACTGAGGTTCTGGAATGGCTGGCAACCAGCCTGCCGAAGCTCGGTGGTGTGCTGGTGCAGGCCGAAGACGAGCTGGCATCTATTAACCAGATCATAGGCGCTTCTTTTGGAGGAAAGCCCTCGTTGACGGCAACCTCGGGTCCGGGCCTGGCACTGATGACCGAGTCTATTGGCCTGTCCGTTTGTGCAGAGGTGCCGGTCGTGGTGCTGGATGTCATGCGCTGCGGCCCGTCTACCGGAATTGCAACCAAGAACGAACAAACAGACTTGAATATCGCGCTCAATGGCCTGCATGGAGACGCGCCGCACCTGGTGCTGGCACCGACCTCGTTAACTGATTGCATATTTACAACCCAATGGGCGGTCCACCTGGCTGAAGCGATGCAGGCACCCGCCATTGTGTTGTCGGACCAGTCTCTGGGCCAGACACGGGCCATTGTGAACGCGCCGGCGGATATTGCTTTTTTGGCCAAACGGGAGGTGCCGGAACCCGGTGAGGAAAAACTCCAGGGAGAGACCTACCAGCGTTATGCCATCGGCGCAACCGGCGTATCGCCCATGACCATACCCGGCCAGCCGGGCGGGCAGTACACCGCGGACGGCCTGGAGCACACCGAGGCCGGCGCTCCTTCGAGTTTGTACGCTGACCACCTGGCCCAGCTGGATAAACGCAGTAACAAAATCACCGGTTTCAATTATGGTGAACACTGGGCCGATATTGATGGCACGGGTGACACCATGGTCATTACCTGGGGATCAGCCTGCGGGCCGGTCAGGGAGGCGTTAACCCGTCTGCGTGCGCATGGCGCAGATATAAAAATGCTGGCAATCCGCCTGCTGGCACCGGAGCGGCCGGAGGATATGAGCGCCGCACTTGAAGGTATAAAACGGATACTGATTGTAGAACAAAGCCACTCGAAGCAGTTTTACCGCTACCTCAGAGCAGCTTACGATTTACCGGGTGAGGTCAGGGTATTCAACCGGCCTGGTCCGCTGGCATTCAAGCCGGGCGAAATCATTGAGCAGCTGGCAGATTGGTGTGGGGGTGATAAATCATGACAAATGCGACCACAGGCACAGGTCTCAAAGCGCGTGAATACAAGTCAGGTATCAAACCGGTCTGGTGTCCGGGCTGCGGTGATTTCACCGTGCTTGGCTCATTGACCAAGGCACTTTCAGGTTTACAGATAGCGCCTGAGAATGTAGCCATTATTTCAGGCATCGGTTGTTCATCAAGAATGCCGACCTACCTGAGTACTTACGGATTCCACGGTGTACATGGGCGTGCGTTGGCGCTGGCCACCGGCCTCAAGGTGGCGCGCCCGGACTTGACCGTCATTGCCACAGGTGGTGACGGCGACGGCTTTTCCATCGGCGGCAATCACTTTTTGCATACCTGCCGGCGAAACCCGGATATGACCTATATTGTCATGGACAACCAGGTGTATGGCATGACCAAGGGTCAGGCATCACCGACCACCGAGCCGAACTGGGAAAAGGGCAAGCTGACACCCAGTGGTACCGGTATCAATCCTTTCCAGCCGTTGGTCATCGCGCTGGCGTCGGGGGCCAACTTTATAGCCCGCTGTTCGAGTTCTGATCAAAACGGTACGGCCAGGACCATTGTGGAAGCGATCAGGCATCCCGGTTTTTCCCTGGTGCAGGTACTCAGCCCTTGCGTGACGTTCCGTCCGGAGCAACGGGACTGGAAGAAACTGGTACAGCCTGCTCCGGTTGAGGCAACCTCGGATCCAGCCCGTGCAGCACGGCGGTTGTTGACGGATAAGGGCCTGTTTACCGGTGTGCTTTTCAAGGGCAACCGGCCGCCTTACCAACCCCTGCTTGAACCCGGTATCGACAATATTGCAGAGCTGGATGAGGAGTTCCGGTTATGACCGACAACACACGCAACCCGACGCAGCTCATAGGTACAACCGAAGAACTGCTGGCCTACTCGCTGGCACTGGAGGAAGAAGCAGTCGAACGGTTTACCGAGCTGGCTGAGCAGATGGAAGTCCACAATAATCACGAAGTGGCTGATTTGTTTTACAAGCTTGCCGAGATCGAAGGCAAGCACGTTGAGAATGTCAGACGGGCGTCGCGTGGTAAAGAACTGCCGAATTTGCTTGCCTGGGAGTTTGACTGGATCGATCAGGGCGAATCTCCGGAAGGCGGGTTTCTGGAGGATGCCCATTACCTGATGCAACCCTGGCATGCCATTGAACTGGCTAAACAGGGTGAGCAGCGGGCGGTTGCATTTTTCAAACATGTGGCCAACAACGCGACCGATAAAGAGGTTGAGAAGATGGCCCGCGAGCTGGTCGCCGAGGAGCAAGAGCACGTTGAATTGCTTGAGCAGTGGCAGGAGCGCTTCCCAAAACCGGATGACGACTGGGATGATGATCTGGATCCCCCGACAATACTGGAGTAAAGAATGACGCATACGATTACCCGCTGGGAGATGCGGGCAGCTGATGAACCCATGGCAGAAACTGAAGCCGCCATTGAAAACCCGCGTGAGGGTGAAGTACTGGTTGAAGTCGCCGGCT
>BTRB01000123.1:0-3349 GCA_036986175.1 Gammaproteobacteria bacterium
GCGATCGAGATCGTAACGCGCAGCACCGGCCTGCATCATTTCCACCGCACAACAGGCAAGCCCGAAAGTTACCGGCCACATGGAACCCGTTTGTGCCCAGTTGATCAGGGTATCAAGCGTGGTGGTGACAACGCCACGATCCAACAAAGGGTTGCTGTCAGCATTCGGCCTGAGGATATCGTCTATCTCACCCAGTTCAGCGGACCTGTCCGGATACATTATTCCCATTCAAGTGCACCTCTCTTCCAGATCACGATGTAGCCAATGACCAATTCGAGAACGAATACGAACATCGCTGCCAGCCCGAACAGGCCGAGGCTATCAAGGGCTACGGCCCAGGGCAGGAAAAATGCAATTTCAAGATCAAAAATAATAAACAGGATCGCCACCAGGTAGAAGCGTACATCAAATTTCATGCGGGAATCTTCAAAGGCCTCGAAGCCGCATTCATAAGGTGACAGCTTGCTGGCGCTCGGTTTATTGGGGCCCAGCAAACCACCGATAACAACCAGTGCCATACCAATGATTGTGGAAACGCCGAGGAAAATCAGAATTGGCAGGTATTGTGCAAGCATACTCCAGTCTCGATTTTCGGATGGCCCCCGGAAAGTTAACCAGTTGCCACCCGCAGTAATAAAATGGTGCCCAAGGCCGGACTCGAACCGGCACGACTTCCGTCACTACCCCCTCAAGATAGCGTGTCTACCAATTCCACCACTTGGGCAATTCTGTTCGCTACCTCAAGAGCCGTCGCCAGTCTCGGCGGTTTCCTCTGCTGTTCCCGCTTCGGACCCTATTGCAGGCAAATCACCCGCGCTTTGTTCTGCTGCGGGCTGTGCACTCACAGTATCAAGGGAGGGCACGTCTAAGGAGTCAACAGATTCAACTGTCAGGGGTAAATTTGCTGTTGGCAAATCTGAAGCGGAAGGCTCAGTTGCCTGTTCAATAACCTGGGTTGATGCAACTACACCCAGGTCGGTTTCCGGTGCCAGGCTCATGCGAGAGGCCAACACTGCCATGGTCAGGCTGATCACGCAAAAAAATGTCGCCAACACCCAGGTGCTGTGTGAAAGAAAATTGCCTGCTCCCCGTGCACCAAACACGGTACCGGATGCGCCACTACCAAATGCAGCACCGGCGGTAGCACCAGCGCCTTTCTGAACCAGGATAAAAGCGATTAGTGCAATGGCAATGAGCACATGAAAAATATTTAAAACCTGCATGCTTTTTTCCGTATTAGCGCCCAGCCTTCAAGCGGTGGCGTTATAAATTGCAAGGAAATCTTCAGCGGTCAGCGAAGCTCCTCCAACAAGCCCACCGTCAATGTCACTCTGGGCAAACAATTCGGCGGCATTGGAACCATTCACACTGCCGCCGTAAAGAATTTGTATTTGGCCGGCTATTATACCATTGAGAGATGATAATTTGTCACGTATAAATGCATGCACACACTGTGCTTGCCGCGGTGTTGCCGTCAGCCCGGTGCCGATCGCCCAGACCGGTTCGTAGGCGATTTTTGCACGACTGAACGCGTCTATTCCACTTCCATCTATCACCGCATCGATCTGGCGTCCAACCACCTTTTCAGTCAGGTCGTTTTCCCTCTCTGCAAGTGTTTCACCAACACACAGCACGGGCTCAAGCCCGGCGGCCAATGCAGCCCTGAATCGCTCGGCCACATCCTGATCGCTTTCACCATACAGCGCGCGGCGCTCTGAATGGCCGACCAGTACGTAATGACAGCCCATATCCACCAACATGGCGCCGCTGGTTTCACCGGTATGGGCGCCCTGTGGATTCGGGTTCAGGGTTTGTCCGCCCCATTTGATATGACTACCGGAAAGAATGGATTCCGCCAGCGAAAGGTGGGAGAAGGAAGGGAACACGGCCAGGTCGGCGTGTCCATCGACTGAACTGCCAGCCAGTAAGCCATCGAGCAGAGAGCGAACCATGGCTTTAGAACCATGCATCTTCCAGTTTCCAGCAACCAGTATTTTTCTCATCGTTAAAACCTTTTCCGGCATAGACTATTCGGGCGCGCAAGCATACCCATGCACTGAACACTACGCAAGTCCGAAACGGGCCAATTGACAGACCAGCACAGCGGTTGGACTGCATGGCGGATAGTGCGTGGTCAGCGCCCGCACGAAATTGTAGTAGCATGACGACTAATTCGAATTGATATAGGTCAAGATTATGGATCAACAAGACACTGCACCGGGAAAGCAGCAACCCTGGGCACTGGTCACCGGTGCATCAGCAGGTATTGGGTCTGAATTCTGCCGGCAACTGGCAGCGAAGGGTTATCAACTGGTTCTGGTCGCCCGCCGCGCAGACAGACTTCAGCAAATAGCGGACGAAGTTAAAACTTCACACGGCACCAACAGCCTGATCATTACTGCCGATCTGTCGCAAAGGACCGCCAGCCAGGACATCGTCAAACGTCTGGAAGAAGAGAATGTGGCAATCGAGTACCTGGTGAACAATGCGGGTTATGGTTTACCGGGCAGTTTCCATGTTCCTGACTGGCAGGAACACGCAGATTTTATCCAGGTAATGATAACTGCCGTTTGCGAACTGACCTGGCGATTGCTCCCCGGTATGCGGGAGCGCGGACGTGGTTATATCGTCAACGTCGCATCGGTTGCAGCACTGATACCGTCCAGTGCCGGTCATACGCTGTATGGTGCGAGCAAGTCATTTCTGATCAAATTCAGTGAATCACTGAGACTGGAAAATGAAGACACCGGTGTGAAAATAACCGCACTGTGCCCCGGTTTTACCCGCAGTGAATTTCATGATGTCGCCAATATCCGCAGTATGGTCGACAAGCTTCCATCCTATTTATGGCTCGAGGCCAATGTGGTAGTCCGTGACGCCCTGGAAGCCATGTCTGAAGACAAGGTCAAATCACCGGTGATCCCCGGCAGACAATACAAGACCCTGGTATGGATAAACCGCCACCTGCCGTGGCTTGGTGCCATGTTTGTCAAGAAAAACGCAAGCAACTACAGGGTAACCGAGTAGGAGAGATTCATTACGGGCTTTCCAACCAGCCAATCTCAGTAGCGGTAGCGGATCCAACCACGACGGATTTCAAACTGGCAGGCCGACGCCAGTCGCTGGTGGATGTGGCAATGCGGCCAGCCATAATTTCAGCCCGTTTTTGCGGGTACAAGGGTGATCTTGACGGATCAGCCAGGCCTTCCGGCGAGACTGGTTGCCCGGTGAAAGGATTGTATTTATCGCTGGCGCCAAGAATATGCATCAACTCGTGGGTAATAATAATGCGGTTGCGGGCAACCATCTGCCGGGATGCAACCGCGTTGACTACACCATAGCTGCCGTT
>BTRB01000124.1:0-3214 GCA_036986175.1 Gammaproteobacteria bacterium
AAAAACGGCGACTACATTGATGCACTGGGTAGTGTGGGCTTCGGGTTCATCGAAATCGGTACGGTCACACCGCGACCACAAGCAGGTAACCCCAGACCGCGCGTATTTCGTCTCGAAAAAGCCAACGCGATGATCAACCGGCTGGGTTTCAACAACAAGGGTGTGGATCACCTGGTTCGACAGGTTCAGAAACGCAAGTTCAAAGGCATCCTGGGCATCAATATCGGCAGGAATTCGGATACACCCAATGAAACGGCAGCCGAAGACTACCTCATATGTTTAGAAAAAGTTTACCCGCACGCTGATTACATCACGATCAATATTTCATCACCGAACACCAGAGGGCTACGTGATTTACAGGGTGCTGAGCGGCTTGACGAGTTGCTGGGAGCGATAAACAGCAGGCGACAGCAATTAGCTAATGAGTATGAGAACCGTGTACCTCTGGTCGTCAAGGTTGCACCGGATCTCGAAGACCATGAAATACCGGAATTCGCCAGAGTCGTTGCCAGTAACGAATTCGACGGTTTGATTGCAACCAACACGACAGTTTCCCGCGAAGCCGTAAAGGGCTTGCGGTACGCCGACGAACAAGGAGGGCTCAGCGGCGCACCTGTCAAGGACAAAGCCAACCACGTACTGGCAGCATTCCGCGCTGCCCTGCCGGCAGAAATCGCCCTGATTGGTACCGGTGGCATCACCCAGGGTGAAGACGCAGCCGGGAAAATACGCCTCGGTGCTGACCTGGTGCAATTTTATACCGGATTTGTGTACCGGGGACCGGGCCTGGTGGTTGATTGTCTGAAGGCCATTTCTGCAGTGCGGTCGCAGGTATGAAGCGTTCCGAAAACGCTTCACTGAAACACCTCAACAGCTTTTCTGTCGAGGCCCGTGCAGGCCAGTTACTTGAACTCGAATCCGGGCAGGACCTGCAGGTGTTTATGGCCGATCACCATTTTGATAGCGAACGTGATCTGATACTCGGTGGCGGCAGCAATGTCCTGTTTGCCGATGATGTCGATGGCACCGTGGTACTAAACCATGTATGCGGAAAGAGGATTGTTGAAGATTCAGATAGTGAAGTCCTGATCGAGGCCTGCGGTGGGGAAAATTGGCACCGACTGGTGTTGTGGAGCCTGGAGCAGGGCTTGAGCGGAATCGAGAACCTGTCCCTTATACCCGGCCGGGTCGGCGCTGCTCCAATACAAAATATCGGTGCCTACGGTGTGGAACTGGCCGATTTCATTGAATCACTTCAGGCACTGGAACTTAAAAGCGGCCAATGGCGGGACTTCAAGCACGATGACTGCCATTTTGGCTACCGCGACAGTCGCTTCAAATCTGTCGATGCCGATCGCTTTTTGATTACCCGCATCCGCCTGCGTCTGCAACGTACATTCACAGCAAAACTGGACTATGCCGGTATCAGGGAAGAGCTACAGACCATGGGCATCAGCGGACCCGTTAACGAAATCACGGCAAAGCAGGTCAGCGATGCCGTCATTCGTATACGCCAGCGTAAAATGCCTGATCCCGCAGTCATCGGAAACGCCGGCAGCTTCTTCAAGAACCCGGTGGTTGACCGTGCAGTTGCAGATCTGCTGGTAAAAGACTTTGCCGGTTTGCCCGTATATGCCAGGGACAACCAAAGAGCCAAGCTCAGTGCCGCTTGGATGATTGAACAATGTGGCTGGAAAGGACACCGTCAGGGCGATGCAGGCGTTTCGGAGCAACATGCACTGGTGCTGGTGAATCATGGCCATGCCAGTGGCCTGCATTTACTCGAGCTTGCCAATGCCATCGGTGATTCCGTCAAGGATCGATATGCTGTTGAATTACAGCCGGAACCCCGGATTATTCGGTAACAGTAAAGTATTTGATTTATACTTTTTTGCATGTCAGAACAAAAATCAAAGCCCGGAGATTCGCATGAGCACTTGTAATTCCCCTTCCCTTTTGCTGGCAATCAGTACACTGACCATCATGCTTTCGCTGGGACTTGAACCCTTGGAGGCGGCAGACAGCAACTCAAATACGGAGGGCATCCAGCAGATCGATTCCGCCGGTTTACTTGAGCGTGTTTCCACGCTGGCCTCGGATGAGTTTGGTGGTCGCGCGCCCATGTCGGAAGGCGAACGCCTGACGCTTGACTACCTGGAAAAACAATTTAAGAGCATGGGCCTGAAGCCCATGTTTGGGGATAGTTACCGCCAGGCTGTTCCACTGGTTTCCATTGAAGCCGACCCAAACATGGCGCTGAGCATCAGTAACATGGAGGGCGACGTGCATTCCTTTGCTTACGGCTCCGAGGTTATGCTGAGTAGCCCCCAGGTGGCTGAAGAAATCAGTTTGAACCGCAGTGAGTTGGTGTGGGTTGGTTATGGCATTGTCGCACCGGAATATGATTGGAATGATTACGAAGGCATCAATGTAAAAGGCAAAACCGTGGTTATGCTGGTCAATGATCCGGGTTATGCCACCCAGAATCCTGAATTGTTTAATGGCAACTCCATGACTTACTACGGCCGCTGGACTTATAAATATGAAGAAGCCGCCCGCCAGGGTGCTGCCGGCGCATTGATCATTCACCAGACCGCGCCTGCCGCTTATGGCTGGAACGTAGTGGAAGACGGCTGGAAAGGCCCTCAATTTCACCTGGCTACAGAAAACAACAATATGGACCAGGTGAAGGTACAGGGTTGGCTGCAATATGAGACAGCCAAAGAAATTTTTGATTTTACCGGCATGGATCTTGATGAGTTGACAGCAATTGCGGCAAAAGCCTCCGTTAAGCCATACTCCATGGGTTTGTCAGCCAGCGTCAACATAAGGAACACCATTAAGCGCGCAGAATCTTTCAATGTTGGTGCTGTTCTTACCGGCAGCGACCGGAAGGACGAGTTGTTCATCTATATGGCCCATTGGGATCACCTCGGAACGGCGCCGCACGAACCAGGTCAGGAAGGCGATTTCATATTCAATGGTGCCGAGGACAATGCCAGTGGTACCGGCGGATTGCTGGAAATTGCCCAGGCATTTGCTGCCCTGCCATCACCACCACGGCGCAGCGTAGGTTTCCTGGCGGTAACAGCCGAGGAGTCCGGTCTGCTGGGTTCGCAGGCATATGCCGCAAAACCGGCCTACCCGTTGAACAAAACCGTGGGTGGTATCAATATGGACCGCTTGAATTTCCGTGGCAAAATGAATGATGTGG
>BTRB01000125.1:0-3130 GCA_036986175.1 Gammaproteobacteria bacterium
AGGGTACGAAAGAACCATCGTTGGCCATGACCAGCAAGTCATTCAGGTTATCAATATTCGGCGTTGCTGCTCTGTCAAGGCGGATCATGATGTCATAGTCATCGCCGTTCTGGTCACGATAACTGCCGACACCGCTACCCATGAGACTGGTGCGGATCGTGTCGTCGATGCTGCTGACAGATACATTCAGCAATGCGGCCTTGTCGCGGTGGATGTTAATATCCAGGTCCAGCTTGGGCCGGCCCATTGGATTATCCACGTTGACCGTACCGGGTGTTGCCAGTATCAGTTGCTCAATATCTGCGGCAGCGCGTTGCAATAACTCAAGGTCATCCCCCAACACGCGGATCGTTATGGGTGCTTCTACCGGCGGACCCTGTTGAAACTCCTTCACGCTGACTTTGGCACCAGGCACGACTGCAAAATCACGGCGCAGATCTTCGACCAGTTGTTGCAGTTCCGGCCGCTCCAGTTCGTTCAGGATGATAAACAACTGTGCCTTGTTGGCCGACTCACCGCCCGGGAACTCGTTGTAGTAAACACTCGGGTTTTCCCGGCCGATATTCGCAGCCACTGCCTTGACCTGCGAATAGGAGCGAACCTGTTCATCAATTCGGGTCGTCAGCGCCTGTGTAGCGTAAAAACTGCTGCTCTGGGGCAATTCGATATTCAACAGCAGCTGGGGTTTCTCGGCCTTGGGAAACAGGCTGACGCCTACTTTTGGAAACAGTGCCAGGCTGCCCGCAAACAATATCACCGCAACTGCGATAACCCACAGCGGGTGTTTTAGCGCAATTTTCAATGCTGCCTTATAGTGTTCACTGGAAAGACGTTCCAGCTGTTTCTGAACAAAATTGCGACCACTGCCAGGCGCCCCTGCTTTGCGTTGCCTGAACATACGGCTCGCCATCAGCGGTGTAAGTGTTACCGCAATGAAAAAGGACGCCGTCAATACCAGCACAACCGTAACCGGCAAAGAGCGCATAAAGCTGCCCACGGTGCTCGGCATCATCAGCATAGGTACAAACGCCAAAACTGTTGTTGCAGTGCCGCTCGCGATTGCCCACGCAACCTGCCCTGTGCCCTCGGCTGCCGCTTCGAGTGGAGGAAGTCCAAGCCGTAACTTCTGGCCAATGGATTCAGTGACAACAATCGCATTATCCACCAGTAATCCAAGTGCGATGACCAGCCCTACGATGGACATTTGCTGCAGCCCGAAACCGAAAAAGTCCAGCCCGGCAATGCCGATTAACATGGATACCGGAATCGCCAGAAGAACGATGGTCGCAGACCTGACACCGAGTGAAAACAATATAATAAGACCCACTAATACAAGCCCTTGCATAAGATTTATAAAGAATCCATTAACTTGTTTGTTGACACTGACAGATTGATCAAAAACGATTTCGGTGGCCATGGTGTCCGGCAATGCAGCATTGAATGATTCCAGTTCCCTTTTCAGGCCACCCAGCACGCTGAAGATGTTGGTGCCGGCCCGTTGTTCTACTGCAACAAAGACCGCCCGCTTACCGTTATACAAACCCAGGTAGGTAGGCTCCGCATCTACCAGGCCGACATCTGCAATGTCTTCGACATAGATGACGCTTCCATCCGGCAGGTTCAACACCGTGCGCCTGATCTCATCCAGTGACTGAAAGTCGCCGGAGGTCTTGACCGAAAACCGCTTGCTGCCGGCATCTACGAATCCACCCGGTACATTGGCCGCTGCGCCCATCAGGCTGTTTTTCAGTACCGATAGCCCCAACCCAAGCTCGCGCATGACCGCCATGTCAGCAGTTACCTGCACCTGCTGGTCAGGAAATGCCTGCGCAGTGGCCCGTTTGACTCCTGCAACCCGGGTGAATATTTTTTCCAGCCGCTCTGCCTGGTAACGCATTTCCCGGTAACTGGCGGCCTCTGACAGCAACGCAACCTGTAATACATTGACGTCAGTCGGGGAAGCCTGTTTGATATCTATGCTGTAAATCTGCTTCGGCAGATCTGCACGGATCTTGGCCATGGCCTGGATGACATCATCATATTTCTCATCCGGATCCTGGCCGAAATTGAACTCGACCTCCAGGATGGTGACACCGTCCATGATGCGGGTTTTTATTTCCTTGAGGTCTTCCAGTTCATTGAACTCTTCCTCAATCGGGTCGGTTACCAGTTTCTCCATATCCAGGGGACTGGTTCCCGGATAGGCCACGGTGACAATCACCAATGGAAAATTGAATTGCGGATCTTCGGAGCGCGGCATGGTCTGGAAAGACAGCACACCCAGAAGGGTTAAAAGTGCGACAACAATCAGTGTGAACTGATGATTGCGAATAGCATTAACAGGCAGCCTCATGAAGATGCCTAGTCAACAACAGTTACGGAGCTGCCGCCACTCAGGTACGGTGCGCCAAGCTTGATCACCCTGTCTGACGCTTTCAGGCTGCCACGCACGGCAACTTCATCCTGCAAAAACTCAAGGATTTCAACGTCAACTGCATTCACTACATTTTTTTCTTCATCCAGCACAAAAACAGTGGCAAAGCCGTCTTCTGCCTTGAAAATGGACTCAACTGGAATGAAAAACTGCAAATCACCGGATTCCGGTAAGATTTCCACCCTTGCAATCAGGCCCGAACGTAATGCATATCCCTGGTCATCGATCAGAATTTCAACTTCAAAAGTACCGGCACCTGAATCCGTGCTCAATGCGACTTCCGAAACCTTACCGGTGAATGTCCGTCCGGGATAAGCATCCAGGGAAATGCTGGCAGGATCACCGACATTTACCTTGACGATATCCTGGTCAATAAGACCGACCCTGACAACCGAACCCTGCTTACGGGATGCAAGCAGGAATACCGGCTGGCCAGGCTTGATCAGTTCACTGGATTCAACATATCGCTTAAGAATGCGCCCATCCCCAGGCGCGCGAATGACCGAAAGCTTTTTATTAAAGTTTGCAATCTGCAGTTCCGCCGCTGCACTGTCACTGGCTGATTGGGCATTTTGCCTGACCTGCAGTGAAACCAGCGCCTCGGCATATAACTTGTTAAACCTCTCAAGATCTGCGGCAGCCTTTCTATAATCGGAGGCAGCCCGGTTTTGCTGCGCGTCAATTTCTTCGAGCTCC